>NZ_BAOS01000005.1 GCF_002443295.1 Candidatus Scalindua japonica | reverse complement strand
TCCAACAATGACATGCAGCACCTGTTGCGTTCTATAAGGATCTGACACGACTTTTGAAGACTATTCGCGGGAAGACAGATGCGAAAGTCGTTCTGGGAGGTGCTGCCGTTGGTGTAATGCCGGAAGCATTGCTCCGTTTTACCGGAGCAGACTGGGTAGTATTGGGTGATGGAGAAATTGTTTTTCCTAAAGTACTGGATATGTTGTCAAAAAACAGGATGCCAATAGATATTGCCGGTGTCGCCTGGATTGAAGATACCGGTTTCAGAATAAATACCGGTTTTGGAGACCGTTTTTCTGATAACGGTTTAGTGCCGGATTTTCATCGGTGGATAAATTTACCCGCTTATCTTACCAGATTTTCCCCAGTGCCGATTCAAACCAAACTGGGATGCCATTTTAAATGTGTTTATTGTACCTATAGAAAGATCGAAGGTCAGGACTACCGGTTATGCGATCCTCAAACGATAGGAGAGGAAATCATGGATCTTGAGAAAAGGGGTTTAAGAGATGTTGAATTCGTAGATAATGTATTTAATTCACCCTATGATCATGCAATTGCATTATGTGATACTATCGCAAAGGTTCGAACAAATGTCCGGCTTCAGACCGTGGAGTTAAATCCGTATTTTATGGATGATAATCTTATTGGAGCAATGGAACAGGCAGGTTTTGTCGGCATTGGTATTACGGTTGAGAGTGCTGCGGATCCCGTCTTAGATCGTTTGAAGAAAGGTTTTACTGCGAGTGATGTCTTCAAGGCATCCGATATCATTCAAAACCACAGGATACCGTGCCTGTGGGTATTTATGTTCGGAGGGCCTGGAGAAACCGAAGATACGGTACAGGAAACCCTCCGCTTTGCGGAAAAATGTATCAGTAAGAGAGATGTTGCGCTTTTCATGATAGGGATACGTATTTATCCCGGCACTGAACTGGAGAATATTGCAAGGACAGAGGGGGTGTTAAACCTGTCTCCCCTGGAGATGCTTGAACCGGTATTTTATCTGTCTCCATCTGTTAACCATGAATGGTTACTGAAAAAAGTGTACAACAGCATGGCAACACACATGAATTTTATTAATCCGAATGCTATTAGCCTTCCATTTCTGCCTGCAATCAATTTTGTCGGATACTGGTTGGGAGTTAAACCTCCACTCTGGAAAAATACACGTTACATTCGCAGGGGGCTCAAATGGTTAGGAATGGATTTGTAATCCTATCCGTAGAAATAATCTAAAAAAATTGAGATAAAAACCTTTTAAAGAAAGTGAATCCCTACGTATGAAGAATGAAAGTGTATCAATTGCTTCTCTTGGTGTCGCCACTCCTCCTTATGCGGTAAAGCAGTCAGAGGCAGAAACATTTCTGAGAAATCATTATTCAAAGGTTTTAGAACCAAAGAGTATGTCAAAAATGGTTAAAATCTTTGCTCATCCGAGTGTATTAAACAGGTATATTGCCGTAAAAGATCTTGAGTGTCTCGTGAACGAAGATCCGGATTCTCGCATTGCCAGATTTACCGAGTGGGCTGTAGAGCTATCCTCTCAGGCAATAAATAACGCCCTTGTACAGGCAGGGATTACAACCGGCGATATAACCGGTTTAGTGGTGAATACCTGTACCGGTTACATTTGTCCGGGTATCTCAACGTATCTTCTGGAAAAACTGGGTTTTTCAAATAATATAAGAATACATGATCTTGTGGGGAGCGGTTGTGGCGGTTCTATTCCAAACTTGCAGATTTGCAGGGATATAATACAAGGGAAAAGAGACGAAATAGTTGTGAGTGTTTCAATAGAGATCTGCAGTGCAACATTTCAGATGGCAGATGATTTGAGTCTGATTGTTTCAAACGCGCTCTTTGCTGACGGTGCATCTGCTGCGGTTTTATGGAGTCGTCCCGGTGTATTAAGACTGGTTGCATCAGCGAGCAGGTGTGACACAAAATATCGTGAAGATATACGATACATATACAGAAACGGACAATTGCATAACCAGCTTTCCTTAAAGTTGTCTGCGTTTGCCAGTAAAACGGTTGCCAGAGTAGTAAATGACCTGTTAACACCCAGCGGGCTGAAACGGGAAGATATTAAACACTGGGCATTCCATCCAGGAGGAGAAAAGGTGATCAACGCGGTCAGAGACAAATTGGGTATTCCGGAAATAAAATTACAAATGACCCGTGATATTCTTGCGGGATATGGGAATATGTCGTCTCCGACAGTTCTGTTTGTTTTGCGTGAGATTTTAAGTAAGGGTGTTGCTCCTGGTGATTGGTGTTTAATAGTTGCTTTCGGTGCCGGACTGAGTGCTCATGGATTTCTGATGAAAGCAGAGGGTTGATGCAATTGTAGTTTGCAGAATTGCGAGCGTTACAATCCCAGACCTTCACAATATTTTGCAAAAGCGACTTCACGGCAATCTGGTGCAACATCTATCATTTCAGGTGTAAGATTGGTCTTTACAAGCCTGTCGCTACCACTTTCTAACAATCCATTCAGTTCAGTGACTGACGCTGCCAATTGCTTTCTGATTGAAGCAATGTCTTCGAATCCATTCAAGCCACCCAGGTTTGCCAGGAGAGTGTAAGGAGTTAAATCCTTACCAACAGGCAATTTTGTATTTAAGAAGGCCAGATATCCTTCGTCTGTTAGTACAGCACCTTCGCTTTTTAACGGGTCTGCCAGTGGTATTTGCGCATCCGGTGCGATGCCGTTTTTAAAGTTGCTCATGGTAATTACTTTGACGGACTCCTTAGGTTTATTTTCCAGATAGGCTCCAACGAGAAGGATGCAATCAGTACTAGCGTTATCCCATGCTTTTGCGCCCATTTTATTTAATAAAGCGGTGTTGGAACTGTTCTTTAGTTTTGCAAATGGAAACTTGTTTGGTTCGGATTTTTCGCCGGGTATATAGTAAAGTGTTCCATTTTTCTCTTCACAGAGACTTTTTGCCGCAAAAAGTGTTTCAACCGTTAGTTTAGGCGAAACTATTACTGCCAGTTTGCTGGCATCGTCCAAAAGGTTTCTGGCATTATTCAACTGCTCTTTCAGTTCATTATCAGTAAGTTCAATAGCCTTGTCCTGAAGGTGATTCGAGAACCTGCCTTCTCTGCAAATCATAGCTCCGTTAATCGGGTCGTTATCAACGCTCTGTACTTTCGTTATCAAACCCTCTTTTGTATGCACCTTTATGGCGCAACCTCTCGGGCATGATGTACAGGTGCTGATGCTGATATCAGTTACCCAGGGACCATATTCCTTGCCGGTATTTTCTGCCAGAGTGCCGGTAGGGCACAGATCAATGCACATTCCACAGGCATCACAGTCTGTGTTCTGCAGTGGATCATCAAAGTTAGGCGCAATCTTGGTAACAAATCCCCTGTTGACAAAAGAGAGGGCAGATATCTTTCTGGCTTCACTGCAGACCCTTACGCAACAAGCGCAGGTAATACATTTATCGGCTTCAATACTGACTAAAGGATGCCTTGTATCTACATCGTACTTTCTCCTGTCACCTTTGTACTTTACATCACCGATTCCGTATTCCGAGGAGTAGTTTCTGAGATCACAATCAAATCTGGCCTTGCAGCCGCACTCTATGCATCGTGCTGCTTCTGCCAGTGCTTGTGCTTCATCGATTCCGACGTTTATGGCATCATATCCTCCTGCTGCCATGCGGACATCCGCTGGATGTGTAGTCTCCAAGGCTCTCTTCTGATGAACGTATCTGGGTGAGAAGTCAGCCATGTCAAGGTCTTTTAACCTTCCAGCTGAAATCTGATACTCTTTCTTAAGTTCAACTTTTGCACCACTGAAGTAAAGATTGATAGCTTTGGCAGCCTGTTTTCCTTCGGATACAGCACGAATTACAGTATCCGGTCCGAATGCGCAGTCACCTGCTGTAAATACGCCTTCAACGCTTGTGATCATGGTTTTTTCATCATATACGAAGGTGCTCCACCTGGTACATTCAGGCACTTCTTTCTCATCTTCTATACAGGAAACATCCGGATCTTGTCCAATGGCAGCAATGATCAGATCAAATTCAAGATCCTCCTCACTTCCCTCTACAGGTTTAGGTCTGCGCCTGCCGGATTCGTCAGGATCACCAAGTTCCATTGAAATAACTTTCAAGCCCTTAGCCTTACCATTTTCCTCCAGTACCTCTACCGGAGCGGTCAGTAGCCTGAATTCAACACCTTCTTCGATAGTCTCATCCTGTTCATGTTGCAGGGCAGGTATCTCTTCCTGTGATCTTCTATATAGCAGAGTTACATCTTCTGCTCCGGCACGTTTGGCAACACGGCAACAATCCATTGCAGTATCTCCACCGCCTATAACTGCAACTTTTTTGCCGACATTTACCTCTTCACCCAGCACAACCTTACGCAGGAAATCTATTCCTCCGATTACCCCCGGTATATCTTCATTCTCAACCATCATCTTTTTGGCTCTGTGTGCACCAATGGCTATCAGTACAGCGTCAGCACCATTTTTTTTGAGATCATCAATGGTGAAATCCTTGCCCAGGCTCTTATTGTGATGAACATTTACTCCAAGTCCAATAATCGCGCTAATCTCTTTATCCATCTTGTCCCAAGGTAGTCTGAATCTTGGTATACCGTAGCGGGCCATACCTCCTAATTCAGGCAGCGCCTCATGGATGTCTACAGCGTGTCCTTCTTGCCTCAGGTAATAAGCCGCTGATAATCCGGCAGGGCCTCCACCTACAATTGCCACCTTTTTACCTGTATCCGGTTTTGTTTCGGGCATAAACGGACCATGTTCCAGTTCGTATTCGGAAGAAAATCTTTTCAGTGGGTTAATAGCTATCGGTTCATCAACAAGACCTCTCCTGCATTGTGATTCACACGGATGAGGACATATTCTGCCACAAATTACAGGTAGGGGGTTTCTTTCTTTAATTAATTTAACAGCAGCAGGAAAGTTTCCATTTGATATATGAGCAATATATCCTTGTATATCAATATTTGAAGGACATGTATCTTCACAAGGCGCAATACAGTCTCCACTGTGATCAGACAAAAGCAGGTCAAGGGCCATTTTCCGTGTCGTCTTAATAGCTTCAGTATCAGTTCTTATAACCATACCCGGAGTAACAGTTGTACTACAGGCAGGTATCATGTTTCTTGCATTCTCTACCTCCACAACACATAAAAAACAACTTGTATATGCCTTTAATCTATCATCATAACAAAAAGTCGGTATATCTATGCCCTGGCTTTTCGCTGCTTCTCTGATTGTCGCATCAGCAGGGACTTCTATTTCTTTGCCATTTAATGTTATCTTTACATTCTCACTCATTATCAATACCTGGGGCTTTAATTAATTAAATTAAAAAATATTATTCTACTTTAATAGCTTTTGAGTTGCATACTTCAAAACACATTCCGCAGTTGATACATGCTGCCTGATCAATGACATAAGATCCTTTTACCTTCTTTTGCCCAGTTATCGCATTGACCGGACATTGGATCTCGCATAAGGAACAACCAGTACAATCCGTAGAAATAATTGTATGTGTTATCAGGCTTTTGCATACACCGGCAGGACATCTCTTGTCTTTTATGTGGGCCTCGTATTCATTGCGGAAATATTTCAGTGTTGTTGCAACAGGGTTTGGCGCAGTCTGTCCAAGACCGCATAGACTGGATTTTTTAATCTGCTCGGTAAGCTCTTCAAGGGCTTCAATATCTTCCATTTCACCGTGACCGTCACAAATCTTGGATAAAAGTTCTCTCATCCTTAACGTACCTATTCTGCAAAAGGTACATTTTCCGCATGATTCGTTCTGAGTAAAGCTGAGGAAATATTTGGAGAGATCAACCATACAGGTCGATTCGTCCATGACTATCATACCACCGGAACCCATAATAGCACCTGTAGCATTTATTGCGGCGTATTCGATTGTAGTGTCAAAAAGATTCTCTGGTACACATCCTCCGGATGGCCCTCCAAGCTGTACGGCTTTTAGTGGTTTATCGGATGAAGATCCTCCTCCGATATCTTCCAGGACATCTCGAATCTTAGTTCCCATCGGAACTTCTACCAGGCCACCTTTTTTTATTGCTCCAGCCAGCGCAAAAACTTTTGTACCTTTGGAATCTTCTGTTCCATGGGAGGCATAGGCTTTCCCGCCCTTATTGATTATCCATGGCAGGTTTGCCAGGGTTTCTACATTATTTATTATTGTCGGTTTTCCGAATAATCCTTTAATGGCAGGGAAGGGGGGTTTAAATCTTGGCATTCCCCGATCTCCTTCAATTGAAGCGATAAGCGCCGTCTCTTCTCCGCAGACAAAAGCTCCTGCCCCTTCTTTGATTTTTATATCAAATGAGAAGTTCGTTCCTTGAATGTTATCCCCCAGAACACCAAGTTCATGAGCATCTTTTATTGCTTTACCAAAATTCTTTACAGCAAGCGGATACTCTGCACGGATATATGCGTAACCCTTTGATGCACCAAATGAATATGCGGCAATCAACATACCTTCAATCACATTATGGGGGTCTCCTTCCAGGAGTGATCGGTCCATAAACGCACCTGGGTCACCTTCATCACCGTTACAAATCAGATATTTTATGTCTCCTTCAGATTGTTTTGCAAAATTCCATTTAACATGTGTTGGGAATCCGGCGCCACCTCGTCCTCTAATACATGAAATCTTGACTTCCTCAATAACCTGTTCAGGCGTCATATCCGCTAAAATTTTCTTTATCGCCTTATATCCATCTCTTGCCTGGTATTCTGAAATCGAAGTGGGGTCAAGATATCCAACATTTCGAAGGGCTATTCTTGTTTGATGTGCCAGATATCGCCATTTGTCCAGATCCTGGTTGTCTGGCGAGAATATCAGCTGGTCTTCTGGTAGATCTCCCTCTCCTTTATGGAATTTTATGATTGACGGAACTGTTTTTTTTGTGACGTTACCGTATATGTGTCTATTACCATTACCATCATTTATTTCGGTGATTACTTCCTGATGACACATACCGACACAACCGACGGTTCTGATATTCATTTCGGGAGCATGCTTCCGGAAAGCCTCGATTACTTCCTTTGAGCCAGCCGCAATTCCGCAAGTCCCTTCTCCAACAATTACGTTAAGATTATTAGCTTCCATTGTTCAATTCTCAATAAATTATCGGTTAAACCACCAGCTATACTGATGGGATTAGATAAAAGCTATGTCGCTCAAAGCGAAAAAAGATAAATAAATATATCCTGTCTGTATTCTGTTTTATTCTCTCAATCTTTCAGCTACTATATATTGGCCACAATTTCTTCGTTCTTTTTGGCGTGTTTTTTCAATGCCCTTTGAGCGTTTGCGCCAGTAAGGTTTCCGGAGACTTCGTCAGCTATTACCAGTACCGGGGCCTGACTGCAGCATCCAATGCAGGCAACTTGCTCTATCGTGTAACTTCCATTTTCAGCGGTATCCTGTTCCTCATCAGTAATATTGAGGATGTGGCGTAAGGAAGTATCCAATCTGTCTGCACCTGTAACGTGACAGGCAGTGCCGTGGCAAATTCTTATCATGTGTCGTCCGACCGGTTTTAATCTGAATTGAGAATAGAAGGTAGCTACACCGTAAACCTGACTGCCTGAAATATCGGAGTTTTGAATTATCAGGTCCATTGCAACTCTTGGCAGATAACCATATTTTGATTGTACTGCCTGTAACAGGGGAACGGTCGAAGAAGAATCACTACCAATCTTATTTATCCAGTCCAATACAACTTCAGGTTCTACTTTAGCTTCCAGTGATTGACTCATTTCAAGTGTTTATTATTTTTATGTTAAAATTTTGTACGAAGGAACATGATAAAATAAATAGCCTGAAAATACAACCATTTTTTTATCATAAAATTCAAAAATGCCTAAAGTTTGAAATAAGCTAAAGTTGTGAAAAAAATTTTTTCCTTTAGAGCCTCCGCATAAACTCGCACGAAAAGCGCTTGATGCAAAAATTTTTTTCAATCGTACTTCAAAATTACGTTAAAAGAAGACAGTATAAAACTGCACAGCACCAACAATGGAGATAATTTGCAAATTTGAAAACACCTCTCCTACGGTTTTTTGTTTTTTACTTTAAAAATCACCAATTTAATTCTGTAACAACAGATGAAAAGCAATCATCGTCTTGTCCAGGTATGCCTGAAACGCAAGATTCCCTCTCTTGCTTAAACGATCATCACCAATATCACACTTCAAGCTCCAGCCGCACCGCTCAACTGAAGGACGACGTGTCATTATTGCCTTGAATCTCTTTGCCATTGGAGGATCTTCCGTGTCTATGTGGGGTAATAACCCAAATGATATATTAATCATCCTGCCAGTTAACGAATTGGGACAACACTCTACCTGATGCAAGCATGTTGAACACACCGGTTCACCATCTGTATCCGTTGGCGCATGGTAAATGAATTTTTCTTTTTCATAACGCATTCCTTTGTAATCCATCTCATGGCCACCATTGCATATTACCACACCATACGGCGTTATCTTCTCCATGCCACGCGGCAAACCATCTGTTATTCCATTCTTGCGCCTTGGATTTAAAGATGCCTTTAATTCTAAGCCGAGTTTGTCCATAAACTTATCTTTCAAATCTCTGCTATCACACGCGCTATCATACAACGCTCTTTTAACCGATTCTTCAATCACCGGATATGTATCAAATACCTTTTCTACATGTGGAAAATATGTCTCTCCATCATGTGTCGGTCCATCCAACACTGCTCTTGCATCCAGAGGCACGCCTTGACGTGGAAAACCTACAATACTTGCTTTGTGCCCCCAATACATCTTTGTTATGGATTTCACGATTGTCCCCGCTCCTTCATCTGCCAATACCCAGTCATGTTCACACTTGTCTCTGTCCTGACAGCGACACCTCTTAGTCAGCTTTGATTGCGACTTCTTCTGCTCCTCCTTACCATCTTCGTCCTTATACTTTACTGTCTCAAACCCTGAATATGCATAATAGTGAGTTGTATCTCCTACTACTTCCTTTTCTATTTTAATCGCACCTGTCTCTATGTTCTCAGTTACCAGCGCAATCTTCATCTTATCCCATAGCCCCCACTCACTCATGATCTGGTCAAATTGCTGCAGTTTACGCTCACTTGGTATATGCCTGCTACAATACTCATCCCTTTCCCCCTTCGGTGCAAATCCACATACTCGCACAAAACTCGGATTACTCTTTAATAACATGGACACTTTTTCCGGCTCGCACGGAAATCCCATTAGAGCTGTACCCAAAAAACTTTTTAACAACGCAAAAAAACATTTTGGCCTCTTACCTCCCAATCGAAATGGCACTACCCCGGGAGATATACTCAGGGGACTTACCATCCGCTGCTTTGATTCAGCCGCTACTTCATAAAGCACATCACCTCTCTTCTCCTTGTCAACTTGCATTGTTGCTCTATTAAACAAAAGCTCCTGTCTTGCATCTTCTTTGCTCTGAGATAATACTACTTGCTTTTGGGGTTGATTTTTCAGCCTCTTTCTCTCTTCTCGTTTATTAAATTCATAAAGTGCATCGTAGTACTCAGCACCGAAATTACGGTGTTTCTCCCAGGGAAAATAATATAAAGCCCGAAACCATTCCGCATCTGGTGTATTAAGCAGTACTTTGTCATCTTCGTGAACAGTGTGAATTAGTAGCGATTTTTGGTTGATTTGAATTTGTGATATTGGTAGCATTCTAGCGTGTCCTTTCTTGTATAGTAGTTTGTGTTATTGTGTGACTTCTATTATACAAGTTGGGCACCGTATTTTGTAATTCTACTATTGGATTTTGTAAATTATTTCACAAAACCCTTTAAAATACGGCTTACTGGCTCGTTGGCACATTATTCTTGTCGCTCCTTTTACAAAATATTGCCTCTAACTCTTTTTATAACTCTTTTACTATCAACATCTTTGTAAGTTTATGCGTCTGCTCTTTAGATACTTTTGTTCATTTAAGGCACTTCAAACTTCAGCCGCAGCTATACTGCACTATTAATTAATTTATTCAAAATCAGAATAATTCATGTTTTTCTCACTATTATTCTTTTATCAGACAAAAAATCCTTTACCGTGGCTATCTCGTACTCCTTAAAATGGAAAATGGATGCAGCCAATGCGGCATCTGCCTTGCCTTTTGTAAATACGTCATAGAAATGATCAAGATTTCCAGCGCCACCGGATGCTATAACTGGTATTTCCAGACTTTCAGATATTGTCCGTGTAAGTTCAAGGTTGAAACCATCTTTGGTACCGTCACAGTCCATACTGGTTAGGAGTATCTCTCCAGCTCCTCTTGATTCTACTTCTTTAGCCCACTCAACCGCATCTTTTCCAGTAGGGGTACGCCCGCCATTTATAAATACTCCCCATCCGTCTCCTTCTCTCTTCGCATCAATGGCGACTACAATGCATTGGCTTCCAAAGCGTTTAGATGCTTTATTTATAAACTCAGGGTCTTTTACCGCAGTAGTGTTTATAGATACTTTATCTGTGCCGGCGTTCAGGAGAGTCCTGATATCATCAATAGTTCTAATTCCACCGCCAACCGTAAGAGGCATAAAAACATTTTCTGCCGTATGCCTTACAACATCAAGTATAATGCCTCTTTTTTCATGTGAGGCGGTAATATCAAGAAAGACCAGTTCATCCGCACCTTGCTGACAGTACAGTTCAGCAATTTCTACAGGATCCCCGGAATCTCTCAAACCTGAAAATTTAGTCCCTTTTACCACTCTGCCATCTTTAACATCAAGGCAGGGTATTATACGTTTGGCTAACATTATCTATTTTATTTCTATGAGAATAAACAGAATAGGTGGCATGGATAAACTCGTTTGTCCATGCTTGTAACACAGTAAATTTATTCAGAGTATGGTAATTATCTGACAGCTTCTAAGATTGTCAATAGGAAATGATTTTTAAAAGTCTTTTAAAGGGCTGCTGGCATTCGCGTACAGTTTCTTTGGTATTCTGCCTGATAAATACGCCAGACGGCCCGACTCACACGCAAGTTTCATCGCTTTGGCCATTTGGACAGGCTCTTTTGCCTGTGCAATCCCCGTATTTAACAATACTCCCACGCAACCAAGTTCCATAGCAGCAGTCACATCTGAAGCGGTTCCCACTCCGGCATCAACTATAACAGGCACGCTCAATGTCTCCAGAATTATCCTTATGTTATTAGGGTTCAGGATTCCCTGACCTGAACCTATAGGCGCTCCCGCCGGCATCACACTTGTCGCTCCGGCGTCTTCAAGGCGTTTTGCTATGATAGGGTCATCAGAGGTATATACAAGTACGGTAAAACCTTCTTTTACCAGCTTTTCAGTGGCTTCTAAAGTGCCAACAGGGTCTGGCAGCAGTGTATCTTTATCGCCTAATACTTCAAGTTTTATTAAGTCAGAAATCCCCAATTCCCTTGCCATAAATGCTGTTCTGATGGCTTCATCTGCTGAAAAACACCCTGCAGTATTGGGAAGGATAGTATATTTTTCTTTATCAATATAATCGAGCAGCGATTCTCCCGGTTTACCTTCAATATTCGCTCTTCTTACCGCTACTGTAATAACCTCTGAACCGCTTGCTTCCAGAGCCTCTTTCATTATGTCTAAGGTCTCATATTTTCCCGTACCAACAAACAATCTTGATTTAAACTCGTATTTGCCAAGTTTGAGAACTGTATCACTCATTTTATTATCCACCACCTACAAAAGTAACTATTTCTAAAATATCATTTTCCACCAGTAATTTCTCACTGAATTGTGTGCGTGGAACTATTTTACGATTTAATTCTACCGCAACATACCTTTCATCCATATCAAAACTTTTCAGCAGTTCTGATACTGATGTTTTGGCTGGAAATTCTTTGTTTTCATCATTTACGGTGATTTGCATCGTAACTCTGCTCCGAAGAGGTAAATATGTAGAATTTAGTATTCTAGGTTTGTCTTATGATAAATTCAAGGAAAAAGAGATTTTGACACGCTTTGGAAGCTTATATATAATCCTGACATGTTATAAAAAGTTTGAATTACTTGTAATAGCAGCTTAAACCTTTTTGACTGTTTAAGCTGTTCAAACTGCATTTCACCATTCACGCTAGTAGTTTTGCCACAATTAAAACATGGGTGGTAGGGTGGATTCTTGATAGCATGTTATTATTGAAGTATTAACCTGGTTGTGAAAGTAATAAACATGAGTAAATCAGTTAAACCAGTAAAACTACAGGAAGCAAAAGCTGAGGTATTGTCACTGCTTAAGGTCCTTTCCGATAAGGTTGACCTGGAAAGAAAGTTAGGGGTAAATTACCTGCAGTTGGATCCCGTAATTAAAGACTCGTTATCCAGTGAAGAGAACGTAATTACTCAACCCTCAACGCAAGAATCTGTTTGCAATAATTTCGATTTTTATAATGAAGAAAAATCAGTTGAATTGAACAAATCAGAGAAGATTGAGGAGCTTGGAAAATTAGAAGAACAGGTAAAAAAATGTATAAAATGTGAGTTATGTCATGCGAGATCAAATGTAGTTTTCGGGGCAGGCGATCCGGATGCAGAACTAATGTTTGTAGGAGAGGCCCCCGGTTATTACGAGGACCAGCAGGGAGAGCCATTTGTCGGAAAAGCCGGGCAGCTTTTGACCAGAATTATAGAATCTATAGGGCTGAAAAGGAGCGATGTATATATTGCCAATATCCTTAAGTGCCGTCCACCGGATAACAGAAATCCAAATGCAAATGAAATAGTGTTGTGTTCTCCGCACTTGATCAGGCAGATTGAAATAATACGCCCAATGATAATATGCGCGTTAGGTACATTTGCCGCGCAGACACTGTTGGACACAACAGAATCTATAGGTAACCTGCGAGGAAGGTTCTTTGAGTATCAAAGTACAAAACTTCTGGCAACCTATCACCCTGCATACTTACTGAGAAATCCTGGTGACAAGAAAAAGGTTTGGACTGATATAAAGAAAGTGAGAGACTTTTTGAAGGAAAATGCTAGCTTAACGAGGCGCAGTATAACTAATGTCTAAACGACCAATCCGAATTAGATTTTCTGCTGGTTTCATCTAGTAGATTGAACCGAAATGTTTAGATTCATGCTTAATGCCCTGACCAGCAGTGGTCTGTTTTTTTCTGAAGAGCCATTAATCAATAAAAAGGTCAGGCTTGACTTCTCACCGGGTTTTAACGGTGTTCACAAGGCTAAAAAACCTGACCTCTGATATTATAAATTTCGTGTTGACAAGTCACTTACTTTGTGTTATTTTTTGAAAACGTTTGAATGTATACGCAGTGCTTGTCGGCATTTTCTCGTATAAAAAAACCTTGTAATAGTATAAATATATATTAACCTAGGTCTTTTTTTTGATCTTGTGTATGTGTAGTTAATGAAAATCTATAGATATTAGACTAACAAAATAATATAATAGCGGCTTTTTTTTTAACAGTGTAATTAAGGAGAGTACTATGAAATTATTATTAAGAAATTTTTGTATAATTGTTTTACTTACTGTTCCTGCATCTGCTGTGATGGCAGTTCCCGTGTCTTGGACGGATTGGACAGCTAGTGCGCCATCAGAAGTAACAGGAACTCTGACATTTGGTTCGAGCACCGTTGACATGACATACAGTGGTCCATATTCGTTTGCTCAAACAGCGGGCGGAGTCAATTACTGGAACCCTTCAGCGCCATATATAAGTGCGGAAGTAGACAATGCGCCCCCTGCTTCAGATATCATTGCTTTGAGTGTCGGTGGCGCTAAGACAATCACGTTCTCAGAAGCTGTCGTCGATCCTCTTTTGGCACTGGTCAGTTGGAATAACAATACGGTTGAATTCGGGGTACCGATAGAAATTCTGAGTTTTGGTCATGGCTACTGGGGGAATGGAACACCGATACTGAATGGCAGCGGTACAGGGTTTTTCGGATCGGGAGAAGTCCACAGTGTCATTCGACTGCCTGGTACGTACACTTCGATTACATTTACAGATACCACTGAGGGTTGGCATGGATTCACCGTTGGAGCTACCGATCTCGCTGCTGTTCCGGAACCAACCACCGTCGCTCTTCTGGGAATCGGTATTGCAGGACTTGCAGGTGCAGAATTGAGACGTAGACGAAAAAAGAGTGTTGTCAATAAAACCAGGTAACTTACCAACATTGCTCAATTATACAGACGCTTACATTCTTCATTAGCTGAGGGATGTAGGCGTTTTTTTGCCGTACTCCAAGACACTCACTAGTAATATTCTCTGTTCTTATGAGAATCGTCAACACTGTTTAAAAGATTTTGCTTAATTTCGTTTAGTAAATCAGAATAGTTACTTGGTTCTTTTCCCCCTTTAACTTCCTGGATGCATCGAGTTATTGTATTTAATGCTTTGGATACATAATCCTGTTGCCGTTTAGTGAAAATTATGGGCTTTTCAGGTGTATATTCTGTAAAACCTTTAAACTCTGAAATCAGAGTCTCCTCAAGGGTTGGGAGCCCATCACCGTTTAAGGCAGATACCTGACAAATCGGTCCAAATATTTTTCCAATAAGTGTTTCCGCGTCTAATTTACAAGGCAGATCTGTTTTATTCAATACCGCGAAAACAGATATTTTGTTATGAGTGTTGTCTGCTTTCTTTAACTGTAATGTATTAATTAGTTTTATTATCTCTTCATCTTCTTTTTCTACCGGTTTGGAATTATCAAATACCACAATTATTTTATCTGCCTGTGCTAACTGCTTTCTGCTTTCCAGGATACCGAGCCTTTCAACTTCGTGTTCTGTCTCTCTTATACCCGCAGTATCGACTATTGTTATTGGTATGCCGTCGATTGAGAACATTTCATCAATTGCGTCTCTTGTGGTACCCGGCTCTTTGTGTGTAATTAATCTATCTTCTTTTAACAATGAGTTAAATAATGTGGATTTGCCTGCATTTGGCTTACCAGTAATAATTAGTTTTTGAGGTGAAGTAATTGCACAACCGAATGCTGCAGTTGCGAGTATTTCTCTTAATGCATTGTTGGTGTCATACAATAATTTTTTGTTATTATCACATTTTCCTATCCCTTCAATTGTCTTATGAATAGATAAAGACAATGCACCATTGTATTGGTCTAGTAGGACTTTAACCCCTAATTTTGTTTTTGCTTTGGGTATTTCCCGTAACGCTTCTTCCTGAATACGGTCAATCTTGCTATTTATAAGGGGTCGATTGGCGAGCTCTTCCCAGTGGACTTCTTTTGCTCCGGCAGACACAATGCTTTCAAGTGTCTTCTTCACTGCAAGGATACCGCCATGGCAATTAACTTCAACCAGGTCTTCACCAGTGAAACTGTCTTGTTCTCTGAGCACGTTTACGATTACTTCGTCAACCGGTCGACCGTTATAATAAATATCTCCGTAATAAATCCTCATTGACTCCGCATTTATCAAGTCTTTCAGTTTCTTGCCCTTGAATACCTTATTTACGATCTCAAGTGAGTTGGGGCCGGAAACCTGTATTACGCCGATTCCTCCTTCGCCGATAGGTGTGGTAATAGATGCAATCGTTTCGTTTTTCATTATATTCTATATTTTATGAAGCCTGACCACTTGCTTTCTGGCGGGCAAAACCAGACAGATATAGACAAACGGTTGCAGGCAGGATGTGGCACGTTTTTATAGAGCAGACGCATAAACTTACAAAGATGTTGATAGTAAAAGAGTTATAAAAAGAGTTAGAGGCAATATTTTGTAAAAGGAGCGACAAGAATAATGTGCCAACGAGCCAGTAAGCCGTATTTTAAAGGGTTTTGTGAAATAATTTACAAAATCCAATAGTAGAATTACAAAATACGGTGCCCAACTTGTATAATAGAAGTCACACAATAACACAAACTACTATACAAGAAAGGACACGCTAGAATGCTACCAATATCACAAATTCAAATCAACCAAAAACCGCTACTAATTCACACTGTTCACGAAGATGACAAAGTACTGCTTAATACACCAGATGCGGAATGGTTTCGGGCTTTATATTATTTTCCCTGGGAGAAACACCGTAATTTCGGTGCTGAGTACTACGATGCACTTTATGAATTTAATAAACGAGAAGAGAGAAAGAGGCTGAAAAATCAACCCCCAAAAGCAAGTAGTATTATCTCAGAGCAAAGAAGATGCAAGACAGGAGCTTTTGTTTAATAGAGCAACAATGCAAGTTGACAAGGAGAAGAGAGGTGATGTGCTTTATGAAGTAGCGGCTGAATCAAAGCAGCGGATGGTAAGTCCCCTGAGTATATCTCCCGGGGTAGTGCCATTTCGATTGGGAGGTAAGAGGCCAAAATGTTTTTTTGCGTTGTTAAAAAGTTTTTTGGGTACAGCTCTAATGGGATTTCCGTGCGAGCCGGAAAAAGTGTCCATGTTATTGAAGAGTAATCCGAGTTTTGTGCGAGTATGTGGATTTGCACCGAAGGGGGAAAGGGATGAGTATTGTAGCAGGCATATACCAAGTGAGCGTAAACTGCAGCAATTTGACCAGATCATGAGTGAGTGGGGGCTATGGGATAAGATGAAGATTGCGCTGGTAACTGAGAACATAGAGACAGGTGCGATTAAAATAGAAAAGGAAGTAGTAGGAGATACAACTCACTATTATGCATATTCAGGGTTTGAGACAGTAAAGTATAAGGACGAAGATGGTAAGGAGGAGCAGAAGAAGTCGCAATCAAAGCTGACTAAGAGGTGTCGCTGTCAGGACAGAGACAAGTGTGAACATGACTGGGTATTGGCAGATGAAGGAGCGGGGACAATCGTGAAATCCATAACAAAGATGTATTGGGGGCACAAAGCAAGTATTGTAGGTTTTCCACGTCAAGGCGTGCCTCTGGATGCAAGAGCAGTGTTGGATGGACCGACACATGATGGAGAGACATATTTTCCACATGTAGAAAAGGTATTTGATACATATCCGGTGATTGAAGAATCGGTTAAAAGAGCGTTGTATGATAGCGCGTGTGATAGCAGAGATTTGAAAGATAAGTTTATGGACAAACTCGGCTTAGAATTAAAGGCATCTTTAAATCCAAGGCGCAAGAATGGAATAACAGATGGTTTGCCGCGTGGCATGGAGAAGATAACGCCGTATGGTGTGGTAATATGCAATGGTGGCCATGAGATGGATTACAAAGGAATGCGTTATGAAAAAGAAAAATTCATTTACCATGCGCCAACGGATACAGATGGTGAACCGGTGTGTTCAACATGCTTGCATCAGGTAGAGTGTTGTCCCAATTCGTTAACTGGCAGGATGATTAATATATCATTTGGGTTATTACCCCACATAGACACGGAAGATCCTCCAATGGCAAAGAGATTCAAGGCAATAATGACACGTCGTCCTTCAGTTGAGCGGATGATAAAGCGCTTGAAGTGTGATATTGGTGATGATCGTTTAAGCAAGAGAGGGAATCTTGCGTTTCAGGCATACCTGGACAAGACGATGATTGCTTTTCATCTGTTGTTACAGAATTAAATTGGTGATTTTTAAAGTAAAAAACAAAAAACCGTAGGAGAGGTGTTTTCAAATTTGCAAATTATCTCCATTGTTGGTGCTGTGCAGTTTTATACTGTCTTCTTTTAACGTAATTTTGAAGTACGATTGAAAAAAATTTTTGCATCAAGCGCTTTTCGTGTGAGTTTATGCGGAGGCTCTATAGTTAAAAGAGATCAAGTATGATAATCGGCATTGATACTTACGTACTCTTTTGATAAATCACACGTCCATAATGTGGTGTTTTTATTACCCATTCCAAGATGTAATTGAATGGTGATTTCTTTCTTTTTCATTACGCTGCTTAATCTCTTTGGGGCAGGTGTAACCGGCAGTCCTTTTTTATAGATTGTAATATTGTTAACTGACAATTTCAGTTTAGATTCGTCGAGAGTGACTCTGGCATAGCCTGCTGCCGAGACTATTCTTCCCCAGTTAGGATCTTCACCGTTTATAGCCGTTTTTACTAATGGAGATTCAGCTATTGTTCTCGCGATTTTTTTTGCATCCGAAACTGATTTTGCTTCATGCACCTCGATCTGTATAAACTTTGTTGCGCCCTCACCGTCCTTTACTATCTCCTTTGCCATGTTCAGGGTCACATAATCAAGCGCCTTCTGAAACAGAGCAAGATCGCTTTTCGTTGAAGATGTTATATTGTGGTTATTTGCCATACCGTTTGCGAGGATAGCAACCATATCACTCGTACTCATATGACCATCTACGGTGATTTGATTAAACGAGCTTTCTGTTGATTTTTTTATGCAGGACCTTAACGTATTTAAAGATATTGCAGCATCAGTAGTGATAAAGCAGAACATGGTAGCCATATCCGGTGAAATCATACCGGAGCCTTTGGCTATTGCACCTATAGTAACTTCCTTTCCACCTATCTTCGTTTTAACTGCAATATGTTTAGGGACAAGGTCGGTTGTCATTATTGCTTTCGCAATGTTTATTGCATGGGTGTTGTTATTACCCAAACGTTCAGACGATTGGATTATGCCGGATTTTATCTTTGCCATGGGGAGGTGATGTCCGATTATACCTGTTGAGGCTACGATAACTTCATTAGCTTTTATATTCAACTGTTTGGACGTTAAAAGTGCCATTGTTTCTGCATCCTTTTCACCTCTCTTGCCGGTACATGCATTGGCGTTACCACTGTTCACAACTATTGCCTGTACCATGCCATCTTTTACAACCTTTCTGCTCAGTTTTATTGGTGCGGCAACAATTTGGTTTTTTGTAAAAAGGGCAGCGCTCTTGCATGGTTGTTCTGAAAAAATGATACCGATATCATGGTTTTTCTTATTTCTTTTTAAACCGCAGTGTACAGACCCGGCTTTTAAGCCCTTTGGCGCTGTAATGTTTCCTGGGATTGTCTTGATCATGAGAAAAGTCCTTTTGTAAATTAGCCTTTAGTACTTTATCTAAACGCAGAGGTACGCAGGCCGTATAGCCGATTAAGGAAGGAAGACGGCGGCGGATACAACCGTAGACCACAAGCCTCTTTTGTCGCCCCTTGCCGATTGGGTGGTGTTTCTTGATTTAACTATTTTACCGCTCATACGATAAATCTCTTTCCGTTCGTCATAATTCTTTTCCGGATCAAACTCAACACCTTGCGTACTGGCAAGCATTGATGCGGCCAGGTCTTCCGCGTAATCACCGGATGTCTCGTTTGTTTCACCATTCGCGTGATGCTCACTCAGATATCCGTAATGGTTCGGTTCAGCGGGTATTGCGAGGCCGACTGATGCAGATATCATTCTATTCGGTTCATTGGTTTCATTAGTACTCATTACACAGAATACAATCTGGCCCGGTTGAAGAAGCTTAGTACCCTGCGACCTCGATATAATCTTGCAATTTGGTGGAAAGATGCTTGATACCCTGACGAGATTACATTTCTCTATACCTGCCTTTCGCAAGGCAAGTTCAAGCGACTGTAATTTCTCTTTATGTTTACCTACACCTTTTGTGAAAAACACTTTTTTTGGTACTAATTGCATTTATAATAAGCCTTAAAGTTCTCATTCTCACCCGCCTGCCCGGCAATCCATTAGCCAGCCCGATAAGGCTGTTCTGGCGGGGACGGGAAAACGTGGAAGCATGTTAGATATGACAAAGATGCACGTGCAGCTTTTTAATCAGATAATACTGATATATAATAGTAAGAAAAGGATACAATATAATTCTGTTTATTGAATCTGTCAAAAGAATTTTACGTTTTTAATTTTTTGCCCAATTTCTTTTCCACAGACTTAACCTTGCCGGCGATTCTGCCTGTCCTTCCTTTACCATCATCGATTGTGATAGTTGTTAAAACGCGGTCTGAATCCTTGAGAATTTTCTTATGACACTTCTTAATAAGTCTCATTATCTCGTCCCAGTCACCTTCCAGAATAGTCCCCATGGAATGTAGTTTGTAATCTATTCCGCTTTCACTGACGATATTTAATACTTCTGCTACTTTTGTACTCAAACTACTTTCTTTACCTATTGGCACAATAGTGAAATTAACTACCATATTTACCTCCTTTGTTTTTGATTGGCAAGTAAATCCCATTTTTGAGATTCTGCCCCCTTGTTTTTGGTATCATGGATTTCTGAGTCTGAAAAGCGATGTTTTATTTTAGAGCGGGAGATTTGTGCTTTTCTGAGCATAGAAGCAGCATCAATTTTTGGAATTTTTAAATATTTCTCTAAACAATTAATTATCTCATTATTCAGGCTTCTATGGTTAAATTTTGCAACATCCTTTAATAGTTTATGTATATCGTCAGGTATGTTTTTTACCGTTATTGTTTGCATAGTATACCCCTTTCGTTTACCACCCATTATGCAACCTTATTGGTTTTCTGTCAATTTTTTTGTATAGTATGGCGTATATAGGCCAACTTGTTCACGCCAGAACAGCCATGTCGGGTTGGCGAACATATTAATCTGGGCAGGTATGAGGATAAGCACTAAACATCTCAAATTGTCAAGAAACATATTTGACTTTTATCTACAGGCTATTACAATGGAAATGTTTTATGCGTAAGTGGCGGAGTTGGCAGACGCGCTAGGTTGAGGGAGTAAATATTGGCTTGTTTTTGTGTTGTAAAATATAGACTTATGATAATTTTTGGCGTTTTTAGCTGTTTTTCTCTTTTGTTAATACTTGGATTTTCTCTCTCTCTATCCTCACTTCCACAGGAGCTTCGATGCCGAGTTTTATCTGGTCTTTTTTTATGTTGGTGAGGGTTGTTTTTATGTCATCTTTGATTGTGATGGGTACATCCAGGCGCAGTTTTATCATCGTGTCTTCTACGTTCCGGACCAGTAAGTTTATCTTCTTTTTAAAGATGGCAATGACGGTAGCACTTAAATCATCACCGATCTTCAAACTCTCTCCTGCTTGTCTTGTCAGTATTAGTATTTGATTATCTTTTCAAATGTTAAATGCTGAGACCTGGATCCTCAGTCTTTTTTGTTTTACTTTAATCACTTGACACCAAAGGAAAAATATATTCCAATAGTTGCCAACAGTTGGTACAATTTATATAGAGGATTATTATGAGCTATGCAATAGGTGACCATTTTAACAAATTCATTCGTAAACAGGTAAAAAATGGGCGTTACAACAACGCCAGTGAGGTAGTGCGCGAAGGCCTGCGCCTTGTTGAAGAGAGGGAAGCTAAACTAAAAGCATTAAGGAAACATATTGGCACCGCAATTAAACGTGGCGGAAGTTACAGTGATGAGGATATAGGCGAAGCCCTTGTCAATGATAAAGGTCAATAGAAAGTTTTCATATGCATAAACTGCGCTATCTGGAACAAGCCAAAGACGACCTCATTCAAATTAAAAGATACATTGCCAAAGAAAGCGGCAGCCAAGAAGTTGCTTTACAATACACAAGCAAATTGCGGCAGCAGTGTATAAAGCTGGCATGCCTGCCCGGTCAAATAGGACGGCCAAGGCCGGAATTAATGAAAGGGCTGCGCAGTTTTGTGCATGGCAACTATGTCATATTATTCATGTACAATAATGATTTTCTGGATATTGTAACAATTATTGAAGGTCATAGAGATATAGAAGTAATGTTCGAAGACTTATAATTATTAAAACCACATACGAGCAGCAATGTAACGCTGCTTTTCTCCCACAGCTAACACTTATTGTCCTCTAAGGGTCTATGTATTTTTGCAATAATCCAGATTATTTGAATATGGAAACCGAAAAGTATTTTTGGAGGTTTTTCTTCCTATTAAGAAATTCTTAATTTATACCTATACCAGCCTCTCTATTTATTAATTTATTTAAATAATCATAAAACCCTATAACCATTTACTTGCTTTCTAGCCCCAGTTTACAAGTTATGTCCGAAGTTTAGCAATAATTGTTCGTAACTTGTTGCATCGCAATACATTACCACATTCAGTACAAGTATTACCCTACTGAAATACACTTGTCTCCTTGAAGCACCTTCTGAGAAAACCCCTTATACGCATTATATAGTCAAGCAATATTCCTTTTTTTATTGACAAACAATACTGCCATCTCTATTATGCGTATTACCCTACTACAATATATAGACAAAAGGAAAATGATATGGCTTCTTTAATCAAAAAACTAAAAAAAGGGATTCCTTATTATTACGTTGTTGAGTGCAAACGAATAAACGGAAACCCTAGAATTGTAGAGCAGCATTATCTTGGCACTGCTGAGAAAATTTTCAAGACATGTCAAAGAAAATCCGCTCCTGTCGCCAAGGAGGTTGCCCTTACGCGTATAGGCCCTTTAGCTTTATGGGAGGTTGCTTGTTCTGCAAGGTTGCCGGAAATGATTGATGCTGCATTTCCCAAAAGAGACCAAGGCGCGTCCGTATCACAATATCTCCTGTTGGCCGCTTTAGGCAGAGCATTTCACCCGTGCAGTAAATCAAAAACCAGCCAATGGTACGAGGAAACAGCTCTTAAAAGAGAGTGGGGGGTTACGCTCTGATTTTTTTACCAGTCAACACTTCTGGAATGCAATGGACCGTATATGATCTGGACAGACTAACTGAACTGGACAAAGACGTCTCATTGCACATTGCGAAGGAGAGAATTTATCTCCACAAGCCCTCCTTTATGACTGCACAAATTACTTTACTTACATCGACACACTTAATAACCGCAATACTGAAGCACGGCGAGGGCGTAATAAACAAGGTCGCCACAACCGTCGACAGCTAGGCCTTGCCGTTGCTGTTACACCGGATTTCCATATTCCCCTATTCCATTCCCTTTACCCTGGCAATCTAAACGATATTACTCAATTTAAAAACACTCACTTACTCCTTACAGAGCGCATTCAAGATCTTTCAGGAAATCCAAACGATATCACCTTGGTTTTTGATAAAGGCAACACATCCGAAGATATCTTATATTCTTTACAAGACACCAATATCTTTTGCATTGCTTCTGCTCCATCGTTCCGTTATCCAGAAATGGCTACGATTGATTTAAAGAAATACCAAAAAGCTGACGATGCGAATTTGCCGGGCGTTATGGCCTTCAGGGATAAAAAAGAAATACTCGGTGATCAATGGACTGCCGTTTTACAGCACTCTGCAAGTTTTGCGGCTAAACAAATTCAATCTGTTGTTACCTCTCAGGCCAAAGCCATTGTCAAATTAGAAGCTTTATCTAAAAAACTTAAACGGGGTGAACTACCAAAAGCAACTTTATCATCTGTTAAGAAAAAAGTATCGGATATATTATCTCCGCAACATCTGAAAAAAATTATATCGAATAAGGTTAGATTGTGTGAGGGACGAACCACAATCTGAACCGTTTGTTGGACAAGCCCGTTGTTTGGGTGCTAAACATTGTATAAGAAAATATCTTATGAAGATTGCTTCTCTTTTTTACCGCAGAAGCTATGAAGCCAAAGAAGTGGATTTTTCAATTGCTGTCGTCATGCTTTAGGAGCTACAGAACATGGTTTTTCGGCCATTTTACCTCAAATTTGGGCAAACGGGGGCCATCTCGACCCGATAATGCCGTTTTTGCAAATCTTAGATGCATAGCGGATTCGATTACATAACCAGAACAGCCTCCTCTTTTGTTAACTTGTAGGGGAAAGACCTGGATTTGTGTGATGGAGGTATCATCGTTTTTATGATCTTCATTATTCCTCCACAGCATTTGCACGTAAGCTTTGGACGCTCTCTGAACCAGGCTGACGACTTATTCGGGTTGATACCGGTAAGGTACTGAAGCAATGCAATCAAGCGTTTGCTATTAGGGTGGAGGAAACCAAAGTTCCGTGTTCGCCTGAAACCTTTGGGTAGAACATGCTGGAGAATCAACCTGAGAAACTGCGGGCCGGGAAGTGTTCTTGTGAGCATTTTTTTGCTCTTACTATCCTGGTAACGAAAGGTCACCTGACCATCTTTGCACGTAATAATATCTTTCTCTTGAATGACCCCTTTGTAGAGATAACGACCAAGATAGACCAGTGCCTTTTCACCGTTGCCGACAAATTTGCAATCGACGACCCATGTTTTGGGATAATTAACTGGAAGCGTAAGAGCCGCTTTGTTCACGGCATCGAGCATTTTTGCTCGAAACACTTTAGCCAGCGCTTTGTGATTGAAAAGGTACCGCGTCTTTCCTTCGCTTTTTTTGAAGCTCCAAGCTTTTTCTTCTGATTGATGGCCCCGGCTGGCATTACCAGATGGATATGCGGGTGGTAATCGAGAGAGCGAGAGTGGGTGTGCAAAACAGTGATGGCTCCAGCGTTTCCTTGTAATACGCTGTCATTTTGGACAAAGGTTTTTACGGTTTCCCAACAACACTGTATCATTATCGAGTAAAGCAAGCGTTGATGCTGCCATGCTAATGATCGAAGCTCTTTGGGTATAGTAAAGGTGAGCATAAAATAGTCAGCAGGCACTTCTTTTTTCAGTTGACGCTCCAACCACTGCTGACACTCATGACTCTGACAATGAGGACAATTGCGGTTACCGCAGGAGTGCGGTACAAAAACCTGTTTTTCACAGTCATTACATTGGACCAGCATGACGCGGCTTTGCGTAGTGCGACAATCCTTCATGGCTGCCAGGGCTTTGAATTGACTTGGCAGGATCGAACCATGATAAAGAGTGATAAAGTCAGCAATGAAGGTCTCAATTATAGAGGAGAGAGATATCATATAACATTCCCCCATTCTATGGAAAAACCATTCATCAAATCATTAATTAATTGCAAGGCATTACGATTTGTATGAGAGGTCAGGTGGGTATATTTGGCAGTGGTTAAAATACTGTGGTGGCCGAGGATTTTTTGTACTTCAAGCAGATCAACACCCGCCTCAATCAGATGGGTTGCGTAGCTGTGTCGCAGACTGTGTGGTGTAATTTTTTTTTAATTCCACACTCCCGGGCTACCTTACGCAGAGTGGCCTGAACGCCATTTCTATTCAGAGGTGTTTTTGCCAGGTGGGCTGATTTCAAGCCACCATGACGGCCTGGAAATAGAAAGACAGGATTGCGATGAACAAGCCAAAAACGGCGTAAGAGATTCAGGGTTACCTTTGGCAGGGGTACGAAACGGTCTTTATTGCCTTTGCTATCGCGGATATGCACCCGCATTCGCTGAGAATCGACATCGCTAACCTCAAGACGTAGTCCTTCACCCAGGCGGAGACCAAGACTGTAAAGAACAAAGTAGAAGGCCCGGTAACTGAGTTTTCTCGTCACCTGGAAAAGTTGGTGGGCTTCATTAATGGTGACAATATCGGGCAAACGTTGCGTTTTGGGTGGTTTAATAAGATTTACTTGCTCCCAACGCTTATGAAGCACATGAGTGTAGAAAAACTTTAGTCCGTAGAGGTCTAATTTGACTGCGCTCCATGAATGGGTATTGAGGAGATTGGAAAAATAGTCAAGTAGTTGCTGTTCAGATAGATCGTGTATCTGATTGTCAAAATAATCACCGATCCGTCGGATGGCACGTGAATAAGCCTCGATTGTTTTTGGCCGGAGTCCTTTCAAGCGTAGGTGCTTTAGATGCGTTTGGTAATTTTTGTTGAAATCGGATTGAGATAATGTTTTCATAGACCTGTAACCTCCTATTTGTTAATAGATTCACCCTCCCGTTGAGGGTGTGAGGTTACATTATATAATAAATTTCCGATTTTGTTCTCCGCGATAGCGGATTCGTCCAACTACTGATACTACCCTTAAAGATAATCGACCGATTCTTACTTATTTTCTCAATCGAGATGCATTGCAAGAATTGGTTGATTGTCACTTTGGACGAACCCTTCTTTTTACAAATCGACATGATTGGAGCAATGCCAAGATTATATTGGGCTATCACGGACAATCTGAAGTTGAGAGATACTTCCAGGACAGCAAAGACCCTGAGCACTTCTCCTTTCAACCTCCCTATCACTGGACAGACCAAAAGCTGCATGTTCATGCCTTTTATTGTAATTTAAGCATGCTCTTGACAGGGCTGCTTCGTCGACGCCTCGCATTAAAAGGTTTGCTTTTACCCCCAGATGTTTTGTTGAAAAAGCTCAATGATCTACAAGAAGCAACCCTCCTTTACCCACAGGAAAAAGCGGCCCCACCACAATTATCTTATTGTTTGGTGCGTCAAGACAGAATACAAAAACAGTTATTTAAATTATTGAATTTATCACAATATACAAAAACAAAAGAAAATCCTTCAAAATCCACGTAAACAACTCCTTTATAGCCTAAAAATTAGTCAAAAAGAGGGTAATACATTTGTATTGTCATAAGATTAACAAACACAAGAGATTGTATCAATTTTTTCATATAACTTGTAAACTGGGGCTAGTGTACCCAAATGAATGTTGTCGTCGCATATCAATTGGGCCAATTCGTACATAAATTTTATGATCATTTTTGATTCTTTGTTATTCCATCGAATTGCTGTGTAGAAGTGTTTCCCATCGACAAGATTTGATTCAGGGTGATAATTCATAAAAACTAATAATTGGTGCCATATCATAGTTCAATTGATTATCTTGAGGGGGTAAATATCTCTGTCAATTTTTTTGTATAGTATGGTGTATATAGCCCAACTTGTCCACGCCAGAACCAAAACATCTCCCCATGCCCTTCCCCGCGAGAACAGCACCCGCCAGAATGACATTGTCGGGCTGGTTGTCGGGTTGGCGAACATATTAATCTGGGCAGGTATGAGGATAAGCACTAAACATCTCAAATTGTCAAGAAACATATTTGACTTTTATCTACAGGCTATTACAATGGAAATGTTTTATGCGGAAGTGGCGGAGTTGGCAGACGCGCTAGGTTGAGGGCCTAGTCCTCGCAAGGGGGTGGGGGTTCGAATCCCCCCTTCCGCATTTTTCAACTCTTTTGTACCAAATACCTAAGACTTTTCATTCATCTGTAATACGATTATCAGAATAATGATTGAGACTGCATGGCGAAGGTGATAACTTTTTTCATGATACGTTTTGTCGTATTCAGACGGTGAGTGGAAAATAGGGATTATTACCTATCGAGTTATAATCCCAACCGGATGTCCTTGGCAAATCAAATTTTACTTTTGTTATAGGCTTATAACAAAAAATGTTATGGGTTTGTAACGAATTGTATTCTTTAAAATATAAATATGACACATATCTCTTTTGACTATTGATACTTAATGATCTGCTATTAAAATACGGAGATTGGTATCCAGTTTGCGCATTTTTTTAGATCTCTATTTGTGTTTCAAGTAAATGTAAAAAGGATTTTATTCTATACTGTCAACGTGAAGAGGTTGTGGGAAAATGCCAAAAACATCAATCCTGATCTCAGAAGATAAAAGAGTAGAGTGTGATTTTGATCCACAAAGAGAACGTGATCTTGCAAAAATAGCGCTCAAGAGGGAATTTGCTTTAGGGCGGATTCTGGGCAATAGTAAAGCCATAAAGGAACTCAAAACAAACTTAAACAAAATATCTGCCTGCGATGTTAATGTCTTAATTACTGGTGAGAGTGGAACCGGAAAAGAACTGGTCGCCAGGGCCATTCATTATATGAGTGGGAGAAACGGGAAACCTTTTATACCGGTAAACTGTGGGGCAATACCAGAAAACCTTTTTGAAAATGAACTGTTTGGACACTTAAAAGGAGCATATACAGACGCTAGTTTTCAACAAAATGGCCTGGTTAAGGAAGCTGATGGTGGCACTCTTTTTCTTGATGAGATAGGGACAATAAGCCCTTACATACAGACAAAACTTCTTCGATTAATACAGGAGGGTGAGTATAGACCGCTAGGTTCTTCAAAAAATATTAAAGCAGACATTAGACTAATTGCTGCTACTAATATGGACCTTCAACTTCTAGTTGAGGAAAACAGATTTAGAGAAGACCTTTTCTACAGATTGAATGTTGTTCCATTTCTTATCCCACCATTAAGAGAGCGTAAAGATGATATTCCTATACTTATAAGTCACTTTATGAAAAAATATACAGGAGAATATAATAAAACAATTAAAGGGTTACCGGTAAACGTTTTGAATGTCCTTGTCTCTTATTCATGGCCGGGAAACATTAGAGAATTAGAGAATAAGATCCAACAGATGGTTGTAATGTCTACATCTTCTGTAATAAGCGCAAAAGACATTCAACTTACAACAAGAGTGCCAATTTCGGAAGAATTAGTTATTGAAAAAATTAACGCCGTTAAGGAAAAAATAATTAACCAATCTGAGATTGAGACCTTTAATGTGGCAAAGAAAAAAGTCAACGACCTCTTTGAACAGTCCTATCTCACTCAATTACTCATAGCATGTAAAGGTGATATGGTGAGTGCCTCAAAAAGAGCAGGTAAGAGCCGTACGGCTTTCTGGAACCTCCTTAAAAAGCAGAACCTCTCTCCAAAGCAATTTCGGTAATTACGTTTTTACCGGAAAAGATCGTTTAAGGTTTTCGATAGACTCTTTTAGCTTCCAAAGACCTACAGCCGTTATATTTTTCTCCATGGGATAAGTATCGTAACCCGGATAAATTACCAACATATGCTTCAGCTCTAGTTCTGACAATGCGGACTTCATTGCACGTGTCACTCCAGGTGCTTCATTATATTTAATTTCAACTCCCCACAGTTGACCCTTTCTCTGAAAAACAAGATCCAGTTCAGCGCCGGTATGCACCGCCCAGAAAAAGGATTCTTCCTCTCTGAGATTCAGTAGAATTAATACCTGTTCCAGCGCAAAACCCTCCCATGATGCACCCAGCCTGGGATGGTTAGTAAGCTCATCTTCGCTACTAATCGCCATTAGTGAATGGAGCAGACCAGAGTCGCGAAAAAATATTTTAGGGCGCTTAACCAGGCGTTTTTTTGTGTTATAATACCACGGTTGAAGTTGCCGCACAACGAATGTTCCGGAAAGGATATCAAGATATCTTTTAACAGTAGTGTCAGAAACCCCTAGACTTTTACCCAACTCAGAAGCATTGAATATCTGTCCATGATAGTGTGAGAGCATCATCCAAAACCTCCGCATCATCCGGGCTGGTATGCTGAACCCTAAATTGGGAATATCACGTTCAAGAAATGTCCTGACAAAATCTTCTCGCCACATTACAGATTCTCTTTCACTCCTGGCCAGAAAAGAGCGTGGAAAGCTTCCCCGGATCCACAATTTTTTGTAGTCCCTGCTTTTGATATCATGTAACCCAAAACCTCCAAGTTCTATAAAACTGATTCGACCGGCAAGCGTTTCAGAGCTTTGCGCAATCAGGTCACGCGAGGCACTTCCAAGAATTAGAAACCGTTTTTCTTGATAGCGGTCAACAAGTACCCGCAAGGTTGGAAATAGTTCTGGTCGTCTCTGGATTTCGTCAATTATCACAATTCCTTTGTGTGGTTCCAGAGTCATCATGGGGTTGTCGAGCCTGGCAAGATCACGGTGATCCTCGCAATCAAAAAAGAGGATGCGCGAAGATGTAAGTTTAGTAGAAAACTGATGTGCAAGGGTTGTCTTGCCACACTGCCTCGGTCCAAGCAATGCAACAACGGGATTGCTCTTTAATTGCTCCTTGACGAACGCTATTTCCCTTGTTCTTTGAATTTCCATGAGTATATTTAAACATGAAATATCTGCATTTGCAAAAGAAATATCATGGTTAAATAATCATTAGAAAAAATTCGTGCCAATTCGTGCTAATTTGTGTCTCTGAACTGTTTAATACCTAAATTCCATAATTCTTACCTGCCCCCGTCCGATCCGGCACGGGCGGGGGCCAGTTTGTTAGGCGGGAATCCTTAAATTTTATTTGTAATTCGTGTCTATCCTTACCACCGTCACTAAACTATAACGCAATCGTCATAAAATTATGACGCTCTAACCAACACATATTCATTCTCTTATCAAATAACCGTCATAAATTCATGACGGTTATACATCGATTTTCATTCAGTAAACCATGAAACTCCTAATATATTAATGGCTTAAGTGTTTGGCCTGCTCTTTGCGAATAGCATTTAGAGTTTTTCTAATAATTTAAAATCTGAGTCGATAAATACAGAAAATATTTTTTGAAGTTTCACATTTTATCTTTCACGTTTCCCTTTAAACTTTAATGAAACAGTGAATAATAACAAAGATGACATTGACAGAATAATACTTAATTATCTTCGTAAGAATCCAAAAGCTGGTGATACTTTGGAAGGAATCTCGAAGTGGTGGTTAAATTTTGAAAAGATTGATGTTACGGTGGATGAGATTACAGGAGTATTAGAAAAACTGATAAAGGAAGCTAAAGTTAAGAAACTTTTAAGTAGTGGAAATAAGACAATTTATACATTTGTAAAAGAGGATTAATTGGCTCTTAAAAACATAAGAAAAGGTTAAGTAAGTAATTTTTTTATATTAAAAAAAGCTAAATTACTCTATCGCTACTCTGTGCACATTAATACTCATTAAGCAAGTTAAATTAAAGAGCACCATTTTGTAGGTATAAGATTTTTTTAGTAAACCATTATCTACTAGTACTAGTTACATTTATCTAATTCGGTTTTTATATGAATTAAATGTAACCCACATGGCGGAGCTGTGCCCACTTTTCAAAACAATGCTCTACTCAAATCTTTATATGTAATAGCTTGCAAGATATTTTATATAACATTTCCATAGACAACAAAGTAAAAAAGGTTGTGATTGAATCATTTCTGAAATTGTAAACATACTTTATGGTTCTCAGTTTGTTTGATAGCAAAAATATAGACATTTCAACCTAAAATTATTAATAGAAGATAAAAATTTAATAATCTAGAAAAGGAGGGATTCTTATGCCAGTATCACCAACTTATCCAGGCGTATATATCGAAGAAATTCCCAGTGGAGTGCGCACTATTACGGGAGTAGCAACTTCCATTACAGCATTCATTGGTCGTGCTTTAAAGGGGCCAGTGGACGAACCGACTACTATTTTTAATTATGGTGACTATGAACGTCATTTTGGAGGATTGTGGACAGAAAGTACTATGAGTTACGCAGTAAAAGACTTTTATCTTAATCGTGGTAGTCAGGCGATAATTGTGCGTGTTGTACACGATGACGCAGACACTGCTCGCATTGAGATTCCAACTATCGTAACAAGTCCACCAGCTATTGTAACAAGTCCTCCAGACGACATTCTTAACTTAGATGCCTCAAGTCCTGGTGCTTGGGGTAATAATTTGTATGCAGAGGTAGATAATGAAACAGGAGATCCAACGGAAGCTCCAACATCTCCCCCAGCAGAGCTTGACCCACAAATATTTAATCTCACGATAACCGAAAAGGTTGATGGTGAAGAGAAGCAGAGTGAGAAGTTTTTGAATGTTACGCTTATACCTACTGACAGACGTTATCTACCTCGTGTACTGGAACAGAGTTCTACACTCGTAACTGTTCCTAAAGACGGTGAAGATTGGGATGTTCCAATTGCTCCACCACAGGTAACAATTAGTGAAATTCAAGCTACCGGAGGTGATGATGGTGGTCCAATCGAGACTAATGATTATCTGGAGAGTGAATCAGATAAAACGGGGTTATATGCTCTTGAAAAGGCGGATCTTTTTAATTTGCTGTGTATTCCGCCTGCAATCCGCACAGAAGACACAGACCCTTCTGTCTACCAGGAAGCAATGGCGTATTGTACGACGCGACGAGCCATGCTTATTGTTGATCCTCCATTCAATTGGGGTGCATCGCCAGCAAATGCTGCCAGTAATGCATTTTCAGGGTTAAGTACATTGGGATTGTCAGGCAAAGATGCACGGAATGCGGCATTATATTTCCCTCGCGTTCGCCAGCCAGATCCGGAACGTGATGGACAGCCAGATACTTTTGTTCCTTGTGGCATCATTGCCGGAGTAATGTCTAGCACAGACACCAATCGAGGTGTATGGAAGGCTCCAGCGGGTCTGGATGCTGCTTTGAATGGTATTCAAGGCCTGCAGGTTAATCTCACCGACGATGAAAACGGACGATTAAACCAAATTGGCATCAACTGCTTGCGAGTTTTTCCCATTAACGGCCGAGTCGTTTGGGGAGCACGTACTTTACGCGGTGCTGACCAACTGGCAGATGAATACAAGTATGTCCCCGTCCGTCGAACAGCGCTTTTCATTGAAGAAAGCTTATATCGAGGGACCCAGTGGGTAGTATTTGAACCTAATGATGAGCCATTGTGGGCGCAGATACGTCTTAATGTCGGAGCCTTTATGCATAATCTCTTTCGCCAGGGTGCATTCCAGGGTACAGCTCCAAAGGATGCCTATCTAGTTAAGTGCGATAAAGAGACTACTACTCAAAATGATATTAATCTAGGAATTGTCAATATTTTGGTAGGCTTTGCGCCCCTTAAACCGGCTGAATTTGTGATCATAAAGATTCAGCAGTTGGCAGGGCAAATCGAGGTCTAAAGGAGGGAATTATGGCACAGTTTACTGTAAATACAGAGCGTTTTGATCCTTATAAGAATTTTAAATTTCGCGTCAAATGGGACGGTAAATATGTCGCAGGAGTAAGCAAAGTCGGCGCTCTAAAGCGAACAGTTGAAGCCGTTGAGCATCGAGAAGGTGGAGATCCAAGTTCCGTACGGAAATCTCCAGGACAAACAAAGTTTGAAGCAATAACCCTTGAACGAGGAGTGACCCATGATACTGAATTTGAAAAATGGGCCAACAAGGTTTGGAACTACGGATCAGGTTTAGGCCTGGAGGTATCACTCAAAGACTTTCGAAAAAATGTAATTATAGATGTTTATAACGAAGCTGGCCAGTTAGCCATTTCTTATAAAGTTTATCGCTGCTGGGTATCTGAGTTTCAAGCCATGCCGGAACTTGATGCCAGCGCAAACGCTGTTGCTATTCAGACACTTACTTTACAAAATGAAGGATGGGAACGTGACTATGAAGTAACTGAACCTGACGAACCAACCTTTACTGAACCAGTGGTTTAAATATATGATTTCTTTATCTCCACATGATATCATAAAAATCTGGGAGACGGGCCAGAATCAGCACCCATTGGATAGGGCTTTAACAATTCTATCTATAGAACACTCTAGGATGACTCACGATCAATTAGCATCGCTTTCTATTGGACAGAGAGATAAATACCTGCTTGAAATGCGTGAGCGGAATTTTGGTTCAAAGCTTAAGGGTTTTGCTGAATGCCCTCACTGTTCAGAACATCTGGAATTGGATATCTCCACAACTGAATTACAAGATCTGAAAGTTTCAAGTTCTGGCAATAATGGTAATACTCTAGAATATAATATAGGTGATATAAAGATTAATTATCGTTTACCAAATAGTATCGATTTAGCCGCAGTGGCTGAATGTAAAGAGGCAAAGAGTGCATATAACCTATTAGTTGAAAGATGTTTAGTGAAAGTTGCTTCTAACGAAAAAGAGATCACGATAAATCAGTTATCTGATGATGATATTGATAAACTCGCTGAGCATATGGCTAAAAGCGGATTACAGGAAGAGATTCTCATTAATCTTCAGTGTGCGCTGTGCAACCATAAGTGGCAAATGAATTTTGATATTGAAACTTTTTTATGGAACGATATATCCGTTCACGCAAAACGCTTACTGCAGGAGGTTCATGCTCTTGCTTTCTCCTATAAATGGAGAGAAAAAGATATTCTTACGATGTCCTCTGTAAGAAGAAGACATTATCTGGAAATGCTGACGTAACCGATGACAAATGGCAATTTTCTAACAAGACTTATAAGTCGAACACAGAGACCACATGAAGTAGTTCAACCTTTAGTTGAGCCGATATTTGCCAATGATGTGACTTTTGGATATAGTTTTCCAAATAGACCCCAAGTGGATGACAAGACTTTAGATCTGGATGAAAAGGCAGAGGATACCAAATTTACCGACAGAGAAGAATCTACAACATCTAAAGCTTATATTCATCATACGAACCGTGAATTTACTCGGACTACCATTACTGGGAAATCTTCCCCTTTCGACAGGTCTTTTGGCCGGCAGACTAACTCGAAGGATAATGGTGCTTCAGAAGCAGACAAGCTCATAAATAATAATCCTCTACTTCCTGAAAACAAGATGGTAAAAGAAATGTCTGGTTTCCCTATGAAATCAGAAAGCCATGATGTTTTGTCCACTGGACCCAGAATCAAGAGAGTATTTCCGAAACATGTCGAAACATCTAAAAATATTATCTTACCTGAAACACCTGACTCAGCTATAACTCATGCTTATACTGAAGAAAATAAAGAACAGAAATTACACTTGAAACCCAAAAAACAATCTGGTAGCGATAGCTTATCTAATGATAGAAATTTTCAAAAAGCGACTTCAGAACACTCAGAATATCAGCCTATACTAAATAAAAACTTTCAGAATCATGGTAAGGAAATACAGTCTTTAACACCTCTTACTGACAATGGTTTTCATCAGCATGTACCATCTTCTATAATAGAACAAACTAGACCGAACATAAGAGATAACTTTTCTACAGAAAAAGGACTTAATTCAACAACTCCTATGATTAAAGTGACAATTGGTCGTATCGATGTACATGCTGTTACACAACAAACGCAACAACCAAGACGACGCGCAACACCTCCAAAGCCAAAATTAACATTAGATGATTATCTTAAACAACGTTGTGGAGGTCGGCAATGAGTACAGCACTCTCTATAGCTTCTGTTACACATGTACTCATGGATTTGCTCAATAACGGTCTAATTGATCAAGATATAACTAATGCTATTGGAAACGTGACAGTAACAGCCTTGCCACCTGATCGGATTGATACAACACCAACAAATGAACAAAGCCAATTGAATTTATTCATGTATCAGACAACACCAAATCCAGGTTGGAGTAATGTGGGATTACCATCTCGCGATGGGCAAGGTGAACGTAGAAATAATCCACCACTTGCCATTGACCTTCATTATCTTTTGACAGCTTATGGAGCAAATGATTTACATACAGACATATTGCTAGGTTATGGAATGCAGTTGTTACATGAAACACCTGTTTTAGTACGGGACGCAATCCGGAGGTCCTTAACGAGTGCAGCTGCAGGCGGTGGACTACCAGATGCACTTCGAGCCCTTGCCACCTCTCAGTTAGCTGAACAGGTTGAGCAGATTAAGATAACATCCGAATCTCTTAATACGGAGGAGATATCAAAACTGTGGACTGCATTTCAGGCTAAATTCAGGCCATCTTCGGCTTATGTGGCCTCAGTTGTTCTTATAGAAAGTAACCATTCAACTAAGTCCGCACTGCCGGTACGCGCCCGTAATATCTATGCGCGTCCGTTCAGAAACCCTGTGATTGAGAAGATCATGTCTCAGGCCACATCAGGTGGCCCCATTATTGAAGATCTGCCCATTCTAGCCGGTCACAACCTGGTAATTACAGGGAAAAATCTCAGGAGTGATGGTCAACTCATAATCGTTGATGGCGTTGAGGTAATTGATGGTTTACTCGTAAATGTAAGTGGTATTGAGATAAAGCCTGCGGCCGTTAATGTGACAGATACTCAGATCATTATTCCGCTCACAGATGAAGATTTACGCGCCGGTATACAAGGAGTACAGGTTACTCACAGTATACCTATGGGTACACCAGAGGTACCGCATCAGGGAGTAGAATCCAATGTTAAAGCCTTTGTCCTTCAACCTCAAATAATTGGACCTGTAACTGTAAACGTGGCAGCGGCGGTGGAAGCAGCCGACACAGTACTGTTGAAAGTAAAACCGGCAGTAGGGGAATCTCAGCGTGTAATACTGTTATTGAACGAATTTGATCTGAATCCTTCGAGTTCTCTTGTGTCAGACCCGCCGTTATCATATAGTTTCAAGATGTCACCAGATACAGACCCGGGACCCACCTGGCCAATCGAAGATCTTACATTCAGTGTCAGTAATGTGCTTTTGGGAACATATCTGGTACGTGTACAGGTGGATGGAGCGGAGAGTCCATTGGGGATTGATGCAGACGGTAAATATAACTCACCTACGGCGGATATTCCCTGAACAATAATAATGACCACTACAACGGCTAATAACTGGCACGAAGCAAACCAACAATATCTGATGGCCGCATTAGAGGTAGTGCGGGAAGGGTTGGAACGTTATAAGAAAAGCATTGAAGAGAATGGTTCAGAAAAAGGAGAAATCAATGCTGAAGCCTCAATTGCCAATAAAAAATTACAACAAGCGGCAGATCAACTAACTGCCCCATCAGCATTAGATACATTAACTGAGATTTTTAGTTTGTCAAATTTTGAAAAAAATATTCTACTTGTGTGCGCGGGTATGGAGCTTGATTCATCATATGCAGACTTGTGCGGTTCTATCCAGAATGTAAAACGTAACTATCCAACATTTAGCCTTGCACTAGCTGCTTTTCCAGATGCACATTGGGATGCGCTTACGCCAGATGCAGCTCTCCGATACTGGAGATTAATCAATATATCGGAGGGTGGACTGATCACGACAGCCTCCCTTAGAATTGATGAGCGAATATTGCACTATCTGGTAGGTATACAGCAAATGGACGAGCGACTTATGGGAATTATCGAACCTATATTCTTGACTGACAATTTGGTAACCTCACACTGCAATCTGGTTGATCGTCTGATAAAGATCTGGACTCATAAAAATGTGGAAATATCTTCCTCTATCATACATCTATGCGGTGAAGATGTTAATACGCAACGCAATATTGCTGCAACAGCCTGTGATACGTTAGGTTCAAATTTATACGCTATATCTACTCATCTATTGCCTGTGAACCATACAGAGCTTTATGAACTGATGAGATTATTAGAGAGAGAGATGATCCTGAGTTCCAGCGCTCTGTTTATTGATTGTAACGAAAAATATACAAACGATTCTGCCAGGCTAAGTATTATTACGCAGTTTTGTAAGCATTTTAAAGGAACGTTGATTATCGGTAGCAGAAAACGGATAGATTTTTTACAGCAATCCATGATTATTTTTGATGTCAAAAATCCTACTAGTGATGAGCAATACACGGTCTGGAAAAACGTTCTTGGTAATCAAATAACCAGGATGAATGGTAATCTCAATGCAGTTATATCTCAGTTCAATATGAGTTCACGGACTATTCGGTCAGCAGGTTCCGTGTTGGTTGGAAAGCTGACAACGACTGAGTTGGAAGAAGAGGAAAAGTCCAAAGTGCCATTAAACATTTTATGGGATGTATGTCGGGAACTGACACGCCCTCAATTGGGCAGCCTGGCACAGCGTCTAGAGCCTTCTGCAACCTGGGATGATTTAATATTGCCAGACTATCAAAAACAGACTTTAAAGGAAATAGCCATACACCTGTGTCAGCGGGCAAAAGTATACGGAAAGTGGGGATTTGCTGATAAGAGTTCGCGTGGATTGGGAATTAGCGCTCTTTTCACGGGTGAAAGTGGCACCGGTAAGACGATGGCATCTGAAGTGCTGGCGAAAGAGTTACATCTGGATCTTTACCGTATTGATCTGAGTCAGGTTGTGAACAAGTATATTGGCGAAACGGAAAAAAATCTGAGCCTCGTATTTGACGAAGCTGAAAAAGGCGGAGCTATCCTGCTCTTTGATGAAGCGGATGCCCTCTTTGGTAAAAGAAGTGATGTAAGGGATAGCCATGACCGTTATGCGAATATTGAGGTGAGTTACTTGCTCCAACGTATTGAGTCCTATCGTGGCCTGGCAATCTTAACCACCAATATGAAAAGCGCGCTTGATAAGGCATTCCTGCGTCGCATCAGGTTTGTAGTACAGTTCCCATTTCCGGATTCTGCACAGCGTGCGGAAATATGGCAACGTATCTTTCCATCGGATACACCAACTGAAGGGCTGGATGTCAATAAACTTGCAAGGCTGAATCTCGCAGGAGGCAATATCAGAAACATTGCTCTTAAAGCAGCTTTTTACGCGGCAGATATGGGAGATTCGGTACGTATGGGGCATCTTTTGAAAGCTGCACAAAGGGAATACAGCAAGATTGAGAAACCGCTTACCGGGAATGAGACGAAAGGTTGGATATAGATATTTCTCGCAGAGACACAAAGAACGCAAAGTTAATTAATTTAGACAGGATTTACAGGATGCACAGGATAGAAAATATCTTGTAAATCTTGTTAATCCTGTCAATAAATATTATAAAAGTTTTTTTGGCTGAAAGCTGACTGCTAATGGCTATTAAAAATATCGAACTACACATTGACAAACTCGTCCTCCACGGTTTTTCTCCTCACGACCGTTACCGAATAGGCGAGGCTGTGGAGCGACAGCTAACACAAATGTTAACCGAACAGGGTATGCCCGCATCACTATCCCATGGTGGGAAGTATTCCCACCTGTACGGTGGATCATTTAACATTGTACAAGGTTCCAAGGCAGAGACAATTGGTTCTCAAGTAGCGCAATCGGTTTATAAAAATATGAATGTCTCTCAAAGACGCCAGGAACGCTAAGAAAAGAGTTATCTAAAAATCGAAATATTTAATTTTTGTAAGCTTTACGCCTTTCCGAGAAAAATGTTTTTTAACAGATGGTTAAATAAAAGCAGTTAGCTTAAACCTGACAGCTGTCACCTGAACGCTGATGGCTGAAAGCTAATTAAATAAATATTCTAAGATTTATGAGATCTAAGCAAATAAAAAAGTCAGCAACATTTTCTCCGGCATTTGGGAAAAAGGTGTCTGATCTGACGTCTACATCTGGGTCAAAGAGTGACCATCACGAAACAAACTCTTGCTTGGAACATAACTTTAGTAACGTTAAGATAGAGAGTGACCAATCATCTCAACCAAATGGTACACCCAGCATACAGACAAAGCTGAAGATTAGTCAACCTGGTGATAAATATGAGCAGGAAGCAGACCGAATGTCAGCTTATGTAATGAATGAAGCGACAGCAGCGCCGAAACTATCAAAAAAGGTCGGATTAAATTATAACTTACAACGGCAGGAGGCAAAAAAACCACCGACGGAAGGTGAAAAATATAAGGAAGCGGCCAAAAAGACCGGGGAAGCCTTCCTTGAGACTCCATTAGGAAAACGTATTACAGACAAAGCAAAGGAGATGGGGGAAGAATTTCTCTCTACACTACCGGGCAAAGTGATCACCGGTGCAGCTGCAGCGGGTGCAGTGACTGCCATCGTCGCAAAGAACGCTGAACTGCCGATCCAGCTGCCTGCTATTCCATTGGATAGGGTTACGCCCGGTCTCTCAATGCGAATCACATACAAAGGGCAGGTAAGAAAGCCGAGTGCTGCTTCTATTACGTTTACCTACAAATTTTGGGCAGCAAAACGAGGCGGGAAGAAACAGGGCAAAACTAAAAGTGAGAAATTCCGTGGAGAAACAGCGCGTCTTGCACGTGAGCAGTTTGAGTTCAGAGAATCGATGAAGTCCCCGGAACAGAAGGCCAGAGATGAAGCATTTATGACACGTCAGATCGTAAACAAGACAAATGATCCAACGAGCCCACTTTTTATTCCTGGATTGGCGCCTAAGAAGCAAGCTCCCGAGCTTGAGAAAAAAAAGGAGGAAGAAAACGTACCCCTCCAGCGTAAGGAAATAAATTCGCGTGGGGGATCGACTGGTATATCTCCTTTAGTGCATGATGTGATTAGCTCCCCAGGACAACCGTTAGACCCTGTGACACGGAGAACTATGGAGTCTCGTATTGGGCATGACTTCAGCAAAGTTCGGGTGCATAGGGGAGGGAAGGCCGTGCAATCGGCAAAAGATATGAAATCACGGGCCTATACCGTTGGAAACAATATTGTAATTGGTACAGGACAGGCTTCGAGCACACACGAAGGCAATCGATTGTTGGCTCACGAATTGTCGCATGTTGTGCAGCAGACGAGCTGAAAGACTTTTTGTAAATAATATATAATCTTTGCAAATGGATTAATATCTCGCAGAGTCGTTAAGATCGCAAAGATAATAAAGTGATTTAAAATCTTTTCTTTGCGGCCCTTGCGTCTTTGCGAGAGAATAAGCTTTTCAGAGAAGGATCAAAATTGAGCAATCAAACATTTGCTAAACCAAAAACCAAGAATTCAACAACGTCTTCATCTTTATTCGGTAAAAAGACAGATCGGTCTTTTACCATAGAATCCGCAAATGAGATTCATGATGTACCGAACACACGATTCGGACATAACTTTGGTAATGTTCGGATGGAGGGTGGCCATTCTTCAACACCATTTACTCTCCCCGGAATACAAACAAAACTAAAAATTGGTAAACCCGGCGATAAATATGAGCAGGAGGCAGATCGGGTTGCGGATCAAGTGATGAGGATGCAAGACAATACAGCTATCAGTAGTCAGCGGTCAGCGGTCAGGAAAGGAGGAGAATTGATTCAAACAAAGCCGTTATCCCAGGAAGTACAACGAAAATGTAAGGAATGCGAGGAGGAAGAAGAAGAAATCCAGCGAAAGCCGCTTGTTTCGAAAATTACCCCGCTTATTCAACGTCAAACCGAAGAAGAAGAGGAGGAAGAGGAGGATAAAGAATTGCTACAAACCAAACCGATCTCTAACCAGATTGCGCCCTTAATTCAGAGACAAGCTGAAGAAGAGGAAGATGAGGAAAGCGGACAGATTCAAACAAAACCAATCTCAGAAGGAATTACGTCTCTGATTCAACACCAGGAAGTTGAAGAACCGGACGAAGAAGGGGAAGGGCCTGAGATCATGACCAAATCTAGTGTACATTCTCAAGCTGCATCGTCCAACTTACAAAGCCAACTCAATGTCTCCAAAGGTTCTGGTTCACCTTTAACGGAAGATATTCGAACTTCCATGGAAACGTTTTTTGGCGTAGACTTTAGTGGTGTCCGTGTTCATACAAATAGTAATGCGGTTCAAATGAATCAGGGATTAAATGCAAAAGCCTTAACCTATGGTTCGAATATTTATTTTAATCTAGGGGAGTATAGTCCAAGATCTTCTACCGGGAAGAAGTTGCTGGCGCATGAGCTGACGCATGTGATTCAACAAAATAAATTATCCCATGCCAAGGTGTCTCACAATGAAGAAAGCATACAAATGTTTGCACCCTATTGGGAACCTAAGGATTTTAACGGTAATAAAAACCATAGCCTTCTCTTGCCATTGATCTCAAAGGAATTGAAAATATTCAGTGAAGCACCGGTTCCAAACGCGAGTAAAACTAATATTGGGCATGGTAAAAAAGGATCAGCAGATATGTACGACGCTAGCACTACCGTGGGTGTTTACTTCCTAAAACATGGTGTCCCCAAAAAACTTAAGGCCCAACGTGGTAAAAGAGTGTTAAAAGACGAAGGTCATTTTAATCATGATAACAATGCGGCACCTCAAGTCGATTCCCTGCAAAACCTGACTAAGATCCCAGATGCTCCTAAATCTATCGTGGTTGGGGATCTGAAGCCAAGTCATGGCACAATTGAAGCCTTGGAAGGTACCGAACAACTTGAAAATTATATAGGTGGATTCGAACTAGCGGCAAAAGACGTTAATGATATTTCAACTACCGATAAATGGAAACTGATAAAACCAACAAAACTTTCTACCGCTGTTCCCTCTGGTATGAGTGAGCCGAACAGCCCAGTTGAATCCCAGCCAATAGTCCTTAAGATAAAAGGCAAAACAATTAGACCAAATGTCATATCAACAGGTAGGGTTTACGTCAATAAAGATCCAGGCAATCCGGGTATCTGGAACTATACCTGGAAACCCGATAAAGAGTTTACCGATCCTTTGCCTGAAAGTGTAAAAGACTTGGGTGATGAGGTAGAAGAAAAAGTAAGGAAGCCGGTTTTTATATCACCGTTAGATAATCATCAGTTATCCGGAAAATTTAAAAGCCAATACCCCTTTACCGGCAATAAGATCCAACGTATAAAAAAAAGAACCCCAGACAAGAAATTGCCCAACAAAGATTGGTTCGATTTTTCCAAATGGCGGAAAGGTCCATATAGAAAATATAAGGACAAGTTCAAGAGTGCTCAAAAAACAACTGAATTCAAAACTGCAGAACAGCAAGAACTGGCTCTGCAAGATCAAAAGGCCCGGGTAAAGTCAGGTTTTAAATCTAAGTTCTCAAAGAGCCAGGAATTATTCGTCAAGAAGTTCAACCAGCTCAAGTTCTGGACAAGCAAAAAAGCTCTTATCTTTGGAAGGTTTAGAGACGTCTTCGGTACCCTTTTTGTTAATATAGCCAAAGTCTACAATCGGGTCAAAAGCCGGTTTCAGAACAGGCTAAACCAGGTCAAAAAACCAGAGGGAGGAGGAATTGCAGGGGCTGCCATAACGTCAGCGTTCAGGCTCATTAAGATTGCCGGCACGGTCATTATAAATGAAACAATAAGTCGGCTTAAAGAATCCTTTACAAAGGGACTTACCAAAAAATTGAAATCCCTGATCCCGGCTGGAGGTTTCGGAGAACTACAGAAAAAGGCGGATGAGCTAAATATGCAGATCAACTCAATCAAACAGAAAGCCACCCAAAAGATCGATAGAATAGTAAAAGATATCATCGAACCCTATCAGGAGATCATCGATAAAATAAAGACTGCTGCCAACACTTTAGGAAAGATCAAGAAGATCATCAACCTGGTAAAATGGGGAGCTCGGGCCATTGCCTGTACCACGTCGCCTCCTGTGGTCGGATGCATTATCACACCTGCTATTGAATATCTAGCCAGCAAAGTAGTGCAATCCTGCTGGTTCATGAAGAAAATCGCACCACACATCCAAGGGATACCCATTTTGGGTACACTATCTTTAGAATTGGCTAAAATAATTAAAGAAAAGATACAAGGATTCCTTCCCAAACCGGTTAAAGATGTCTTTGCCAAGATCGATGAAAAGGTCGAATTTGAAAAAAGTGATATCAAGTGCCCAAAAGGGGGTGATGGAGGTCAGCTGACTCCTCAACAACAAGCCTTACTGGATCTACAGGAAAGAATAGGTGAAGATAAATTCAAGGCACTGGTTGAAATGATAAAAAAACTCGGCTTACCGGAAAATGCTCCTATGCCCTTAGATAAAATCGAAGAAATGGGAGATCTTCTAGAAGAAAGTGATGTTGATGCTTCAGATATTAAGAAATTCACTAACCAAAATGCCGAACAACAGGAGAAGGCCAAAAAAGAACTGGTTAAACTAAAAGCAGTATTGGATGCAATTAATGAAAATGCCACCAAGCCGCGTTCGGGAAGTACCAGCCAACAAAAAAGTACTCAATCGTCAGGCCAAAGTTCTACAACTTCAACAAAAAATGATCTTGTCCAAAGATTAAAAAACGGCGAGTTTGATGAGAGGTTTAAAAAACTAATTAAAGCTAGGCGGTTAAAGAGAAATGGATTTTTCATTAATGATCTGGATAAACTTAAAAAGGGAGATGTAGTGAACGGACGAAAGGTTTTGGGGCTTGGGAATAAAAAAAGCCAAAAAAGAGTTGGCTTGGTTTATTTTGAAGTTCAAAAATTAGTCCGTCAAAGAAAAAAAATCAAAGATCAGTTGACAATTAAATTTACTAGAGATCTAAAACTGTATGACGAAAATGGAAATGAATTCATTATTGCAAAAGCAAATTCGACTATGAAAATAACGTTGGAATTCAAAATAAAAGCCCAAAGCATTAATTAGAGACAATACAGTCAAGTCTGTTTTTAGCTTAACAAGAGGGGTTAGGCCTTTAAGTGATCTAAGGGGCGCTTGATAATTTTGTGGTTGAGAAGCCAATACAAACAATGAGGTATTGAAGGCAATTCTTTATTAATGGTGAAATGTGAAAAGGGAAAGGGTGATACATGACGGAAGAAACGTCAATGGTGTAAGAAGAAGAACGATGTTGAATTTGAACCATAAGAGACTTGATGTTTGGGAAAAGAGAGTTTCACTCATCTAATACCTGACTACTGATCACTGAATCCTGATTGCTGACAGCTGATACCTGAAAGATAATAACTAACAAATATTTATTCTCAATCGAATGAGGTACTTTATCCATGGTAAATGGCCCAGACTTATCGCTTCAAATTAAAGGCGGAATCCCTCCTCGCTTGCTCAAAGGCGGAATAGTACTGATAGACCCGTAAACGGGTCAAGTCTGCTTATGACTTAACTGGAGTAGTAAAAAATAGTCACTTTTAAAACCTCAATTTATCTTAAAGGATTGGATATTTAAAATAGGAGAACAATGATGGTTATTTGGACAAGGAAGTATATTTTGAGGCCAGTAGCACATTGCAGAAGTGGATGTGTTTATATGGTGAAAATGGAAAAAGTAAGAAGTGAATAGTGAAATGTAAAAGAATCATTAATAAATAGAAATTCAAAAAAACAAGCACCAAATTACAAATAAATTCCAATGTTTCAATTTCTAATATCGAAACAAAGTAGTGCAAGCCTTCCAAAAAGAACGTTGGTTTATCTTTACCTACCCAACCTTGTTTCGAAAGATGAAAAATTTGTCTTATTGTGATTTGATATTTACCAACCAAAGGTACTAATTATTAATAATTGCTTCCTGAAAGCTGAACGCTGATGTCTGACAGCTGACCGCAATTTCCGAAAGGACTTAATTCATGACAACTTTCCCCGGATCACCTAAATTGCTTAAAGGGGGTATAGTATTGATAGAGCCTGAGACTTCAAATGTGGAACGTATCATTGCACTTCAGTACAATCCGGACAATCTTTCCAGAACCCTTCAGGTGCAGGATGTGGGGGGTGAGGGAGGTAACCGTTCTGATGCATTGCGACTTAGCGGGCCGCCAGTGGAGACGTTGAAACTTGACGCAGAGATAGACGCCACAGATCAACTTGAGTTCCCTGATCAAAACAGAGATGCAGTGGAGGTTGGAATCCAGCCGCAATTGGCAGTATTAGAGACGATTATATATCCGGCAAGCAGTCAGATTTTGGCTAATAACCAGCTTGCACGGTCTGGTATACTTGAGATCGTACCTATGGAAACTCTGCTGACGCTCTTCATATGGAGCAAGAATCGTATCCTGCCCGTGCGCCTTACTGATTTCAGTGTTACTGAGGAGGCATTTGACACTAACCTTAACCCTATTAGAGCCAAGGTAAGCTTGGGGATGCGTGTTCTAAATGTGGATGATTTGGGATTTGATCATAAGGGAGGAAATCTATTTATGAGCTATCTGCAAAATAAAGAGCAGCTTTCTAAGAAGTTTAAAGGTGGGGATTTGAGTGATTTTGGGATAGGAGAGATTTAATTGTACACCTTATTTAAAAAAATTTAGACAGGATAACAGGATGGAAATAATAAAAAACCAATTAATCAAAATGACATGGAATATAGATACGTAGAGCAGGTATTGTCTGCCTTGCCTTGTTTCGTGATTTGATATTTGTAATTTACAAATTTCTGTTAGCTCCGTTTTATCCTGTAATCCTGTCTAAAAATAATTGAACTTTTTAGGAGATTTTTTATGAATGATCCATTACAAGCAATTTTACAGGCGGGAATTGTCAAAACAACATCGTTTCCACCGACTAGTAGGTATCATGGTATTGATACTGCAATAATGGACACTGAAGCAGGTAAGAGTGTCATTTATTTGCGTCGTCGTTTTGTACCGGCGGCAGAAAAGTTTGCTCCACTTCAGCAACATACCGTAACAGAAGGCGAGAGATTGGATAATCTCGCTAATCAGTATCTGGGTGATCCTGAACAGTTCTGGCAAATTTGCGATGCTAATAATGTAATAAGACCAAATGAGTTAGTGGAGACAATTGGAAATAAAATAGTAATAACATTGCCTGAGGGTATACCAGGGATTAAAAATGCTTAAGGGTATTCAATTATCACTGATGATTGGCCCCATTGTGCCAATACCGGCTTCGAAAGTTGTGATTGATCATCTGGTTAACATCGAAGTTACTGTTCGCGATGAAGGCTCCAGTGTTTTTCAACTTTCCTTTAGTTTGGATAAAAAGTCCCCGTTGCAGATTTTGTTTTTATTAAGTAGCGGACAACCTTTGTTATTTATGCGAGTGATAATAATCGTAGTACTAAGCGGTAAATCGGACGTCATTATGGACGGTGTCATCACACATCATGAGCTCAAACCCGGCAGTAATGGGTCGCCATCAACATTAACGATTACCGGGGAGGATGTGAGCGCCTTAATGAACCAGCAAGACTTCAGCGGTTTTCCATTCCCGGCAACTCCTGCGGAAGGACGTGTTGCATTGATGTTGGCAAAATATGCGGTCTTGGGTATCGTACCATTGATTGTGCCTAGCATACTCATTGATGTGCCTCTCCCCACAGGACGTATACCAAGTCAAAGAGGCACTGATCTTGCCTATATAAAGGCTTTGGCAGATCGTGTCGGCTATGTTTTTTACATTGATTCTGGTCCAAAACCCGGCCTCAATGTGGCTTATTGGGGACCAAAAATCAAGGTAGGTGTACCGCAACCTTCGCTGAATATTGATATGGATGCGCATACCAATGTGGAGAGTATTAGTTTTCAGTTTGACAATCAAAAAAACAAAATTCCAACGGTATTTATTTATAACGAAATCACCAAAGTTGTTATTCCGATTCCTATTCCTCCTATTACACCTTTAAATCCTCCTTTAGGATTGATCCCTCCGTTGCCGACCAGTATTGCAGATTTGCAACCAGTACGTGACGATCTTTCCAAACGATCCATTCCTCAGGCCATTATGATTGGTTTGGCTTCTGCCGCACAATGGGCTGATGCAGTGACTGGAAGCGGTGAGCTCGATGTGCTTCGTTATGGACGTGTTTTAAAAGCGAGGAAGTTAGTGGGTATTCGCGGTGCAGGACCAGCCTTCAATGGCTTGTATTATGTAACAAGTATAACTCATAAAATTAAGCGTGGTGAATATAAACAGAGTTTTGAATTAAGCAGGAATGGAATTATTTCAACTGTCCCGAAGGTCATGCCATGAGTACTCAGAATCAAGATACTGAAGCACGTTATTATGGGAAATACAGGGGTACGGTCTTCAACAATATCGATCCTGAACAACGCGGTCGGATTATGGCTATGGTGCCCGACGTTTTGGGTATTACGCCTTCAAGTTGGGCTCTTCCCTGTGTGCCTATGGCGGGTAAACAACAAGGTGTGTTTATGGTACCACAGGTCGGTGCTGGTGTTTGGATTGAGTTTGAGCAGGGTGATCCTGATTACCCAATCTGGACAGGTGGATTTTGGGGCACTGCAGGTGAAGTGCCAGCCTTGGCGCTGGCCCCACCACCAGCCACGCCACTTGGTCAGAACATAGCGGTGCAAACGACTATGCAGAATACCTTACTTCTCAGCGACGCGGTTCCTTCTCCAGCAACTGGTGGTATTATACTCAAAAGTCCTATGGGAGCTACGATTGTTGTTAACGACAGCGGTATTTATATACAAAATGGCAAAGGGGCCTCAATTGATATGGTAGGGCCTACAGTAACAATTAATAAAGGGGCTTTAGTAATTACGTAAATATTGCTGTCAGTAATCAGTCGCTACTAATTATCTGATAACAGAACGCAGATACCTGTATACTGATAGTGAAACAAGGAGATTTAAATGCCAGGATTTTTATTACATGTGGGTGCAACAGTAACATGCTCGCACGCTGGCCAGGCACAGCCAACTGCCCCCAACCCGCGGGTGCTGGTTAGTGGTCAGCCAATAGTAACACAACCCGCACCATATGCAGTTGCAGGTTGTCCGTTTAATATATCTGGCAGTCCTAGTCCCTGTATTACAGCACAATGGGTAAGTGGCGCTACGCGTATCTTATCAAATGGTGCGCCGGTCTTGTTGCTTGACAGTCAGGCGATCTGTACACCAAATGGCACGCCATTAATTATATCAGCGACTCAGGCTCGAGTAACGGGGATATGATTAGCTTTCAGCGATCAGCATTAAGCTGTCAGGTTTCAGCTTTCAGGTATAAGTTGTCGGATAATAGGAATCAGAAACCAAATGTCAGGTATCAGGAAGAACGAAATAAGTGAATCTTGCCTTACATTAGTAGTTTTATGCTGACTACTGATTGCTGTCGGCTATTACAGGAGATAAGAATTGAACATAGACTTTGCTTATAAATTCAATAAACAGAAACGTACTGCGGATACTGATATTAATGATCATATTCGTGATATGATTATGCAGGTTCTGTTTACTGCGCCTGGTGAGCGTGTCAATCGTCCAAGCTTTGGCTGCGGCCTAAACCAATTGGTATTTCAACCAAATAGTGAACAACTGGCGGCAACAACACAGATGCTTGTTCAGGGGTCTTTGCAGCAGTGGCTTGGAGATCTTATACAGGTAAATCAGGTAGAGGTGAGAAGTAAGGATTCAGAATTTCATGTAACAGTATCGTATACTGTACTTTTTACACAAGAACAGCATGTTGCGCAATTTACCCAGGGAGGATCGGCTTAATGAATTTCTTCTGCTGTGATGAACGTAGGCGTAATCTTGTAAAGGATCATGCCTTTCTAAATGGTATAGATTATATTGAAGTAAAGGATAATCTAGATGATCCGAATGATCAACGTCAACGTATGCTGATTGTCCACTTTCTAAAAGACCTGGTCCCAGGGCAGTTGACAAAAGAAAATGTAGTGATCGAAGGTGGAGAGCGAGTTCGCAACATAAAGGTTGTTCGTGTCTATCCAGATGGGATCGGACCACCACCTGTAACTTCTCCCCCAGATAATGATTCAAAGCTTCTTATTGTTGAGGTATCAACTCCTGGTGACTTTTCAAAATATACCTTAAGTCTGGTTAAAACATACATTGAGGTAACCGGTTCACCGCCATTGACATCGCCACCAGAAAATGTAAAAGGCTCAGAGCATAAAAATCCTCCAGAAGATTTTGATCCTATCCTATCAGCAGTTGATTTTTCTTTCAAGGTAGCTTGTCCCAGTGATTTTGATTGCAAAACAAAACATGTATGTCCTCCAGATCCGTTATCACTGCCGGAGATCAATTACCTTGCAAAGGATTATGCAAGCTTTCGCCAGTTAATTCTTGACCGTCTTGCAACAATTATGCCCCAATGGAAGGAGCGAAACCCTGCGGACCTTGGCGTAACGTTAGTCGAATTGCTTTCATATGTCGCCGACCATCTAAGCTACCAACAAGACGCGGTCGCAACTGAGGCATATCTAAGGACAGCCAGAAAACGCATTTCAATTAGACGTCACGCGAGATTGGTTGATTACTTTATTGATGAAGGCAAAAACGCGCGTGTCTTGATTCAATTAAATGTTAAAGATGGCATCGCCGGTTTGCAATTAATAAAAGATGAAACTAAATTTCTAACTAAAACAAAAATCTCAAGTCATACTATTAAATTTAATTCAAAGCAGTATCAAGAGGCTCTTTTAGACAGGCCAGTGATATTCGAACTAATGCATGACACCACATTATACAGTAAACATAATGAAATGCAGTTTTATACCTGGGGTGATCAGGAGTGCTGCCTGCCTAAAGGGGCCACACAGGCTACTTTGCTCAATAAAAATAATAACCTGAAGATAGGCGATATTTTGGTATTTATGGAGAAACACGGACCGGAAACAGGAAAACTGGAAGACGCGGACCACGCAAAACGTCATGCTGTTCGTCTGGTTGAAATAAACTATAAGGAAGATCCTGTCGGACAGGCATATTTTGGATCACCACCGGCAAGTTCTCTACCAGAAAGCAGCTCTATTCCGGTTACAGAAATCTGTTGGCACAATGATGATGCCCTGCCATTTCCACTCTGCGTTTCAGCTAAAACAGATTCAGGTTATCATGATAATATAAGCGTGGCGTTGGGGAATATTGTCCTTGCCGATCATGGCCTGACGATAGAGGATGAAACCATTGGCGTTGTTCCAGAACCAAATCCAGCGCTTACAAAGGTAGGACCTGCAGAAGGAGGAATTTGTGATAAAAAGCAAGCTGATCCAACACCTCAGAGGTTTAGGCCAAAACTGCAGGGTATTCCGTTAACACATACAGTGTTTTATGATCCTGCAAAACCGCCGGCATCAGTAAAAGAAACCTTGGAGTTGCATGGCAAAAGTTCATTTCCTTCGATAGAAGTCTTTAATGATCCATTTGACGTAGAGAATGATAAATGGCTGCCAATGGGGGATTTGATAAACAGTAGTCAGGATGACAAAGTGTTTGTCGCTGAGATTGAATCAGATGGAACAGCAATTATTAGATTTGGAGATGCGAGACACGGTAAACGACCTGATTCCGGAACTAAGTTTAAAGCAGTGTATCGAATCGGAAATGGCGCTTATGGAAATGTTGGCGCAGAAACAATCGCTCATATTGTCAGTAGCGACCCTTCTATTGTTACAGACCTTAAAAATCCTGTAATTTCAAAAGCATGGAACCCAATGTCTGCTAAAGGTGGAAAAGGGCCTGAAACCATAGAACAGGTGAGACAAAACGCTCCGTATGCGTTCCGCAAACAAGAGCGAGCTGTTACCGCTGAGGATTATGAAAATATTTCAAAACGGTGTGATTCAGATATTCAACGCGCGAAAGCAACTTTTAGATGGACGGGAAGCTGGCACACTGTTTTTTTAACCGCAGACCGCCTTGGCGGTTATGAGGTAGATGAGAGATTTGAAAATGAGTTACGCAATTGTCTTGAAAGATACAGGATGACAGGACATGATGTTCAAGTTGATACACCCAATTTTGTATCGTTGGATGTTGAGATGATCGTATGTGTGAAACCTGGTTACCAGGCAAGTGATCTAAAAGTGGCTTTAATGCAAACATTAAGCAATCGAACACTTCTTGACGGAAGAAAGGGAGTGTTTCATCCTGACAATTTTACGTTTGGGCAAACGGTCTATCTAAGCCCAATTTATGCAGCGGTTCAGGCGGTACAGGGTGTTTCATCTGCAAAGATTACCAAATTTCAACGTCAGGGCACAGAGAGCAATGAGTGGCGTGATGCTGGTAAGATCGAGATGGAGAGACTGGAGATTGCTCGTCTTGATAATGATCCAAACTATCCTGAAAGAGGTGTCTTGAAAATTGACATAAGGGGAGGGCGATGAAAACTGAAAACAACAAAAGCTTTCGCGATCTTAACGACTGTGGTTGCTGCGAAGGAATAGCAAAAAAAACGCCGACTAAAGTTTACAACAGGCCAGGTTTATCAGCCATTGCCTACCGTGTTGGCGTTCATAGTTATTTTAAACAAACTATGCTGGCAAACTTGTCCGGCTCAAGTAAACCGGCTTTAAGTAATTTAACTACACGTGATAATGATGACTTCTCTATCGCGCTTCTGGATGGCTGGGCTACTGTTTTAGATGTGCTGACCTTTTACCAGGAGCGCCTGGCAAATGAGAGCTATCTGAATACAGTGACAGAAAGACTTTCTGCCCTTGAATTAGCTCGTTTGATTGGATATGAACTAAGTCCCGGAGTTGCTGGCAATACTTGTTTTGCGTTTACAGTTGAAGATGCACCCGGCTCATTTGGCGAGGCGCTGATTCCTGATAAAAACCAACTGAGTATGCCCTCGCCTCCACCAATAAAGATTGAGGCAGGAGTTAAAGTACAGAGTGTTCCGGGACCTGATGAGATAGCCCAAATATATGAAACTATTGAAGAAATTAACGCACGACCAGAGTGGAGCTCTATCAAACCCCGCCTGACACAACCACAGAATATTTCTATTGGTATGGGCAGTGTCATCCTTACAGGTATAGCAACCAATTTGAAAAATGGAGATAAGTTGTTGATTATTGCAAATTCAGAAAGAGATACTAGGACTATCATGAAGGTTACGACAGATGAAGAAAGAAACACAACACGGATAGATTTTGAAAACCCGGGGCTATCTCCAGCTGATTTCGAAAGGCCTTCACTGCCAAATGGCAATGTCAGTGATTACGCCGAAAAGGTTGAACTAGATTCTATTGTTATAGAAGACATAATCGGGAAAAAATGGAGTGAGGAAGATTTGTCCGCTCTAATCAAGAGCCAGGGTTGGTCAGAAGAAAAATTTGTGACTAATATGGTCAAACAGGTAGAATCTGTAAATTTAACTAACGGCACCGGAATTTTTGCATTCATTCAGCATGCCGCTATATTTGGCCACAACGCACCTTATTACAAAAGTCTTTTAAGGTCATTTGATAAAGATACCCCTCTTAAAATCCAGAGTACTGGCAACTATGCCAATACTATGTCTGAAGGCAATTATTCTAACACACCAGTAAATAATTATATTTATCCACACGATTGGGACTCGAATGAGTGGGAAATATGGAAAAATTCAATGAAAGGTACTTATTATAATAGTGATGCCGATATTTATTTGGAAAGAAGCCTGGAAGGTGTTATTAAGGGAACCTGGATTTTGATAGAAAGGCCTGCAGCTAATGGACCAACATATGACATTTACAAAATCAGCTCGGTCAGCGAAGCTTCGCTAGTCGGGTTCGGCATGAGCGCAAAGACTACGGGATTAAAATTGTCTAAAATTGATGGAAGCTCTCTCTCTGACAATTCAACTGACAAGCCACCGGACTTTAAGGTGCGCAAAAGCATCATTCGTATCCAGAGCGAACAGCTTGAGCTGGCTAAAACTCCTATTGAAGATTTGGTTGAGGGTGACATAATTACTCTTGATAGTTTGTATCTCGGATTGAAGATTGGACAAAAAATTATCCTTACAGGAGAACGTGACGATCTTAAAGGTGTTTATGCAAGTGAAGCAAAGGTGTTAAAAAAAGTGTTTGTTGAAAATGGTTTTACAGTTTTGAACTTTGAAAATTCACTGTCTTTTTCATATATACGCAATACTGTTACTATTAACGCGAATATTGCAGAAGGTACTCATGGGGAAACTGTGTCAGAGGTCCTGGGTAGTGGTAACACAAATCAACCCTTTCAGAGCTTTGAGCTGAAACAGTCTCCTCTGACTTATGTCAGCGCGACTACAACAAGTGGATCACAAACAACTCTTGAGATTTTAGTTAACGATATCTTATGGGAAGAGACATCTTCTTTTTACGGACAAGGGCCAAATGACAGAATATATAAAACACGAGTTGATGATGATGGTAAAACTACTGTGATATTCGGCGATGGAATCACCGGCTCGCTGCTACCTACTGGCCAGCAAAATATTAAGGCAAAGTACCGCAAAGGCATTGGACTGAAAGGATTGGTTAAAGCTGATCAACTTACACAGCTTATGACAAAACCCCTTGGAGTTAAAGGAGTCACGAATCCTATTCCTTCAACCGGTGCGAGTGATAGGGAACGTCTCGACAACGTCAGGCTCAACGCTCCTTTGACAGTGTTGACATTAGATAGAATTGTGTCATTGAAAGATTATGAGGATTTTGCTCGCTCATTTGAGGGAATAGACAAGGCGCTTGCCACATGGAGTTGGAATGGTCTGAGGCGAACAGTCTTTATTACTGTAGCCGGACCTAATGGGGTTGAAGTGGAAAAAGCTATTTGTAATTCTCTGTTAGACACAATACATAAATATGGAGATCCATTTGTTCCTATTATCATTAAGTCCTACCAAAAAATCTTTTTCAGAATAGAAGCAAAGATAGAGGTCTTGCCTGAATATTTAGATGAGGAAGTTATGGAGAAAGTTTTGGAACAAGTAAAACAAGCTCTGTTTGATAATTTTTCGTTTGATAAGAGACAATTTGCTCAGCCTGTTTACTTTAGCGAAGTGCTTGATGTTATGCATGCTGTCAAAGGAGTCAAGGCGATAGACTTAGACAAATTATATAGGATTGATGATCCGGACAAAATATTGAAACAAGGTCTAGAGGCTTCTATGCCTGGAATAGAAAATGACAATTTTATAGCCGCTGAGTTACTTATGCTTGAAACAAAACCAAATGAAATAGAGGTGATACAATGAGCTTTGATGTGGAAAAGATATACTCTCTATTGCCTGCTTTTTATCGTATACAAGATATAAATCAGGGCAAGGCTCTTTTGACAGATGAGAACAGGAAAGAGATCAAAGATCTAACCGATAAGCTGGCGACGCTTAGTGACCAAAACGGGAATGAAGCAAAACATATCAGACACCAGATTGAAGAGAAAAAGCAAGGACCGTTGAAAGCATTGCTTTCGTTGATATCTGATCAAGTTGCTGTGTTTGAAGAGGACCTTGAGCAACTTTATGACGACCAATTCATAGAGACTTGCGCTGAATGGGCTGTTTCATATATCGGCAATCTTGTTGGCGTCCGTGGCATGGTTAATTATACTGACGCTCCTTTCAGTCAACGAGCCCAGGTGGCAAATACATTGGCATACCGCCGTAGAAAAGGTACAGCCGCTGTGCTGGAACAGTTAGCCAGGGATGTGACACGATGGGAAGCCGCCAGTGTAGTTGAGTATTTTCAGTTGCTGGCAACCACTCAATACATGAACCACATTAGACCAGACAATGCATCTATGGCTAGCTTAAGAGATTGGGAACAACTTGAACTCTTTAACACACCATTTGACAAAATTGCCAGGACAATAGATGTGCGTCGTATTGAGACAAGACGAGGCAAATATAATATTCCAAACATTGGCATATTTTTGTGGCGACTACGTAGTTATCAGGTTACGAAAACGCCGGCATACAAACTGGATAATAGACGCTACCGTTTTAATGGATTGGGCATAGACAGCGCCATTTACAATAATCCGGAGTCGGAACGTGAAATTAGTCATCTGGCGGAGCCAATTAACGTGCCGATGTCGATTAGTCGTCGTGTGCTTCATGAATATCTTAATACTTATTATGGCAAGGGAAAAAGCCTCTTTTTAATTGTGGATGATGAGGAGATAGAAGCGGATGAAATTATAGTTTGTGATTTATCTGATGAAGGCGCTAACTTGTGGGTGCATATGCCGCTAAATATGATTGCAATCGATCCTTTCTTAGGACGTATAGCGCTGCCGGAAAGTATTGCAAGCCCTCCAAGTGATCATAAAGTTACGGTTTCATATCACTACGGGTTTAGCGCGGATATGGGTGGAGGAGAATACGACAGGACCAATACGTTTGACAATTTTCAACGTATTATTAAAGTGCCTGACGATAATTTGCCTGACGATTCTGGGACAATTCAGGATGCAATAAATCAATTGAATGAATCCGGTGGTGTAGTGCTGATCACTAACAACAAATACTATATAGAGTCTCCAGTTATAAAACTAGCGCCAGGGGTGACTATTGAAATCAGAGCTGCTAACGAAAAAAGACCTATTCTGGTCCTTGAAGACGAACTGAAAATTTTTGGTGGTGAGCATTCCAATTTGATTTTGAACGGTCTATTAGTGAGTGGAGGAAGACTTCGTGTGCCTATGAAAGATAGTAATAACAATGCCAATTTGTTAAGCCAGCTTAGTATATTGCATTGCACGTTATTGCCAGGGTCGAGTCAGCAAATTGATGGCGTGCCGGCACAACCTGCAATGCCAAGGCTAATTGTGGAGTCTAGATTTACAGAAACTTTTATTGATAAAAGTATTATTGGCGGGATACGCGCAATAGAAGGAGCCCAGGTAAACATGACAAATAGTATATTAGACGCTAAAGAGGATACAAACGTAGCCTATTCCGGGTATATTGATGATATGGTAACATCTCCTCCGTTTGAAACTCTGTTAGCAGGAGCAACATTGACAGCAGAGAATTGTACTGTCATAGGAAAGGTATACGCTGCAATGTTTAAGTGTATTTCGAACTCAATATTCAAATCAAGTCTTGAGAAATTCGATTTGTGGCCTGCCGCCGTAATGGCTGATAGATTACAAGATGGCTGTGTGCGTTTTTCTTATATACCGTTAGGTTCAAAGGTACCCAGGAAGTATAAATGTCATCCAATTAACACAAAGGACAAATTTCGTGTCCTACCTCTGTTTACTTCTTTGAATTATGGAGATGCCGGATATTGCCAGTTGGCTACAAATTGTGCAGTAGAAATTAGACATGGCGCGGATGACGAAGCAGAGATGGGAGCTTTCCACGACCTTTATCAACCGCAGCGAGAAGCAAATCTGCGCGCACGGTTGGATGAATACCTACACTTCGGGATGGAAGCGGGGATATTTTATGCAACTTAAATAACGAATTTAGGGGAATTATTATGCCAGGTGATTATAGTCGTAAAACATTCAATTCGAAAAAAGATTACAGCGGAGTGCTAATGCAGCAAGGCCGCGTGCAGCTGGACGCTGATTGGAATGAACAGGATGACATTATTAATAGACGCTTACGAGTAGAAACTATTGATATTGGCGGACGTTGTTTCGTACCCAAAGAAACTGAGGATGGATTTAAGATAGAAGTTTCAAACGGGACGCTTACTTTCGGTTGTGGACGCATATATGTGGATGGCATACTTGCAGATAACCACCAAATACGTGATTCAAAACATGCAAGCCCACCAAGCAGTCCTCCAGAATCCAATGCTGAGTTTGACAGGGCCCTTGCCGAGGAAAGAGGAATTATCCCTGTTCCTTATGATGATCAGCCTTATTATCCTGATCCGCCAGATTTACCTGTTACAGGTACTCATATAGTTTATATCGATGTATGGGATCGCGAAGTTACTTACCTGGAAGATCCGGGAATCGTAGAAAAGGCTGTAAATGTAGACACGACTACAAGACGGCAAACAGTTTATCAGGTAAAATTGTTACAAGTCCCTGATGAAATTACTGATATTACATGTAGCGAGGCTGATGATTTTTTGAAAAATCATCCGGATTTGCAACCTTCAGGTGGACGCCTAACTTCTGAAGCTACCGGAGAAGATGACAATGAGAATCCTTGCTTATTACCACCTAAAGGCGGGTACCGTGGTCTTGAAAACCAGTTATATCGAGTAGAGATACATGATGGAGGAGAGCCTGGCGCCGCCACTTTTAAATGGTCGAGAGATAATGGAATTGTAGCGACTAAGGTCCTGGCTATTAGTGGCGTGGAATTAAATGTCGAAAGTATAGGACGTGATGCTGAGAGGAGTTTTAAAAGCGGCGACTGGGTAGAGATTATAGACGATAATAGGGAGTTTTCAGGCAAGGCTGGCGAGATGAGAACAATCACCGTTGATCCCGATAGCAACACTATATCCATAAATAGCGCTTTGCCCGGCGACATGCCATCAGACGGCGCTAAAGAACGAAACACACGCGTGCGACGATGGGATCAAAATGGAGAGGTTCAAGGTCCAGATGGGGCTATTATAGTAGACCTTAACGATTCCGGTAGCGGAGGTGTGATTACAATACCGGATGCAGGACAATCTATTTTGCTTGAGAGAGGCATAAATATTACATTTAATACTAAACCTGAAAGTGGTGAATTTAGAACCGGGGATTACTGGAACTTTTCAGCGCGCACTGCAGACGGAGAGATTGAAGAACTTAAAGAAGCTCCTCCACATGGCATTCATCACCATTATTGTTGCCTTGCTATTGTCAGGTATCCACTCGTAACATCGCCACCGGAAACCAATGTAGTTGTTACAGATTGTCGAAAACTTTGGCCGCCTGAAATTAATAAGGGGTGTTGTGTAGTGGTGAAGGCGGGAGATGATTTATTGGGGGTAGTAAATAAAGTTGCTGAAACAGGAGGTGGTTGCATTTGCCTTTTGCCGGGAGATCATAATTTGGCAGCGCCAATAAGAATGGTTGGTAATTCAAGTATACAAATTAAAGGGTTTGGCCTGGTTACTCGATTACATATATCTGAAATATTAGGAGACAATCAGCCATTTATATTAGAAAATGCCACTGATATATCATTTGAGAATTTTGCAATATTTAATTCAGGATCACGATCAGTTTGGTTTTGTAATAACGTAAAACACCTGGAAATAAAGAAGATGTTTGTCTACTCGTCATTTATCTTACAAAGGAGAGCAATACTTCAACCAATTATAGCCAATATAGATAGAACTTCTCATGGATGGCTTTTGAAGAGCAATGTCTTCTTAGGTTCACAGGGATTAAAAGGTTCTTTAATGGCACAGAGTGACATTGTTGAAAATATCTGGATTGGATCAGACTTTGGCATTGATCTTGTAAATCTCATTAATGTTCGAATGAAACGAAACCAGTGGATTGGGATTACAGGCAGTGTCATAGAAGAATTGGATGGGAGAATAAAACAAGCCATATCTGAAGACGAGACTGACTCCAAGGCTATTTTAAGATTGATTGATTCACTTATCGCGTCTTCTAAGAAATTTAATAATTATGATTATATAGCTTTGAATGGGTCGGGCTCGTTTAATGTAGAGTTTTCTGAAAATCAGGTAATTGGAAGCATTGGCATAAGCGCTGAAATTGTTGAAAATTGCAAGATTGATTCCAATGAGTTTATAACAAGAAATTTTGGCGGGACTTGTGGTTTAGTCCATGGGCTGCTATTTACGAGAAACAGAATTGGTGAAAAGAGTTTTGAAGGCAATACACGCGGAAGCATCTCCTGTAATGTTGGGCTTAGGATTGTGGGCGATGCCATTGACTGTGAAATACTGGATAACGCATTTCTAAATGTAAATGAGGGCGTTATGTTTGAATCTGATATTAGCGGTGACAAAGAGGTGGCAAAGACTTTCGGTGTCAAAGTGCTGGCGCGAGCAAATATTGACACCGCTGAATCAAAAGTTATTCTTGAGGAATCACGAAACAGAACTGATTTACGCATGTCACGACATAGATTCCGCAGAAGCACTTATTTTAAAATCGGAAAATGCAAAAATACTTTGATTCAAGGGAATATCTTTAATGCGGATAGGATTGGAATTGAATGGTCAGGGACAAAAGATATTATAAATTTTCGTATCAGTAATAACACTTTTACAGGCTGCCAGGATGTGGCAATACAGATAGAACCGGATGACAATATCTTTTTTCTTGCTTCCACTGTAGACACAAAAGTGCGCCTCATTGAGAAGAATAAATTTGAGGTTTATTCAGGAGCCGTTCGCGCAACTATTGGAGCAGTCCGGATTGAGAAGAACGATATTCGCGTCTTGAGTCCAAAAGTCGACAGAGCGCGTTGGAAAGATGTATTGATTCTGGCTGCCGACCATATATACAAATTCAGCCCTTATTTGGAAGCCGTTAAAGCCGATGATATTCCCGGGTTGCGAGCTAACAACAAGGAAGTGATGCGACGTATAGAAAAAGATCCCGACTCTATTGATACCGTCAACTTTTCTAAAGCAGTTGAAGAGGAGCTGCTTTCTACATACAAACATAATAACGGAGACGCGCTTGCTGATTCTGTTTATGTTATGAAAGCGCTTGCTGACATAGATGCTAAGAATTATCTGGTCGCTAATTTAAACCCAAGGGTAATAAACGGTACATCTAATTTAGAGGGGTTTGGAATCAATTTAAGCGGTCTGCAAAATAGAGTCGTTCATAACCGTATCTTTAGCGATAATCGAAAGGTCCATGGGGGAGTTGTTCTACATTTGGTTTCCGGCGAGGTCAGGGACAATGAAGTTGTGGCAGATCGAATAGGACTGCTTATGAACGCCAAGGTAGGGCAGTCAATCCTGAATGCAAAGGTAGAGGGAAACTCGCTGAAGGTTTTAGGGGTTCCTAATCAAGACAGCAGAAAAAAGCCTATCTACTCATTGGCAATTCCCTCATTAAATCCAGGACACTTTTCGATTGGCTCTAATTACCTTGAAGGGTCGGTGATGGTAGGGGCCGATCCTATATCGACACTGAGCATCCATAAAAAAGAATTAATGGAAATTTCTAAAGAAGCAATATATTACAATTTAATTAAGCACGATTCATCAACCTACAACTTTATGCTTTTGTCTAAACTTATTCCGCCAAGATACACATCACCGACGGAAATTGAACCAAAGGTCTTAGCTGTATTGTCTAACTTCAAAATTAACCACTGGAATCCTGATCCCCATCGGGACCGACCGATTATTCATTTTACAAATAATAGAGTAGTTAGAGGTTGGACGGCTATTGCTCAAAGCGCTGCCGGCGCGTATTTGACAGTAGATGAACTGAAAGAACAACCCAACAAGTCCCTGATCCTTCAATTATCAAATAATGTCTTTGATTATTGGACTAAGGTTGTGGGATATGATTTGATTATCACCGGCAATCATAACCAAGGAGCTTTGCAATATCGTAACGGAAGAAAAATTGAGAAAGTAGCTAATATTCCGGAGCCAGAGCCATTTTAATAAAAAAGGAGTTTGTGATGCTAGAAAAGGAAAAACCTGAAACAAGAGATTATGAAGCATTGATAGATGAACGGTTAAAAAACATAATCGACTCAAAGTCAAAAGAAAATGAAGAGGCAATCGGGAGATTAAAGGCTTTAGAAACCTCATGGGCGGATTTAAACGACGACCTGGAAAAAGAGATCAAAAATGAATTTGATAATATGGCTCTGGAGGAGAGGTCAACAAATAGGGCCCTTAATTTACTTGATAAAAATCCTTGCATTTCAACACAGGAAAATGCCTTTGTTATTGCCGGAAAGGCCATAGATGAAGAAAGTAAAATTGGGCTGCCGGGTTTATTAACAAAAATTTCAAAAACAGCAAAGAATGAAGAAGACGTTCTAATAAAAACCTATACCGACCATTTTGGCAACTTTACAGGCACGATTCTACTCGATGAAGAAACTGAACGAGAGGGAAGAGAGGAGAGAAAGCAGGCCTTAAACTTTTCCTTTTTTCTGGAAAATGGAAAACATGTTTATAAAGAAGAAGTGCATATGCAAATTAAGGCAGGTAAAGTTGAAAAAATAACAATATTTGTACCTTGCGCTCCAGAGCTGATTGACCGGAAGGAAGGGAGCAAATCGGTGCGCGACAGTGTGGAAAAAGACGCGGAATTAGTAAAACTACGCTTAATAAATATGAAAGAGGCCAATACAGCCATTACTCGAATGGCAACGGTTAACCTTGAAGATTTACGAGAACTTGAAGAGGAATTGTCATTTCCTCCACCTGATCTACGTAAGAGATCAGATGACATGGCTGAATGTAAAACGGAAAGATCAGAGAATAAAATTCGGTAAAAGAGAGGATATATGGATTGTCCAATTAAGAAACTGCAGGAAAAATTCACTTCACATTACACCAAGGCCCTCATTTGAAGTTGGCTCATGAGAACACTTTCCTCATACCATAACATTCACAGTGGCGGAACAATTATTGTCTGTGGATGTGGTGCGTCACTTAACGAACTAAAAAACCCGGAGCATTTTATTACTATTGGTGTAAATGATGTTGGGAGATTGTTCACGCCTACTTATTTAGTTGTAATAAACCATCAGCACCAATTTGCAAATGGACGTTTTAAATACGTTCAAGAAAGCAAAGCAAACGCAATATTTACACAGTTTGAACTAGGCCTAAACCACCCCAATGTGGTGCGTTTTAGGTTAGGTGTCTACGGTGGTACTGAATTTTCTGATCCAAATGTATTGCATTACACTAGAAACTCTCCTTATGTGGCCCTTTGTCTTGCCGTTCACATGGGAGCAAAACGCATTGGTCTGATCGGAGTTGATTTCACAAATAATCATTTTTTTGCCAAAACTGGACGACATAACCTTACCAACAATTTTTCTAGAATTGATGCTGAATATCGCGTCATCAATGGAGCAATTACAAAAAAAAACATTGAGGTTGTTAATTTAAGCAAACAAAGCCGTTTGACCGCATTTATATGGGGTAGTATTGACTCCCTGCAAAATATTAATGATGGTCTTGCTGGAGGAAATGGAAAAATAATAAATAAGAAACCCAGGATATTCTTTGTTAACTATAAATTCCTGTCTTGTGGAGATGTGTTCAGGAATGGATTAAATCACGCGTCAGAAGAATTGGGTATCGAGTTTACCGAGGCTTATTGGGACGACAATAAATTACCTGATAAAGTCATGCAATTTAATCCGGACTTGCTCTTTGTTATTCATGGTCGTAGTTTTGTGAAAAAATGGCACAATCAATTCCGCAAATTAAAAAAAGCGGTTTGGCTGCTCGATGAGCCGTACGAGGTCGATGACACATCGAAATGGTCAAGTTTTTTTGATACTGTTTTCGTAAATGATCCAAGCACTATCGACATACATCAAAATGCGTATTACCTTCCAGTGAGCTACGATCCACAGGTTTATTATGAAAACGGACATCTGAAGAAGTACGATGTTGGTTTTATTGGGGGATATAATAAAACCCGGGAGCGATATCTGTTAAATCTATGTGAAGCCGGACTTCTTTCGTATGTAGTAGGTGGACCCTGGAAATCTTCGAAACTTCGTCAGTTATGTCTTTCAAAAAACATTTCAGCTCATGAAACGGCAAACCTTTATAGACAGACTAAGATAGTCATTAACGTTTTCAGAGAGGTACACCATTTCAATACCCAGAAAATTCCTGCTTTTTCTATGAACCCAAGGATATATGAATCTCTGGCCTGTGGTTCATTGGTGGTATCAGAGTATCGAACTGAAATTAAAAAGTTTTTTCCAGAGATGCGGGTTTTTAACAATAGTTCACAATTGCTAGATATTGTTACATACTTTTTGAATAACGAAAAAGACTACGAAACTCTTCAAAAAAATTGTTACCAAAGACTTAAGGGTCATAAATATATAGATCGTTTAAAAAAAATCATATCAATTGTGCTACACAATAAATCAAAGAGTTTCCAATGTAAACAACGTAATGAACAAAAGGAAAAGATCAAAGATGATGTACTTTTAAGTAATAGACAAGAGGGAATTCTTGATAATTGGGAGATATATGGAAATGTAGTTAAGATGAATGGTAAAGATAGTATTATTCTAAGAAAAACAAAAGTTGATAGACCTGGAACTGAGAGAGGGCTCGTAAGCAAAAATTGTTATTCTCAAGTAGAGTTAAATTTTGAAGTAAATATTAATAGCGGATCCTGTTTTATTGCAAAGATCCACCAAATAGATAAATTTAATCAAATGACAAATTCTTATCATTTGATGTGCAATGAAAAACGTGATTATTTTGGCAGGCACAATTGCATCTTTAAAGAAATTTCAATTAATCGGAATTCCTGGCAAAAGTTCAGGATAGTATTCAATGATAGATGTATTTCTCTTTACAATAATGATGTTTTGCTTTTTTCATTTCATGATGAAAAAATTAAGAAAGGATATGCCTTCCTCGGAATTAAAGGTGGTTTAACTTTCTTAAGAAATGTATTTATTGCTGAATTAGAAAATGAAAAATTTTAAAAGCATCAGTATAGGAGATAACGGATTGATGGATTATAAGATTTTATATGATTCTAATAATAAGATTAATCCAATTGTAAGTATTGTTACAACTGTTTACGACAGGATTAGTTGTCTAAAAGACTGTATAAAATCAGTGAAAAACTTATCGTTTACAGATTATGAACATATTGTTGTTGCAGACTCACCACCTGAAGAGTTGGCAAAAAAAATTAAAAACCTTATTAAACAAGAAGATGTTGGCAGCATGAAATTTGTAAATTTAACGAAGCGATATAATAATTGGGGAATTGCGCCAGCGACAATAGGACTTCAACTTGCACGTGGAAAATACATATGCTTTTTATCAGATGATAATGGTTACAATCCAGACCATTTAGACGACTTAGTTGAAATATTAGAGAAAAATCCAGATATTGGTTTTGCTTATAGTTCTTGTAAATATGCGGGACGTAAGATATTAAATTCACCGATACCAAAGCTATTAAATATAGACTTAGGACAGCCGTTGTTCCGTAAAGACCTGTTCAATATTTATTTAAGGAATACTATCCCCTTTAACAACCTTTGTTGGGATTGGTATATGATCGAAGCTTTTATTAAGAGGGGAGTCCGATGGCAACATGTAGACAAAGAAAGCTTTATTTTCAAATTAGACAAATACCCTCAAATAAATGGCAGATTTAAGATTAAGCTTATAATCTTAACGACTCTATGGAAACGTCATCACATTTTCAAATCTTTTATTAACAGGTCGAAAGAATTGAAGAAAAATAATAATTTTGATATTGAAATTGTAGCAGTAGGTTCCGAAGGTGATATTACTAAAGAAATATGTGAGACAAACTGTATTCATTATTTAGAGTTTAAAAATAATCCTCTCGGTAAAAAGTGGAATTATGGTCTCAACGCTTGTAAAAAGATGAAACCTGATTATGTAATGATTCTCGGGTCTGATGATTTAATCAGTAATAATTTATTGGAAGCTTATTTACCTTATTGTCAAAAAGGATATGATTTTTTAGGTGTTATGGATGCATACTTTTTTGATACAGTTAGTAATCAATGTATATATTGGAGTGGATATACTAATCATAGAGTTGAAGAGAGTATTGGAGCAGGGAGATTACTGTCTCATAAATTACTTGATAAATCCAATTGGAAGATATGGGATGACAATTTGAATAATTGTTTAGATAGATCAATGATGACACTCATAAATAAAAACATACAGAAAAAAGAAATAATATCGTTAAAAAAGATTGGCGCATATATTGTTGATATTAAAAGCAAGTTTAATATGGGGAAATTAACTGATTTTAAGGGAAAAAGTTTGAGTTATATATCAGTGTTAAGCAAATTTGTTAAACCTTATGAGTTAGAAAATATAAAGTCATTATCAATGAATTTAAGTGCGATATATACTATATATAATGGAGTAGAGTTATTAAATGGTTCAATTGATCAGATATATGATCATGTTAACAGTATTATTATCATTTGGCAAAAAATAAGTAATTATGGAAAATTAAATCAAGAAATAGTCAGCTTTATAAAGCAATATGAAGGGAAAGACAAGTTTCATCTTTATGAGTATAAGCCTGATTTGAGGATAACGGCAAAAAGGAATGAAATAAAAAAACATTCCGTTGGACTGGATATTGCCAGAACAAAAGGAAGCAATTATTTTTTAATTATGGCCACTGATGAGTATTATGATTCCCAGCAATTTGCAAGAGCTAAAGATTATATATTAGAAAATAACTTTGATGCAACCACCTGTAAGATGTATACATATTACAAGAAACCTACCTATAGATTAGAGCCAATTGAAAGATACGAAGTACCATTTATATGCAAATTAAGACCTGATACAAAGATAACATCAAAGTTTCCAGTATATGTGGATTCAGCTAGGGGTGTGGGACCAATAAATACTTGTCACTCGTTTGCTGCAAGCCAATTAATGATGCATCATTTTAGTCATGTAAGGAAAGATATTAGCGATAAGTTGAATAATGCTGCTTCTAAGGTTAACTGGAAAAATAAGATACATGAATACATTAGGTATTTTAATGAATTTGATATAAATAAGAACAATACTGTTCCATTTTACAAAGGACACAGATTAGTCGAAGTAGAGAATAAATTTAATATTGAAACAGATTACATCTCTAAGAAGAATATGGTGGTTAATGAAAATTCGGAATTTGAAAACAGAAAAAAGACAACAGCGTCTCAAAACCAAAATCATACTTCCATTATTAATGATATTAAAAGTAATCAAACGGTGAAGATTAATAATTTAATTCTAAATGGTAAAAACATTATACAAGTAACTAACTCACAAAATAATAGTACTCCTGGAATTAAAAAATTAATAAATTTAAATCCTCACACTAATTATACATTAAATGTTTCAGGATTTAAAAAATGTAAAAGTGGTGGATATGTAAAATTATGGATTGGAGATATTAAAGGAAAAAATATTGTTTGGGATTCGAGTTATCAATTAAACGAAAAATATGAAACAATAAAACTAGATTTTAATTCTAATGATTATAAGAAATTATATATTGGTATTCTTTTTTGCAAGTGTAAAAAGGGAGATCAATTCTATATACATTCGATGACACTTATAAAAAAAAATTCAACAATAGATAGACATATAAACAAATTAATAAAAATTGTTTTGATTTCAGTTAATGATTTTGCTGGTTCTGGCTATCGTATTGCAGAAGCAATTAGGAAAACAAGTGGTGATAAATATGATATAAAATTCATTAAAATTGTACCTCATAAATTTAATTATAAATATGATATATGTGTTTTAAAAAAGAATGGGCAAATTGATAAAAAATTATGGTTACAGGCACAACAAATAATTAATGAAGCAGATATACTCCATTTTAAAGGAGACGATCCAATTACACATAATTATGGATTTCACGGAGTAAATTTCAAAATTCCAATGAATAAACCAAAAATATTAACTGTTGGTGGAAGCGCATTCAGGAGGCACCTTCATCCTTCCATGAAAGGACTTTCGATAGCCAAATATTCATTGGAACGTATGAAGAAATATACTGATTTACGTATTGCATTTACTCCTGACCTAAACTACCCCGAGTTTGATAGCATTTTCGTTCCTCAAGCAATTAATTCAAAAATTTTAAAGAATATTTGGAAACCCCGTGAAATACCAATAATTGGCCATTCGCCATCTTCAAGAAGAAAAAAAGGCACTGATTCAGTTTTTTTACCAGCTTTAAAGAAATTGAAGAAAAAGGGATACAAGTTTAATGTTAAAATTATAGAAGGTGTTTCTCATAGAGAATGTTTAAGTCAAAAGAGAGATTGCACAATTTTTTGGGATCAGTGTAACGTTGGTTTTTATGGCAATTCTGCAATTGAAGCGGCACAATATGGAATACCAACAATGAGTTATATATCTGAAATTGCTATTAGGCAAGCAGGTGGAAAGCTTAATGATATTGCAATTATTAATTTTGAACCAACAGTTGATGGATGTTCTAACGCGATAGAAAAAATGCTTAACTCCGATTTACATTTAATTTCAAAAAATACAAAGGAATGGGTTGATAGTTATCATAGTTATGAGATTATTGGTAAAATTTACGAAAAAATATATTCTAACCTATTAATAGATAATAGATTTAAAAAGTCAATTACTAATTGTCTAGAGCAAGTAGTATGAGGATTCAGTAATTCAATGGGTAAAGAGCACAAGTGAAAAATACTTTCTTATATTTACAGATCTGTAGAATCCATATACGCTTGAATTCTTTTTCACTGCAAAAAGTAAAATTAAAGCTTTTGTCAGAAAGTAAATTATTCTCACCAAATTCCCGTTAATACACTAATTAGCAACTTTGGTAAAAATTTTTAATCATATTTGAGGACGTGTATAATAAAAATAAATATCAGAATCCAATCATCAAAATCTGGTCTCACCGTCGCTCAGGCACTAACTTTCTGTGCGGTTCACTTTACATTAATTTCTATAATGGAAGAGATTTAAGCACTCCGTCAGATCCAAACCGGCAGACCTTGTTTCGAACGGAGACCGGTGAATTGATAAACTACAACAAATGGGGCCAGCTATTTGGAGGCCATCGACTTGCTAAGACTAGACGTTGTGATTTGAAAAAATCCATCTATATCAAACGGCACCCTCTAGATGTAGCTTACAGCATTCATTCTAGGGGCGATATGTTGCATGGACTTGGGCAAACGAATAAACGGGTCAAGTCTGCTGATGGCTTAACTGGAGTGGTCAAATGAAAAAGTCATTTTTTTGAATGTCAATTTATCTAAAAGGATTGAATATTTATTAGGAGAACAATGGTGATTATTATTTGGACAAGGAAGTATATGCTGAGGGCAGTTGCACATTGTAGAAGTGGATGCTAGGTGGAACTCAAGGTTAACGATTGCAGATTGAAAAGTTGATAATTCAAGTGGAGTCGAAGAATGTTTGAATATCAAAAAAAGTAGCAAGTTACATTATATGAAGTAATCAGGAAATGATTGAGTGATTTGATACTTAAGTGGTTATTGTTTTTCATTTTTTTTACAAGAACAAAGAAAGGAGTAACAAAATGAGTGAAGAGTTAAATGTAATCGATCATCTAGAATAAACGGGTCAAGTCTGCTGATGGCTTAACTGGAGTGGTCAAATGAAAAAGTCATTTTTTTGAATGTCAATTTATCTAAAAGGATTGAATATTTATTAGGAGAACAATGGTGATTATTATTTGGACAAGGAAGTATATGCTGAGGCCAGTTGCACATTGTAGAAGTGGATGCTAGGTGGAATTAAAAGTTAACGATTGCAGATTGAAAAGTTGATAATTCAAGTGGAGTCGAAGAATGTTTGAATATCAAAAAAAGTAGCAAGTTACATTATATGAAGTAATCAGGAAATGATTGAGTGATTTGATACTTAAGTGGTTATTGTTTTTCATTTTTTTTACAAGAACAAAGAAAGGAGTAACAAAATGAGTGAAGAGTTAAATGTAATCGATCATCTAGAATAAACGGAAAAACTTGTATTGATGGCTTTCGCGGAGTGATCAAATGTTGGTCCATTTTTTTGAATGAAATTTATCTAAGGTTGAGAATATTTATTGGCCGAAAATGGTGATTATTATTTGTACGCCGTCTTATAGGCCCAGGCCAATAGCCCATTGTGGAACTGCATGCTAAGGGGAATTAAGAGTTGACCATTGACAATTGAAAAGTTGATCTTCCCATTGAATTCGAATAATGTTTGAATATCAAAGAAAACATCTTGTTACATTATATGAAGTATCGTGAGTATCTTGTGTCATTTAGAAGTGAACCCGGTGTAAGTCTTACTCCACAAACGAATCCTTTAGGGATAGTTGCAGAAGACAGAGATGGGAAACGGTCTCGAGGAGAATTACTTGTCAGCTCAGTCTCAGGAACAGAAATTACGGTGCATCTCATACTTGAATCACAAATCCTTGGTTTGCCACTTAATCAGTCAATAACTTTTGCCGGCAGATACGAAGAAGCTACTATGAGGGAACTAGGTATAGAAATGGAAACTGAGGTAGGAACAGATCCAATGCCAGGTTGGGAGATCAATGGTCGCACTATGACGTTAGAAACAAGCCTGGAAGATGCAGGTTTTGAGGTCTTCAACGTTGGCCAACGTAATCAGATACCAAGTCCCACCTCTGGTAAATGGGACAATTCTCAGTTGCACGGATTGATGTCTCAGTTTGCCCAGGAACCAATTGACAGAAAGTCGTGGAACCTTCACTTATTGATGCTGCAGGAATCTACTCTGGACGGATTGTATGGGATTTTGTTCGATTCTGGTAGCCGCGATATAAATAAACTACCAAGACAGGGTGTTGCAGTATTCCAAAAACCCATAAAGGAACGAACTGATTGGAAACGTAAACTGATACAGACGACCGTACATGAGCTTGGACATGCCCTGAACCTTGCACATAGATTCGAAAGGGTTGTGGGTCGTGCAGATTCAAATTCATTTATGACCTAAATTGGAGAAAAAAGTTAATAACTATGCAATGTGTCTTCCTGGATGCCGAAAGCATCAAAAATAATTTTTTGTCTTTTGGATAATTCGCTGAGAATCGGATCGTTTTTCTCTATGTGAGTGATTTTTAATTTTTTGAGTTCAGCAAATAATTCTTTTACTGTGTATTTGTTAAATAACTTCTTTTCCTTCATAACTCTTGATGCTTCTGCATAGATAATCAACGCAACAAATTTTATAAATAAACGGCCATCGACATTATATTGACTATGTGCTCGCAACCTATCTCCATTCATTTCATTTTTGTATATATCAAACATTTTTTCAACCTGATCTTTTTGGCGATAAAGATTTAATACTTCCGCTTTGTCCATTTGTTGTTTGTTTGTTATTAACACAAAGCTTCCCATTTTATAAATAAACGATTTTATCTTTTTTGCATTTTTTTCTATCCGCAATGTCGTTTTATTCTATTTAAAATAATCTCTGTATTTTTCTGGAATATTTAACTTTCTATATTTCAGGTATTCCTTAAGCACTTTAAAACTTTTATCCTTAAACTTCTCCTCGTATTCGAATAATACTGAGAAAAAATTATGTTTTTGTTCTACTTCAGATTTTTCATTGAAAAAAATATGTGCGTCAAATTCGTTTCCATCAAATTCAAAAGGTCTTTGCTGGTAATGCAGTATCTCTTCATTGAATTTAAAGGCACTGGAAAGATCTGACAATAATCGTTTATTTTTTTTTATTAAAGTCTTTACTTTTTTTAAGCTAAAAGGCAGTGGCTGAACAAAGGACACTTTGCTTTTGCTGTTATTCATTTCCAATACATTTGCTTTACTAAAGAAACCTCTATCCAGCACAAACAAAATGTCTTTTAGCTTGAATACTTTCAAATACTCAACGCAGTTCTTTAAGGTAGTAACATCTACAATACTTCCAGGGTATAAATTGTAATAAATGGGTAAAGAGTGATTGTGGCAAAATGTTACTCCCATATTTAATTGAGGTAGATTCTCTTTATCACGATTGTAACCCCATTCTATAAAATCAACGTTTGTAGAGTAGCTGGAAATAGAAGTTATATCGTAAAATATCCCGCTGATTGGCTTTAAATGTTCTATCCATTTTTGAACAAACTCTACCCTTTGTGATTGCGATCTTCCCAAAATATCACACAGTTTTGATATGTCAGGAGAATACATCTTTTTAACTCTCGGCAAATTATGCTCATCAAGCCAATAAGGAAACAGGTACAAGGCCGAGGCTTCTATAATTTCATAAAATGCTAATGCTAATATCTCTTGATAGTTATCAGGAAAGAGAGATTTTAAAATCTCCGTCAATCCAAGCTTGTCTGATAAAAATCTTAGCAAAAAGACGTTGCCTTGTCCTTTTGAGACCAAACTGGAACGGATTTGCTTGGTTTTATCCTTATTTACGTTCCGTTTTGGACCGATATAGGTTCTTCGTTGACGTGATTGCTTTTTTGCTTTATCCCAGTAACTTTCTACCTTGTAGAGGTATGTCCTACCTTTTATTTTCTGCTCTACAGTATAAGCCATAGTATTAACTATTTAATAACTAGTAAATAGCCGTATAGTACGGTATATACAGTATTGTACAAATATTAATTCATGGTTATTAACTATTTCTCCAATTCAGGTTATGAACTATGACTGGAAATACCTAGGTGGTGATAATAAAACAAAGTTTTGGCGTGATTTTGCTTTTACGTTTGATCCTGATGAACTAGCCTTTCTAAGGCACGGGCCATGGGGAAATATTATTCCTGGTGGCGCAGAATTTCATACCATCCCATATTGGGAAAATACAGATGGTGGGTATGTGCCTTATATACCTGAGAAACCTTCGAATGACTTTAGAATAAAGATCTCACCGCCTCAAACAGGAGCACTGTTCCAATTTGCACAACCAGTCTTTTTAACTGTAGAGCTTTCTAATAATACTGGGCGAACTATGAATTTGCCAAAATTTCTTCTCGATCCAAAGGCAGGTTTTCTAGAACTGGTGGTCAAAAGACGTACCTCTCCTGCAGGTGGAGGTGATTCAAGCAAACGATATGTTTTCAGGCCAATAATGCAGAGATGCTTTGATATGGATGTGGCATCTGCTGACATTGTGCCTCAAGGCGGTAAATTGGTGGAAAACGTTAATCTTACGTTTGGATCGGCAGGTTTTACATTTGTAGAGCCTGGAGATTATGATGTTACTGCCGTATTTACGTGGCCAAAGAGTCGGAAGGAATACCGTACAATTAAATCAAGCATATTACCGATCAGAATCGCTTATCCGAAAACAGATGAAGAGGAAAAAGATGGTCTGGAATTGTTCAGGTGGGATGTAGGTTACTACTTTGCCCTGGGAGGATCAGATGTTTTAACTGACGCTGAGGATGTTTTGAATGCTATTATTGACAGACGTCAAGGTAAGGCAAAGTCTGTCACTGATCCACTTGTAGCTTCAATCATGCGATGCAAAGCTATCAACCAGACACGTGATTTCGTAACATACCAAGATGGAAAGTTCAAAATAAGATCTGCCAATCCGGAAAAAGCAAAAGAGATGTTTTCCGCAATTAGTGCAATTATGCCTAAGGTGTTTGATACAGAGACATGCTCTTCAACCTCTAAACTAGCAGCAGAAGTAAAGAAGAAAGTTAAAAAATAATTTTGGAGAACTAAGAAATGAATGATGAAGGCTCAAAGTTAGGCACGTCTATGAACGTCTCTACTTCAAGCAGGACGATGATTTTTCCAGTTTTAATCACTCCTTTCTTGAGATAGAAGAGAGGGAAAAGGTATGTGTCAATTATTTTTCTCAGCTTACTCTGTTATTAACAAAGATTTTAAAATAATGAGAGAATGGGTAGGGAGAAAGAACACATTTGTAGGAAAATTAACTCCTTCGGGTATTGTTTTGGTCATTGCCTGACTTGCCGCCTTTCAGTCGATATTGATGTTCTGGTTAGTGGATTGGGAGGGAAAATGAATTAAGACAAAACGAAAAAAAGTATTTCTTAAAGAGAAATGTATAAGAAGTGAAATTTTGCATGATAATTTCATAAAAAGGAGAAATTAGATATGCCAGAAGAAAACAGTAACCAGATCAATTACCCAGAGTTTAAAATTGCCTGGATGAACTTTACAAAGAGTGTGAGACTTCTGCTTGTCCCACAACAGGATGATCGTCCATTGGATCAGTACCTGGACTTTAGAGATTCTGTTTTTGTGATTGTGGAGAGTGAAAATTTCCTTGATAAACTTCAGGAAGCATGGAGACCGTTTACTGACATATCTCAAAAAGAAGTTGGTGAAGCCCTAATCAAGGAGTTGAAAGCATTTCCACGAGCTATAGAAGTTGCAGAAACTATAGAAAAGAGTACAACGGAGTCAAAAGGTCATATAAATAGATGGTTGGGAAGAGCTTCTATTGTGACAGGCAGTGTCAAAGATCTGCTTGACAATGTACCTTATGTTAAAAGCGCTATTACCCTTTTTGAGGAGTTAATTAGCATGTTTAAGAGGTAGGAATATTTATTTAGGTTTTATTGTAAAGCATAAGCTTTTTTCGTAACGATTATTTCGCTATATTGGAGTAAAACAAATGGACAACGTGATTGAATATGAGAAAAAATGGATTGCCGGATTAAATCGAAGCGATATTTCGGTTGCCGATGAAGTATTTGATAAGTATTGTGATTTTTATCTCGACGGTAGTCAAAAACCAATTAATTTGGAAAAATTTAAAAATATGGTAAAAAAAGATCTGGACGATTTCCATGGGATGAAATTCGCCATCAAGGATCAAATTATTTCTGGCGACAAGAACGTTTTTCGATGGATAGCAGAGGGCACGTGTAAAGAAAATCTTATTCAACGTGAAGGTATTATCATAGACGAAGTACTCAATGGCAAAGTAGTCGTGCGATGGGAACATTCTAGTAAGAAGGAGATGATGAAACAGCCTAATCCTTTTGCAACCGGGTAAGTGTTGTTCCAATGCACCATATTTCGGACTGTTAAGCGGTAAGCTTGATAAATTTAAAGAGCTTTGCTAAGAATTGGTTAAACGAACGAGCAAAGAACCAGGCTGTCTTTATTATGGGTTCAGTTTTGATGAACATAATAAGCACAATGCGCATTGTCGTGAATGGTACTCTAATGCTGAGGGGTTATTGGCTCATATAAATAATGTAAAGGATTTACTTAAAAAGATCAAAGAGATTGCTTGAACCTATCGCCTGGAGATTTGTGGTCATAGTGATGAAAAGAAAAGCTTAAGACGCATTGGGCAAAACAAGAACCACCTAACCCCATGAATTTAATTTTTGAGGTGGGTGTTCAAAAATTGATTGTAGGAGGAATTATGTTTGGGATTATGTTTAGAGTAAAATCCAAACCAGATAAATATCAGGAACTTGTTGAATTCCTGAAGCGGGATGGTAAATACTGCAGTGACAAAGAATCAGGGTCACTTAGATTTGAGTTTTATCCAGATCCGAATGACAAATATGTACTTTACGTTTATGAAGCGTATCGAGATGAAAATGCTTTTAAAGAACATCAAAAGAATGATCCTTATCAGCATTGGGATAAGGTCATTAGGCCTGGGTTAGAAGAGTTCTGCGTGATCTTCAAATGCGATGCAGTATGGTCGCAATCAGAATAAATAAACTTTCATCATTGAAGCAAAAAAGAAGGTATAAAACAAATGGGGGAACGGGTTATTGAAATAATATTATATTTAAAATAGCACGTCGATAAGTCTTGGTTTTTTTCATAAGTATGTAACTATTCAAAAAAAGGAGAAGGTATGAAAAAAAGCCTAGGTAAGTATCTCCGAAAAATAATTGTCGTTAGACAGGAAAAATAGTTGACGCCAGACAAGAATAGAAGTTTTCGGATTAGATAGGTTATAGGCTGTATTATTATATGTGAGGAATCATCTCTCAGAATACGCGTCAGTCCTCGCAAATTGACATTGGCAGCTTGCTACGCTATCGCTATTGTTTAATTTATACCAAGAAAACCTTGAAACGAGTAAGCAGGAGTCGAGATAGAATCAATATTTCAATAGTAAAAATATAAATATTTGTTTTTGTAGTAGAAGAAGAATAAGTATGATTTCCATTTGGACAGAAAAGTATATGCTTGAGGTGTCACATTGTAGTGGAGGGTGTTTCTTTTGCGAAAAAAAACAATATGAAAGTTAAAAGATGTGTGGTGGAGGATTAGAAGGCAAAAGAAAGAAAAAGAAGTTATTGATTCTTAATTTGATGCTTTCGTTTCTCTGTGACGCAACAGTTAATAAATAAAGTGGTGTAGACTATGGGAAATGATACAGGAACAATTATCGCCGCGGTGATTGGTTTAATAGTCGTCGTAATAACATGGGTAATCTCATATCGTCAAGGCTAACTCAAAGTAATGCAAGAACTTCAAATTGAGTACGACAAAGAGCTTCGTAAGGAAAGAATTGTGCATTATAAGGAGCTTTGGAAAGAATTAAAACCTTTGGCGAAGTATCCAGAGCCGGAACCATTAACTCATGACAATGTTAAGTCGCTTGCGGTATCACTCAAGGATTGGTATTTTACAGGTGGAGGCTTATTTTTGTCTGCCGGAACAAGAGAACGCTATTTCGATTTACAAGACGGTTTTAAAATTCTTTTACAAAAACAAGCAAAAAATTGGCCTTTTGATAGTCAGAAACCGCCCCTTGTAACATTGAAAGACTATCTCGAAAGACCTCAAGATTGGATATGTCCAGATACATTGTTACAAATTGCTGAATCTATTTTAGATCCGATGTGTAAGACAATTCCAATAAAAAATGTTGCCCACCTGCAAAAACTTGGCAGCTCTCTTCGCACTAGTATTACAGATGATGTATTAACACGACAGGATACTGTGTTGCGAAAGAGCGGTAACGAGAGAAATAGTAAAACAGATATAAATTCCAATATAAAGTGTTAAGGGTCAGTCCTCGCAAATAAGTAATGGCACTATTTTGTACGTTTGGTATATTTGCAATTATACCAGTGAAACCAAGCATTGATTATGAGGAGCAGTATATCATTTAATGAGTCTAGGAAACAGGGTAGATGAGATATGCCGGGATAATGCTGACCGTGACTGCTCCTTGAAACTTTAACTGAAGTATGTGCAAGGATCTGTTGAGTTATTCATGTTTTATGTGCTTATAGATAACCATTGTCATATTCTACAAGAAACTCCAGCAAATAATCTGGTTGTTGGCATTAAATGGTTTCATGGTACATACGCTCAGAGATTCAATGCTGAAATACTTAATTGAGAGGACAGCCCCTTTCACTTTTCAGATTGGAGGAACACACTATGCCTGATGTAATCGAAACTCTGTTTAATGATTTAAGATCAAGCAGGAAGAAAATGAATCGACTTCTCGGTGTAGGTTTAACGTTTGCGTTAATTGCTCACTTTTATGTCGTGGAATCATATTTTGAATACAAAAAGCGGGAGTTTGTATTAACGGCATCTTTAAAAGAAAAGAGTGTGCAATTTGAACAACTTTCCTCGCAATCTGATATGCTTAAAAAGCTGAACCAAAAAATAAGTGAGGCCTTGAAACATGCCCAGGTTCAAATAAAAGAATACCCTGTGCATTTGCGAGGAGTGTTGCCAAAGATACAAAACACACTCTCTTCTCAAACAACTGATAATACATTTCAACAATCAGCACCAGCTAAGGTTGATGGATTATCTATACCATCTGAAGTAACAGAATTTGCTCCTGCCGTAAGCTGGTACGTTAATACCTGGTTTAATAATCTGATAGACAAACTTAAGGATGAAATCGTAATCCCTATTAAACAGGCGAAAATCATATTAAATAATGATGACGGTTTTCATTTAAATGATATAGCCCAGCAGGCCATTACTGATATTAAAACGTTTCTTAATGGGTTAGATCCTGGATTTTGGGAAAAATACTCTGGTCCAGTAAGTAAGGAATCCGCAACTATTGGTCTTATGGAAGTTGTGGACAAATCATTTGGATTAGTGAAGAAAGAGGTTTCAAAATTTGTTAATGAAGTAGAAAACAAATTAAATATAGTAAAGATTGAATTGGAAGAGAATGATAAAAAACTGGTTAAATCGCAAACTCTTAAGAAAAAGCTAGACAAGAGAATTAATTCACTTGAATCTCCATTTGGTAGAATACCAGTTGATCTTCCGGAGTTGATGAAGCTGTTTCCAATCCTTCTAGTCGGCTTGATAATTACGATTGCTGTTACTTTTTACAAGGGAATGAAATTACAAAGCATATTCAATGTTCAATTAAAAAAGAACAATACGACTGATAATGATGATAATATTATCAAAAGTCTTGCTGATTGTTGGTATCTGCCAACATACACTACGATTTTCTATCCTTTTATTTTAGGAATTTGTGTTGCAATAATTATCGGCATATATATACGTTCGTCCTTGCTTGTTATCACAGAACCGGCATTTATCATTCCATTTAGTAGTGATGAAGTTAATATTCTGGGAAGAAATATTTTCCTTATATCTTATATATGTGGTGCCATAACAATTTTTGGGAGTTTGTATTTTATTGTAAAAAATTGTAAGACTAAATGATTTCATTATCATAAGACTCATTGGATTTTAGATTTTTTCCATATCGAAATAAAACAGTATTAGTACTTTTAGTACATGGTATATTATTTTAAGCATCTTCCTGGCTGAAGCAACTTTGGCAACATTGTGTTCCTTACGCTGCTTGAGCTCTATGTATTTTTTCTCTATCCTCGGTATACAATTAATTACCAGAAAACCTTGTAAAATAATAGCTATTGGGGAACGGTGTCACCTGTTGGGTCATTTGTGACAAGTCTTGAATATAATGAATCAAAAGTTGAGTACTAGGCATAAAAAGGATCACAAGGGAATAACGTTACTCAAACGTGAGAGATATAGAGAAGCCGAAGAAGCTACGAGTAAAGCGGTCACCATGGACAAGAAGTATCCCCCTTTTTTTAACAATTTTGGAGATGTTCTCCTGAAGAGAGAAAAGTATCATCAGGCAGGAGAAGCCTATCGTAAAGCATTAGAAAACAATCAAAAGGGAAGTAATAGTGAAGAAAAATTTCGCGCTCATTTTGGTCTTGCAAAGGTGCATGCACTGCTTGCTGAAAGAGGAAAAGAGGATTGGATGTGCAGGGAATCATTAAAATATCTTGATCATATAGGAATTTCCTTTTTAAGCTAATAAGCTTAAAAAGGAAATGATAAAAAACAGTGAAGCTGAATCTGCAACTCATATCAACCAGGATCAAAACAACAAAAGCACCTTATACAATGGCATTTTCTTGAAGCATCATTAATAGAGAGATTTAGCATTAGTTCTGAAGACAAACTAAGAGAAGAGATAATCAGTAGCCAGAAAGCCCGTAATGAATTGCTGAAATGGAAACTGATACTCGTTGGGGTCCTTGGTTCAACCGGTCTAGGTTTAGAAGACTCTGCAATTCCAAGTGCTTGCCTGATTCTCTGTATAATACCTTTCGTTTGTGTTTACGTAGATTTACATTGCACACATCTATGGCTGCAAATTCATGTTATCGGGGAATACCTGAGAAGGAAAGGCTTTAGCGAGTATGAAGTGTTTGCTCAAAAAGCAGAAGAACAAGGTTTTTTCTCTTTAGAAAAATATATAATTTATTGGTCAACTATTTTCTTTTCTGCTGCCAGTAGCGCTATCGGTATCATTCTAACTACTAAATCTACTAATAATGGATTTTATATTACTTCAGGATGCCTAGGTATAGCTTTTAGTTTGATAACATATTATTACTATAAAATTAAAATGAAAAAACTAAGCAGAAATCCGTTAGACAATTAATTAATCATAAGAATGATATTTTATATAAAAAGCTCTGCATGTGTTTTATTAAATGGTATGACAAATTTCTTATTTGTTTTCAAATTTTTAAATAGAATAGCGAATACAGATTAGTAAAGGAATATATTCTATGATTCGTAAGAATAGAAATAATGAAGAAAATCAGGATCATTTAAGATCACAAGATAATTACTCAGTCAAACATTCATTAGAATATACAAGGCGAGTCAATCAAAACGTTGAATCGTGGTATACCAGTGCTGATAATAAAGCACAGATTCTTTTGACGCTCAATGGTGTGTTTCTCGGTTTTCTTGCTTCTTCTTTTTTTTCTGATATGAATAAAATTGAAAAAATAAATGAATATTTTGGTTTGGAAACGCTAGGTTTTCTTTCTTTTATGGTTTTAGGTGTTGCTGCTTCTATGTTTGCTGCACTTATGTGCTTACGTTCACGACTTCATGCTTCTGAAAGTATGAAATTTGAAAAAAAGAGTCCCACATGGTTTTTTGCTGATATAAGTAAAATAGAGACTGAGAAATATGTAACCATGCTTAGTGAAGTAAATGAAGATGTTGAACGGGATACAATGGCGGTAGAAACATCACTTCTCTCTACAAATGTTGTAGCTAAACATATATGGATCAATCGTGGTTTTAGCTTTTTTATTTCCGGTCTATTTTTTTTTCTCATGGCAGGGACGAGCTGCTTTATTAGGTTAAGTTATAAAATGGATAATAGCTATAATTTATGGCCTACAATATTAGGAGCTATTGTAATAATTATAGGATGGAGTGTATACAAAATATTAAAATGAGGTTAGGGCAAACAGAAATATTGTCAATTTGAACTTCATTAGAAAACTACTTCTATAAATTCATAGCGGCTTTTGTAGAATTTGTCGTTATTGATACTATCACTACATGAATTTCGGTCTGAAAGAAAAAAATGAAGATAATATATTTAATAGCAATTGTATTGGCAATTTTTTTTATAATTGGTAATGATGCTATTTTTGCAAATACGAATAAGCCTGGTTTAGAGAAAACACCGAGTGAGGAAGGAATTGATATCAATAATATTAATCAGAAGGATAAACTTACTGATTTAAATCCTAAGTACCCTAAAAACGGTGATGATAATCAATGGTTTTTTTCTATGATAAAGCACCCACTATTTATATTGATGTTTGGATCACTTGGTTTTCCACTTATTCTGATGTATATACAAATTCGTCAAAAATGTTTCGAATTAAAGACTGACCTTGTAAAGGAGATGAGTGAATCTGTGATGGCGATTATTGCAAAAACGGATCTATTATTCGAAAAATTATTTAGAAAAAAATGAGATACATGGAGGTATAGACAAATTGAAAAACGATTTGCAGGATAATGTAATAGAATAGGAAAGTAAAATGTTGTACAGTAGGTTCTAAAATTCATGCTTATTATACCAGAACCAAAAAATAAAAATTTAATTACCAATTATAGAATTACACCTGATGTACATTTTAAAATTAAAGGACATGAAAGATGTAAAAGATAAAGATAAAGATAAAGATAAAGTAATAAAAAACTTAGAGGAAAAAGTTTATGATGAGATTATCAAAAACAAAAATAGTTCCTCATTAATAACTGTGGGTAATGTTTCAAATTGGGATGCCTTATTATTTGAAATGAAAGTAGGAACAAAAACATCAACGACAAAACTAATAACATCTAAACTGAAGCCTGATCAGTTAGAAAAGTTCAAAACAATAGATGTAAATCAATTAACTGATCAGATGAAAGAGGACATTGTTGCTGCGTATAACGCTATTACGGATAACTTGACATTTTATAAGGAAGAAGTTGCTGGTAAAGGCATTATACTTTCTTCTGAATTGCAAATGGAACTTAATAATCTTAAGGAAGTATTAGATAAATCAGGAGAATTGAAGAAAGAAGAATGTAACTTGTCAGTTTCACAAAAAGAAGAAATTAGAAGGTTCAATGTGAGTATCTTAATGGAACTTTTCCCAAAGTTTTTTTCATATAGCAAAATAAATGAATTTAGGATTCCAAGAATAGAGAAAAAATTCATTAAATTTATAGATGAGAATGTAGAAAACTTAGATAATAAGGATAAAGACAATGTAGTGAAATATTCTAAAATGGCACTAAATGATATGTGGGCTTATTTATGCAAAGAAATGGAAGATTATCAAACCGACATAATTAAAATTGTAAATGGACGTGGCAATCAAAAAATTGATGAAAAACGTTGCAAAGATATTATAAAGATAAGAGATTCTATTCTTCATAAAAAATATCTATTGATAAAAGAAGTCCTAGAACGAAAGATAACAGGAATAAAATGGCGCTGGTCTTTGTTGAATATCTTGAAATTTTCATATTTTAAATATAAACCAGACATCTATTATGATTAATTTTGTTATACAAAACATCTACTGTCAATTAATAAGAAATAATATATTGAGGTTGGTAGTACATTGCAGGAGTGGATGAGTAATGAAAAATATTAATAATTTGACAGTAAACAGTTAACAGTAAGGCAGTAGGATTTTCAACTTTTATTTATATTGTTTTTCCTATTACAACGAAAAACGTTATCTGTCTTTCACTTTCTCAATAACATTAATCTCGTTTTTACGGTTACAGAAAAAAGGGTTTTAAACCGGTAAGGGAATGGGAAAAAATAAGAATATATTTTTTGGTAAATTAGTGTCCTGCGGTTGCCGCTTTTGTGAAAATACACTTGAAATATATCCAATATTTTATATCATCTGTTTCTATACGGAGTCTATAGAAGTGAATGTTCGGTTGGTGTCTAAAATGATGACTAAAGGAGTGAATAAATGAATATTAAAGCGATAATTCACGAAGCAGAGGAAGGTGGCTTGTGGGCGGAGGTTCCAGCACTCCCGGGATGTGTAACACAGGGTGAAACAATGGATGAAATAAAGTCTAATCTTAGAGAGGCTGTTGAAGGTTGGTTGTTGGTGGGTAGCCCAGACAGACGAGCCGGGAACAGTGCTAGAATTTGCTGTATGAAAGCTGTTTCTGGTAAACGACTATCCAGATTGGCTGAGATGAAGGGATGGAATCTTGCAAGAGTTACTGGCAGTCATCATATATGATTTCGTTGATTTAATCCGTATTTGAAAAATCGTCGAATATCACGATTTTCTAATTGAAAATCTCATTTTCTAAATTTTAAAACTAACGCACGCTTACAGCAACCAAAATCGTTTTGAGTAAGCATAATACCGCTTTTGCTAAACAAACTCGGCCATTACCATGTTTCTACGTGTTTGTTGCCATCGCATAACCGTACTTTTGCCCATACCTGATGTGTCTTTTGACATTACAAGCAATAGCAGAAAATATTAACTGCAATCGAGTTTGTGCTTCATTCAGATGTCGTGATCTTCTAACACCATGACCCAAGACAAGCTCACTTACGATTGCCACAGCACCAGCACGCATAGAACATGCTTTTAGATGCCCAGGGTCTTCCATGTATTTATGGTGACGGACAGCACCGGTATAAGATCTTTCATCAAGGGTTAGAGTTGCTACTTTAGTGCCAGTTTTTACCGGAAATCTTTTTTTCAACCGACAGAAAAAACAAAACAATGGAAGTAAAATTTCCCCTTAGCTCCAAATAAAATAATATGTTTAATTGTCAGTTAGGAATTGTGGATTGTAAATTTGATATTCGATTTTCAGTACTGTGTTTAGGGTCAGTATTCGTAAATAAGCATTGGCTGTGTTACTCAATTTTGCTATTTTTTTTCCTCATGACAGTGAAACCAAAAATTGAATATGATGGAGCAGTATATCATATAATGAGTAGTGGTGACAGACAGAAGGCGATTTTAAGGGATGATAATAACCGTGAGAGTTTTTTTTAACCTTAACGGTAGTATGGAAAAAAACCGGATGGATTATTCATGCTTAAGTGCTTATGCATAGCCATTATCATACTCTACAGGAAACTCCAGCAACTAATCTGGTTGTTGGCATGAAATCTTTTCAGGGTACATACACTCAGAGATTCAATGCTAAAAATACTTTTTGAGAGTACTGAACCTTTCGTATTTTGTTATACAAATTAAAGCAAATAAATATAGGAAAATATGATTTAAGGAGAAAAGTATGGTCATGTTTGGACAAAATGGACAAAAAAATTTATGTTACGGCCAGCGGCTCATTGCAGAGGTGGATGTATGTGGAAAGGTGAAAGGAGAAGAGTGAAGAGTGAAAGAGATTTCAATTATTTCTCTCTGCGTACTCTACTATGAACAAAGAAATGTTAAATGTTATCTGTCTTTCTTTCGTTACCGCCTCGATCTCTTTTACCATAACAGAGACAAAGGTTTTTAAATCACTACGCGAATGGGCAAAAAGCAAGAATGCATTTTTTGGAGAATTAATATCCTGTGGGTACTGCCTTGGTCATTGGATTGCATTTGGACTGGTTGCGATCTACCAACCAAAGCTTTTTGAATTATGGCATATTTTAGATTGTTTCTTAACAGCATTAGTTATTGCCTGGCTTGCCGCTTTTCAATGGGTGTTGATGTGCTGGTTCATGAAGAACGCTGACAAGTAAACACAATCTTTTTGGCAAATTAAAGAAGGACTGTTGCTTTTTGTTTCTTTTCTCCTGAGTTTACTGCATCCCTTAGCTGATAAAATCTTCTGTAAGTTTCTAATTGCAGAAGGAGCTACAACCACCCTTAATCCCTCTTTTATAAGAGGGATTATATTTTTCCCTCTTTTATGAAATGTGAGGGGGAGGGTAGTAGCTTTAATGGTTTATTTTTATTGGCCTACGTTATCAACTATCGCCTGTACCAGCCCGGGGATAGTATATTCAGTAGCTTTTATCGAGATGTCAATATCCATCTCTTCCGCGGATTCATTGGTTATTGGCCCTATGCTCGCAAACTGAACATTGTTTTTAAATGCCGTTAAATTGTCCTCACCAATGATCTTGACAAAGTTTTTCACTGTGGAAGCGCTGGTGAATGTGACAATGTCAACTTCTCCCGCTTTGAGTTTATCAAGGACTATATTGTCTCCATCAGTTGCAAGCACTGTTTTGTAGGCAATGATATCTGAGACCTCAGCTCCCAGCTTTCTCAATTCCTCAGGGACATAGCTTCTCGCAATATCAGTCCGAGGCATCAGGAAACGTTTTCCTTTAATCTCCTCGACTTCCTGCAGCGCTTCTACGACACTTTCAGCGACATATTTAGGTGGCTGACAATCAATTGATACATGAAATCCTTTTATCCGCTCTGTTGTTGACGGACCTATGGAGCATATCTTAACTCCTTTAAGGTCCCTGACGTCACGGCCCAATTCAAATATTCTGTTAAAAAATGCATCTACTCCATTTACACTCGTAAAGATAAGCCAGTCAGTAGAGTCTATTCTTTCCAGTTCACTGTCGAGGGGGCCGAAATCATCTGGAACGGTTATGTTTATTGTCGGGTATTCCAGAACATTGGCGCCAAGTTCAATGAGCTGGTCTGAAAACACACTTGCCTGGTCTCTGGAACGGGTTACTATTATTGTCTTGCCGAAAAGGGGCCTTGATTCAAACCAGTTGAGCTGATCTCTGAGGTTTACCACTTCTCCTACTATTGTGATAGCAGGGGGTTTGATATCTTTTGCTATTTCCACGATAGTTGATAATGTGCCGGTTACGGTCTTTTGCTGAGTTGTGGTCCCCCATCTTATAACGGCGACAGGAGTGTCCGCGGAACGTCCGTGTTTGATAAGCTGGTTGACTATATTGGGAAGATTTTTGATCCCCATATAGAATGTCAGTGTACCTAAACCCGTACTTAATTTCTCCCAGTCGACATCACTCTGGTTTTTTGTCGGATCTTCATGGCCGGTGATAAGCCCGAAAGTAGACGTGCAGGTGCGATGTGTTACAGGGATACCGGCATAATTAGGTGTCGCAATAGCTGCCGTTATACCCGGGACAACTTCAAAGGCAATATTATTATCTTTTAAAACAAGTGCTTCTTCTCCACCTCTGCCAAAAACATAAGGGTCTCCACCTTTCAACCTGGTGACAATCTTGTTTTCCATGGCTTTGTCTACAAGCAGTTGATTAATGTCTTCCTGTTCCATTGTGTGTTGATTTCCTTTTTTTCCAACATAGATCATTTCAACATCTTTTTTGGAGTTTTTTAACAAGACAGGGTTTACAAGATAGTCGTAAACGATGACATCGGCTTTTTTTATACACTCAAGTCCTTTTACAGTAATCAGCCCGGGGTCTCCAGGGCCAGATCCGACGAGATAAACAATTTTATTTTTCATAGTTTCTTACCATTTCTTTTTTCAAGTTATATTTCGAGTAAAATTAAGACTAAACTTAGTTATAGTTTAATCTTTGAATTGCTTCTTTTGCATGATTCGTTAGTTCTTCGTTTTCCTGAAGTACGTTCTTTAGACTTTTGATAGAGGTGTGAATTTTATTTTTCTCTGCCTCGTAAATTTCAAGTCTGGCGATATGCGCGATGATATGACTAACATTCCATACCTCTCTGGTTTTGTTAAAACAGTATTCTCTGTCTTCGGAATTATTACTTATTATATTTGCTTCACCTGTTTCCTGTAGCGTCATTTCATTTTCTAAAACCGCAATCTGATCTTCCAGGACCAGTATTTGCTCGTTTAATGACATTATCTGTTCATTAATATCTTCATCTATTTGAATATAGTCATTAACTGTACGTTCAAGCGCGGTGATTGCCTTGTCGTCTCCTATTTTCCCCAACGCCCAGGCTGCCATTTTCTTTACTTCCCGATCTTTATCTGCGAGAGCCCATGTAAGAGGTAAAACGGCTTTTTTATTTCCGATCCATCCCAGCGTCATTGCCGCTCTCTTGCGTGCAAATGGACTTACCTCTTTAAGTGCTGATAACAGGTATGGGACTGCCGGATCTCCAATATCTATAAGCGCCCAGGCAGCCCTTCTTCGGGTACTTGTTCCGGTAGCGCCTAATGAAGACACAAGGGCTTCTGTACCGCCTATTCCTGTTTTTGATAATGCCCACGCAGCTCTATCGCGTGCCCATGACGCATTATCTCCCTCATCAGTATCTAAGAGTGTTTTCAGTGCAAAAGAGGCCCTGTTGTCACCGCGTTTTCCAAGTGCTCCGGCACAACTCCCTTTGACCAACCAGCTTTTATCCGTTTTCATTGCTCTTATGAGGGTAAAAACAGAATCTGTATTGTCAATGTCTCCCAGGGCCCTTGCTGCATCAAATCTGACATAAAGGTCCTCATCATTTAATAATATCTCTTTTAATACGGGAACAGCCTGTTTATCTCCGATCATTTTCAGCGCCTGTATTATTTCTCTTTTCAGTCCTGAATCAGCAGTTTCAAAACGTTTTATAAGCGGTTTAACCGCACTACTGTTTTTGATAAGACCCAATGACCATACGATATTTTTTTGTACTTGAGCGGTAGGGAGAAGGTTCTTATCCTCCTGTATTTCATTATTGATAAATGGTATACGGAATTTAATTTTAGGTAAAAACCGTTTAACAGGTTTTTTGTAATCCAGGCATTTTACCAGTGGGGGGACTGCCAGTCCCGCCGGTAAAGTGCTAAACACCAATGCCGCCATTCTTGACTGATCAGGAGATCCTGAAGCAATTGTATCTATCAGCGCGCTTATTTGCTCTGTGTTTCCGGCTATATTCGTTTCTAATTTCTCTCTTGGCTCTCTTTTCTCCGGTTTATTTATTGTTCTGAAATGCAGAAGGTCTATTGCGACACTTGGATAATCTGTCAGAATGATATCAATACCTTGAAACATTTTCTTCTTCATTTTATCTCTATCATCTGTACCAAATAGTCTGGTCCCAACATGATTATGCCTTTCGTGGATAAGGTCCACGTTATCAATTATCGCTTCGTCCGGAGGTAAAAAGACAAGTTGTGCGCCTTTAATATCCAGGTCCTTGTCGCGAAGGTATTGTAATCTGCCACTGAAATAAACATGATTGATCATGTCATATTCTTCAATAAGAGATAGCACTTCCTGTTCAATCCCATGTTCCTGTACATTAACAATAAGTTTCATTTTTCTCTCTTTCGCAAATTGTATGGCTTCAGACAGAAGCGGTACTCTTTCACCTGTAAACTCTTCACTCTTCCAGGAGCCGGCATCATACAATTTGATTTCCTCATATGGTAAATTGCTGACGTAACCTATGCCATCCGTTGTCCGATCAATCGTTGCATCGTGCATTAGAACTAATCTGCCATCTCTTGTTCTTCTTACATCTATTTCTAATCCTCTTATGCCAATATCTGCTGTTTTTTCAAATGCAGCGATAGTGTTTTCAGGTGTATCTTCTAAAGAACCGTGTCGTGCTATTATCACAATATCACGTGATAATTCTTCGGGAATTGCAACCTCTACAGATATTATAAAAATTAGTAAAGTTATGGAAATTATGCAAGGTAATTTATTAACAACCTTATTTACATTTGTTCTCAATAGATTTTCCAGTGTGGCCTTCCTTCCCAATGTACTCTTTTTGTGCTTATGTCAAAGATAATCTTTTTAGAAAACGTCCGAGACCCCGAACGCCTTAATTCTGCAAGAGGATTTCCCGTAAGCACTGCAAGGTCTTTTATCAAATCCCATTCAAGCAGGGTACCTAACCCTTCAGTATTATCTGATTCTGGACTGTTAACGTAAACATTTCCAAACGCAGTGGCACTTTTTATCTTGTCCTGGTCATCGAAAAAGACGTCCAGCCTGTCACAATCAAGTTTATCCTTTCCTTTTGTGGCTTTAATCGTTTCATAGAAATTTGCGACATGGTCCTGTCCATTATATATCATCTCTTTGTCCCAATTAATAATAAGGTGTTCCGCTTCTTTGCTCTTCTTTTTTGAGCTGGTTTCAGCTATCAGATTCCCTTTTCCCTCGGCAAGCATTTTGTCCTCAGTTTCAGAGAATGTAATCTTTGGAGCGAATATCTGAATCTCTCCATCGTTTACTGAGGCAAGCGGATTATTACCGTACAGCTCTGTAAAGTTATTTGTAGAGGCCCATGTGAGTTTGTCTCCTCTCGCTTCTCTGACAGAATCCTCTCTCTTTTCAATCAAATGGACATCTTTGGTAGCTTCCAGCTCTTCTAATGAATCATTTTCATCGTCAAAATGAATTTCAAGTTTTTCACAGTATAGTTTTGTGTCCTCCTTGGTTACAATAACATCCTCTTCAAAAACTGCCAGATTTCTGTTCTGTTCAAAAGACATACTTCCTTTCCAGTTTATTGTAATAGTGTCATAGATTGTCTTTTTGTCAGAAGAGGTAAATATTATTTTTGTTTTTGCGTTAGTATTTTCTTCTTCCTGTTTTTTGCTTTTTAAGTTGACGACAGTTGTTAGTTGTCCGGCAGTCGGAACATCCATCCTGCCTTGAACTTTAGAGAACATGATCCTGGGGGCAGTTATTGTTATCTTGTCGTCGAAGAACTCAGCGACAGGGTCGTCTTCCAGTATTGCAACTTTTTTTTCTGAATCCCAGGTAAGCGTTTCTCCTTTAGCATTTTTTTTACCATCTGATGCCAAAACATTACCACTTGCTATAACCTGTTCCATAGTTTCTAATTTAGAGTCAAAAGGCACTGATAATTTATCGGCAAAAACGGTAGATTCTCCTCTTGTAATACGTACATTATCATAAAAGGTTGCAAGCTTTTCCTCATGTTCAAAGATTAACTCACCACTCGCTCGTATAAAGATATTCTCCACAATATTTCTATCTGTGGCAGCTCCTTTATCCGAAAACAAAAGGACGCCTTCTTTATCGCTTGTTATTTCCATTTCAGGGTCATTCTTAATTGCTGCTTTTGCATCGGACAAACTTATATCAAACCCGTTTCCCGTAATTTTCATCTGTTCTCCCAGGACTGTAACCGGACCGTCTGTATTTACTGTATTATCTTCCGGTGAATACGTTAGATCTTCTGTATGTATTTCAAGGTCTTCCCCCATTCTGGATACAACATTGCCACGAAGGACCCCGCTGTTAGTTGCTTTATCTACATCTCCGATGTCCGAAGTAATGACAATGCCTTTTGTCTGTCTGCCATCACCGTCATTTTCGCTGTCACCTGCAAAATATATTTCAGGCTTAGTGATTTTGTAGGTTTTATTATTAAGGAATACGGTATAAGCGCCTCTTATTACTGAGATTTCCTCTCCTTGCTCATTGTAGCTGGGCAGATAAAGACCGTAAATTTCCTGAGAGACATCTCCTGTTTCGGTTACTTGAGAGAGCTTCTGTTTCTTTTTGGTGTCTTGGTCAATGATATCCTTTATCATGGGGTTTTTCTCTCTTTTTGCATACGTAGTAAATCTAAACAAACCGGAGATTGATAATGCCAGAAATAAGAGGCAAATAATTATAACTCCAAGATAAAAAAGCCTTCGTTGTTTTATGTTTACAGCCATTATGAGTAATACCTTGAGATTATAGCATTCCACTTTCCCTGTGATTTTAATATTTTTTCCGTTACTTCACGGACTGCCCCATACCCACCTGGGGCATCAGTTATGTAGGAAACACTTTCTTTTACCTCTGAGGGCGCGCCAGGTACTCCAACAGAGAAGCCAACTCTCCTCAAGATTGGGAGGTCGATAAGATCGTCTCCAATATAACAAATTTCATTATCTTTTATATTGTGTTTCTTCAGGATTTTTTCGTAAGCATCTAATTTCTTATGTATTCCAAGGTATACATCTTCTATAGACAACTCTTTTGCCCGAAGCTCAACAACTTTGCTTTCTCTACCACTGATAATTGCAGTCTTTATTCCGGCACGGTGTAAATAGGTAATGGCGGTGCCATCCTGTACATAAAAAGCTTTTGATTCAATTCCGTTTGCGTCTAATATTATTTTACCGTCAGTTAGCACACCGTCTACATCCATGATAACTATTTTTAAATTATCCAATATATTGCCCTCTGTAAAAAGATTGATGTTGATTGTAGTTTGTGATCTTTAAATAACTATACATTTTCTGTAAAACAGTACTAGTCTGGAAGAAAAACTCTGGCTTCTACAAGGGAATTGTCGTAACCCACTAATTATACCCATCACGAATTGGTTTTCGGTTTTCATTACCAGATTTCACCAGAACTTATAGATTTTTCTCAATCACAAAATCCTCGACTTAGCATTGCTAAGCCTCTGGTTTTGTTCAATCGAAAAATCAAAATTTCAGGCAAACTCCTGCCCTGAAATTCCTAAAACAACTTCGTAATGGGTATATCTGGTCAGGATTGTTTTGATTTGGACTGTATAAGTTAAGTAGTTTGTTTTCTGTGTCAGGCATATCCTGAATATCAATTCTCTATCGTGAGTGTACTTACATTGACTAAAGCATAATATCGGTATCATTTGTTCTATTAAAATATTTTATATGTATCTGTTTTGATTATTTCACGCTTAATAAATATTTGTTAAAGTAGTTTCTCTACATGGGTTATGTAAAACGGCGGTTTATTATAGTTGCAATTTATTATATGTACAAGTATTTTTTATTCAAGCGTACCTTTAACAATTTATTATAAATGTCTTACAGTAAAAAAATAGGGAATATAGCGCTTACAAACTCTTCGTCGAGTGAGTTTTGGCATCCACATACCTTTCTACCAACTATTTATTTTTTTCTTCATGCACATTTTACCAATAACGACTATATAAGTATTCCTTGTTTGCGGATAGGTTAAATCATTTGGGAGTAAAAAACAGGGTTTTTGTCAGTGTAAGAACGTTGTGTATCTGGTAATGTTCTTTGCTTGACATACAATGTGAAGCGTGATAGTATGACAAATTTACTACATATTAAATGGGCCTTGATCTTAAGAGTATAATACCTTTTGCAATTGCAATATTATACGCACTAACTATTCACGAATTCTTTCATGCCTGGACTGCTAATAAATTAGGTGATCCAACGGCCAGAATGCAGGGGCGACTTACCCTTAATCCGTTAGCGCATCTTGACCCTCTGGGAGTATTATGTTTCATCTTTGCTCATTTCGGATGGGGAAAGCCGGTGCCGGTAAATCCGGCTTATTTCAAGCATCCCAGGCGTGATGATGTCCTGGTTTCAGCTGCAGGGCCAGTTTCTAACTTTGTCTCGGCGTTGCTTTTCGGTTTAATATTTCAAATATTGTATAAGATTACCGGGGTTTCATCGGATCTGTTTGAAGTATTGAAACAGTTAATTATGATTAACCTGATACTGGCAATTTTTAACTGTATTCCGTTGTATCCTTTGGATGGTTCACATGTCCTGAAAGGGTTTTTGCCTCGTCAGATGCTTCCCGGGTACGAAAATATCTGTAGGTATAGTCCTTTTATTTTACTCGGGATAATTTTGATGGGAAATTTTGCTCATATACCGATATTGTCCTATGTTATCTGGCCTCCAACGGTATTTTTTGCGAATCTTTTTATGACATTTATGATTAACTGATCAGGTACTGATTTCGCTGATTTACACTAACAAAAACCTATAACCAAATGCTGACAGAATATAAAATTGACCTCGATACCTATAATGGACCGCTTGATCTGCTTCTTTACTTAATACGCAGGGAAGAGGTTGATATATATGACATACCAATTGCCAAAATTACCGACCAATATATAGCTTATTTAAATGAGCTACAAAGTATAGACATTGGGTTGGCTGGAGATTTTCTTGTTATGGCTTCAACATTAATGTATGTAAAGTCTCAGACGCTTCTGCCTCGCACGGAAGTAACCGATGAGGATGAGGGGGAAGATCCGAGGCTGGAGTTGGTAAAGCAGCTACTGGAATATAAAAAATACAAGGAAGCTACTACAACAATGTCGATGTTATCTGAGGAGCGAAGCCATAGATTCTCGAGGCCTGAGGAGAGACTTATAGATGACGGAAAAGAAGAGGATGATAAGGTAAACCTCGACGACGTTGATGTTTGGAAACTTGCACAATTTTTCTCTGGTTTTATGAAACAGACTCTGGGGGATGTTATTCAGAAAATCGTCTATGATGATACCCCGGTGCATGTATACATGGATAAGGTCATAAATAGGCTGGCTACTTCGTACACGGTTTCACTTAATGAGTTATTGTATGAGAATCAGGGTAAGGAAGAGATCATAGGTTTTTTTCTTGCATTGCTGGAGTTGGTGCGATTAAAAAAGATTAAACTGGAGCAGACCAGGGATTTTGATGAAATTAGAATAAAAAAAGCTGGTAATTGAAAGGAGTAAGTTCTGATGATTGATGCAGAGTTGCTAGAAATTCTTGCTTGTCCGCTTTGCAAAGTTGAGGTAAAACTTGAAAACGATAAAATAGTATGTACTAATTGCGGGAGACGGTACCCTGTAAAGGACGATATTCCCGTTATGTTAATAGACGAAGCTGAATTACCGAAAGATGATAAGTAGCGGATTTTGATATTCATAATTTTATAAAATATTTTTTATTCTTAAGGAAGTTTGGAGAACAGGTAAATGGATAAGAAAGCATTAATAGCTTTATTCCTGTGTGGAATAATAATGCTTTATTTCTTTAATTTGATGAAACCACCTGAGCAATCCGGTGAAAAAGGTCCGGAAGAGGTTGCGGAAAAAACCATTGAACAGGGCGAGTTAAAGGATGAAATAGAGACTGAAGTGGTGGCACATGACCGAAAGGTTGTCGAAATCGTTGAAAATGATGCAGAATTGCAGGACTACATTTTGCTACAAAACGATGTGATGAGGTCTGTATGGACAAATGAAGGGGCTGCGCTTAAGTCTGTGATATTACCGGAATTCAAAAATCCTGAAAAAACAGAGACATTAGAATTGCTTAAGTCTTCAAAACCGGATTCTTTACCAATTAGTGTTGAATTGGCGGATGATAAAAGTTATCAATCAAAAACCCGCAGATATAAGGTGATTGAGAAAGGGCCTGACAAGGTTGTTTTTGCTGCTTTATTAGAGAATGGAATTCAAATAACGAAAGAGATATCTTTAAAAAGCGGGAATTATTATTTTGATGTGGCCATTTCTCTGCAGAACACTACTGATTCTGAGATCCGTACATCATATTCAATAACGGCTGCAAATGGTATTTATCCTGAGGTAAACAAAACTTCCGGTCTTTCGTCAATAGTCGGAATAGATGTGGGTAAGGGTAAGACGAAGATTGCGCATACTGATATTAAAGATATGCCGTATAAAAATGAATCAGTCGGTATTACATTAGCCGGTTCTACCAATAAGTACTTTGCAGTAGCGTTAAAACCTCAGGCAGGCTGTAGAATGACTGTCGCGACATCTGAGTTAATTGATAATCCTGATCCTGTTTACATAGATAATAAATCAGCTGACTTTACTGTTGAACTTCATACTACAAAAATAGCGATACCACCACAGGGTGAAAAACGACATGACTATATTTACTTCCTTGGGCCTAAAGAGACAAAGGCCTTAAATCAATGCGAAGATCTCTTGTCGATTTTAGATTATGACTACGGTATGATGAGGTCGATATGTAAGATACTTGTGAAGATACTGAATACGGCATACGGAGTTATTCCAAATTATGGCGTTGCTATCCTGGTGCTTACATTTCTTGTAAAATTAGTACTTTTCCCTTTAACCAGAAAAAGCCAGATGTCCATGGTCAGAATGCAGCAATTACAGCCTCTGATCGGTCAGTTAAAGGAGAAGCATAAGGGCGATAAGCAGAAGATGGGTAAGGAACAGATGAAGTTGTTTAAGGAACATGGGGTGAACCCAATGAGCGGTTGCCTCCCCATGATGCTTCAAATGCCCGTATTCTTTGCTTTATTCAGGACGCTTCAATCCTCATTCGAGATGAGACAGGCTCCTTTTGTAGCCTGGATCGGAGATTTGTCAGCGCCTGATCAACTATTCCAATTACCATTCACATTGCCGGTTATCGGGGGATGGTTGAATATTTTACCGATCTTAATGGGTATTGCGTCATTTATACAAATGAAACTGACACCAAAGAATACCGCAGGAGATGATCCCCAGGCAAAGATGCAGCAGAGAATGATGCAGATGATGCCGCTCCTGTTTCCTATCATGCTTTATAACTTTGCTTCAGGACTTGCTCTTTACTGGACAACAAGTACGATTATCAGCATAGGTGAGCAGATACTGATTAGAAGAAGTGTTAAAAAGCTTGATATCTATTATAAGGGTAAGAGGGTAATTGACGCTAAGGCTAAGGTGAAAAAATAATATTTTGCCACAGCATCAGTAGATAAACTGAAATCATGTCTTTTGGTATCAATGACAGTATATTAGCGATATCCACACCCTCCGGCCAGTCTCTCAGGGCGATTATCAGGCTTAGCGGCAAAGATGTTTTTAATTGTTTAAGAAGTATCTTTGTGCCTGATGCTACCGGAGAGAAAATAAGCAATGAAGGTTTCAGCTCCTGTCATGGCATCCTCTCTCTCGAAAAGGAAAATGTCCGCATTCCTGTCTCTGTTTATATCATGAAGTCTCCAAATTCATACACCAGGGAGGATGTTGTAGAGATCCATACCTTTGGCTCACCTCCCTTGCTTGAGATGCTCATGAAAATGCTGCTTTCGTCTGGAAGAGAAAATACTAATCGAGAAGACAATAATGAAGTATCGAGAAATATTCGGATTGCGGAACCCGGAGAATTTACCAAAAGAGCATTTCTTAATGGCAGGATAAGCCTTGCAGAGGCAGAGTCTGTCATGCACGTTATTCGTTCCCAGACAGATTCTGAGTTGTTAATGTCTGTATCTAACCTGAAGGGTAAGCTGACAGAGTTGATGCATGGCATACAAGGGGGGTTGATGGATCTTTGTGCCAGAGTAGAGGCTTCTATTGATTTTTATGACCAGGACATTGAATTGGTCTCTTCTGGTGAAATCAAGAAAGAACTTGAGCGTGTAAAAGAGAAATTAAGCCTGGTTAGTGGGGGTGGACAAAAACCAAAAATATTTCATCACGGTATTAACACGGTATTAATTGGTTGGCCAAACGCGGGTAAATCAAGTTTGTTTAATAAATTATTAAACCGTTCAAAAGCGATAGTGACGCCAGTCCATGGTACAACAAGAGATACGTTAGAAGCTGATGTGCTTTTAGATGGTATAAATTTCCGCATGAAAGACACTGCTGGGGTTACATGTAGCGAGGGCGAGTTGGAATCTCTTATTGTACGGAAAACATACAGTTCCATGGATGACGCTCAGGTTGTGTTATTTGTTATTGATGGTTCTGTTGATGTTTGTGACCGGCAGATAGCGCTTTTTGACTCTATAACCACGAAGAATAAGATAATAGTAATTAATAAAACCGATCTTAAGCAAAATGTTTGTCATGAAAATCTTCCTTTGCAGATGAACGCTTTTCCGGTGGTAAAAACATCTGTACTTACCGGTGATGGATTGGATACATTAAAAAAAACAATCATTTCTGAAATCCTTGAAAGTAATGTTGATGTTTCAGCATCAGAAATAGTTTTCACCGTAAGGCAGGAAATAGTAATCGGTAAAGCTATTGAAATTATAGAGGAAATCTCGGATTCACTGGTAGGCGGTATGAGTCATGAACTTGTGGCAATTGACCTGAGAAGGATTGTAGACGCTATTGGTGAGGTTACCGGAGAGGTAGTAACAGAAGATATTTTAGACATCGTGTTTTCAACATTTTGTATTGGCAAATAAAAAAAATTAATCCCTGGAATTCCACTTGACATTCTATATGTTGTATGGTAGCTTACTCACACATCCCAGATGTTGTTCTCTGGTTGTTGCTTTTACATTTGTGTTTTTTTAATTCTGATACCATTATGAAGTGCTTGTTCTGTAAAGTTGACGACGATAAAGTTATTAATTCAAGAGCATCAACTGATGGGTTGAGTGTAAAGCGAAGGAGAGAGTGTCTAAATTGTGGCAGGCGTTTTACAACATATGAGAGGGTGGAAGAGAGCCCTGTAAGGGTGATAAAAAAAGATGGTAGCAGGATTAATTTTGATCGCAATAAGATTTTGTCAGGCTTGCTCAAGGCGTGTGAGAAAAGACCAGTGTCAACGGATATACTTGAAACTATTGTTTCTGAAATAGAAAGTGTAATATACGATAAATTTGAGAAGGAGGTTGAAACAACATCTATTGGTGAACTTGTTATGCAACATCTCAGGGTTTTGGATAAGGTTGCTTATGTCAGATTTGCGTCGGTCTATAGAGAGTTTAAAGATATAAACGAATTTATAAATGAACTTAAACCTTTGATGCCTTCAGCGAAGAAAATAAAACAGAAAAAAACAAGTAAGAATGGAGGGTAATAATACAATGACAGTTGAAACAATTCAAAAACGTGATGGTAGGATGGTGGCATTTGATGAGAGCAAGATAGCAGATGCTATTTTTAAGGCAGCAAAAGCTGTTGGTGGAGCGGACCGGTCTATTGCAGCGGAGCTTGCAAGTGTTGTTACCCATTTTTTACAAAAAAGATTTGTTGAAAATATTCCAGGTATTGAGGATGTCCAGGACTTGGTTGAAGAGGTTTTAATAAAAAACGGACATGCAAAGACGGCTAAAGCCTACATTTTATACAGAGAAGACAGGGCGAAGGTGCGTAAATCACTTCGCGTGAGAAAACAAACTACGAAAAGCGGTGACACAACAGATGCGGCGCTCATGGTTGATCTTGTTTCAAAAGATGAGTCGTTTCCGTGGGACAGGGCGAGAATAGCGACAGCCCTGGAGAAAGAGGCGGAATTGTCAGTTTCCATATCTCAGGAAATTGCGGCTGCTGTTGAGAGACGCATCTTTGCTTCCGGACTTAACAAAATATCTACTCCTTTAATCAGAGAGTTAGTGGATAATGAGCTTTTTGAGAGAGGTTATAACGCAAAGCTGAAAAAGCAGGCCAGTCTCGGCATGCCAAAGTATGATATTGAAGAGCTTATCTATTCCAAAGTTAAGGAAAACAGTAATATAGCATCGAATAACCCCGAAGCAATTAACCTGGCCGTTGCTGAGAATACTATGAAACAGTATGCCCTTCAGGAGGTTTATTCGAAAGAGGTTGCGGACGCTCATACTTCCGGGATGGTCCATATCCATGATCTTGGTTATCCAACCAGGGTGTATTGTTCATCCCACTCTCTTGAGTACTTGAAGAAATATGGATTGTCGCTGGAAAACCTTGACACATCTTCCGCTCCTGCAAAACATGCCCGAACACTTACGGGTCATTTAAATACTTTTCTTGCATCGATGCAGGCGTATTATGCCGGAGCTCTGGGAATAGGTTATGTCAATATAATGTATGCTCCGTATGTAGAGCATATGAGCCATGAAGAGATGAAGCAGGAAGCTCAACACTTAATCTTCAGTGGTTCTCAGAGCGCGTTCTCACGTGGAGGGCAGACACTGTTCCTCGATTTTAACATACACACGGGGGTGCCAAATTATCTGAAGAAGATACAGGCAGTAGGCCCCGGAGGAAAGTATACCGGCAGGGCGTATGGGGATTATGAATTGGCTTCCCAGAGGTTTACAAAGGCGTTGCTTGATGTCTGGCGAAATGGCGACTGTCATGGTCATGTGTTTGCATTCCCTAAATGTGATTTTCATATAAGTCAGGATACATATACCGAACCTAAACAATACGAGCTTCTGGAATATGCTGCACAGATTGCCAGCGAAAACGGGGTGCCATATTTCGTCTTTGACAGGGATGAAATAACCTTGTCAGCATGTTGTCGATTGCGTACTACTATTGACGATAATTATATGATTGACCATCCGGAGAGTATGAGATTTTGTGGATTTCAAAATATAACCGTAAGCCTTCCACAGGCTGCTTACAGGGCTGGCAGGGGTAACCTTGATAAACTCTACAAGGAAATTGACAGGGGTATGGATATCGCCATCAAGGCCCATTTTGAGAAGAAGCACTTTATTGCCAGGCTTATGGCTTCTCCGAATATGCCATTGTGGGAGATTGGTAAAACTGCCCATGACGGAAGACCGTATGTAGACTTGGAAGCGGCGACTTACATTGTCGGTATTATAGGGTTGAATGAGTGTCTGCAGTTTATGATTGGTAAAGAGTTGCACGATGATGATGAAGCGCTTAAGCTTGGGCTACGCATTATTTCTCATATGTATTTCAGAGTGAAAGAAGAGGGGAAAAAGCACAATCTGAAATTCTCCCTTGAAGAGTCGCCTGCTGAAAGTGCAAGTCGAAGGCTTGCAAAGATTGACGTTCGAAATTTCCCTGAAGCTGTGGACCTGGTTAAGGGTCATATGGAGAGAGACGAATTTTACTATACCAATAGCGTTCATCTGCGTCCTGATGCGCCTGTGGATATGGTGAAGAGGATAGAGGTGCAGAGTATGTTCCATAGCATGATTGAGTCGGGTGCGATAATACACGCGTTTGTGGGTGAAGAGAGACCTCCGGCTTCCAGTATTATGAAGCTTGTTAAGAGAACTTTTGAGAATACACAGGCGGCACAATTAACCATATCACCGGAGTTTACTATCTGTAATGAATGTCACCGTGTTATCCCAAGGTTGGTAGATCAGTGTTCTTACTGTGATGCATCAAATCTTTACAGTATAAAAAGAAGTGCTTCACAAGACAGGGTTAACAATTGGGATATGACTAAGATGCAGGAATTGGTCAACAGGCATGCAGAGAATGTTGCAGCTCCAAATAAAAGTTGTAAATAGATGAATATTGATTAAATATTGTTTTCCAGGTGATAAAATGTCGATAATGATAAAGGGTTTTGTTGAGAGTAGCTTAATAGAGTGGGAAGGAAATATTGTTGCCATTCTTTTCCTTCCCCATTGCAATATGAGGTGTCCTTACTGTCATGCTACCCATCTGGTTCAGAAACCTAATGAGCTTGAAAGCATACCTTTAGAGGCGGTAGAGAAGAGGATTGAGAAAAATAAAGATTGGCTGGATGGAGTTGTTATTTCCGGAGGGGAACCGACATTCCATGATGACCTAGATGAACTCATAAAAATCTTCAAAGATATGGGCTTAAAGGTCAGGTTGGACTCAAATGGTACAAATCCTGATAAGATAGAGGACTTGATACAGCGAGAGCTGATTGATTGTATCGCTATGGACATAAAAGCACCTTTGAGAGACGTGAAGTATAATGAGGTGGGTGGAGTTACATGCAGTCTGTCGGACATTGCAAGGAGTATAAAGCTGATAATGGAGAGTGGAATTGAGTATGAGTTCCGTACTACAGTTTGCCCGGCTTTCTTAAATAAAGCTGATATTGTTGAAATAGCACAGAGTATAACAGGTGCGAGTAGATATATTTTACAATCTTTCAGGCCGACAAACTGTTTGGATAACAAGATGTTTGATGTCATACCATATTCAGAAGATGAGATTAGGGATTTTGCTGAAAGTGCTCGGAGATATGTAAAAAACTGTTACGTTAGAGGTGAAGAAATGAAGGCCTTGAGCTGTAATTGGTAGCTCTTCGATTATTTTGGTCATATTTTTGTCATAAGGAGGGTGATATATAATGATAGTAAAGAAAGTTACTCGTAAAAAGTGTGCAACTAAGAAGCCTGCAGCAAAGAAGGCAACGGCTAAAAAAACCGTAGCCAGGAAAGCTGTTGCTGAAAAAACTGTAGCAAAAAAAACAACAGTAAAGAAGACAGCAGCTAAAAAGACAGCAGCTAAAAAGACAACTGTTAAAAAGGCTGCAGTGAAGAAAGCTGTGCCGAAGAAGAAAGTTTGTGGCACCAAGAAGAAGACTGTGGCAACCGTGAAAAAAACAACAGTTGTTAAGAAAAAAGCTACAGTTAAGAAGAAAACCACTGCGAAGAAGAAACCTGTGGCCAGAAAGAAAACCACTACAAAGAAGAAAGTGGTAAAGAAATAAGAAGATTGTCAGGTCTGATACGAAGGCCTTAGAGTAGATGGTTTTAACTGATATTACAAGCTAAAGGTTTTAAGAGTATGTGAATGGAAAGTATTTCAATCTACATTTATGGACCAGAATCGAAAGAGTTTAAATGGGGCGTCTCTGTAAAGAGACGCTCCTTTTTTATAGGCATACTATCAATTATAGATTGTTGAATAAAAAGAAGTGAAGCTGTATAGATAAGGTGAGAGTTGTTTTAAGTCCTTGGCGCCTTTTGTCTTGGGATACAACAGCAAATTCGCCTTATAAGACGAGAGTATCTTTATTTTGCGAAGCAAAAACCAGGAAAATGGCGAATGAAAGGAACTAGATTTTTATGCTGCTTAAAAAATTAGAGTTGTTTGGATTTAAATCATTTGCAGACAAGACATACTTTGAGTTTGGCAGAGGTATTAACGGTATTGTCGGACCTAACGGATGCGGAAAGAGCAATGTTGTTGATGCGTTTAAGTGGGTACTCGGTGAGCAGAGCGCAAAATCACTCAGAGGTAATGAGATGTTGGATGTTGTTTTCAGCGGTACTAATTCACGACCGTCTATGGGATACGCGGAAGCATCACTGACGTTTCTTAATGACAAAGATTTGTTACCGGTAGAATATAATGAGGTATGTATTACGAGGCGTCTGTATGCTGCGGGAGAATCTGAATATTTAATTAATAAACAGCCGTGTCGATTAAAGGATATTAAGGAGCTATTTCTGGGTACAGGGGTTGGGGGGAGTTGTTACTCTATCATGGAACAGGGAAAGATTGAATCTCTGTTGCAGGTAAATGCGCAGGAGAGAAGATTTGTATTTGAAGAGGCGGCTGGTATCAGCAAATACAAAGCAAAAAAAAGAGAAACCGTGTTAAAGCTGGAAAAGGTTGAACAAAACCTGCTTCGGGTAAATGATATAGTTGAAGAGGTACAGAAGCAGCTCCGTTCTATAAAGCTTCAAGCGGCGAAGGCCCGTAAATATAATGAGCGTGTTGTCAGGCTGAAAGAGTTAAGGATTAAGTTGTCACTGAAGAAATATATAACGTTTAAGGATGAAAGAGAGATTGCTCAGGAACAGATACAACAGGCAGAGGGGCGGTGTCAGGAAGCCCTTACAATCATTGAGGATTTAAATGGGGAAAAAGATAGTTTGCAAAACAGCATAAATGAGCTTGCCTCCAGTCTTGAAAAGTGTCAGATTAATCTGGCAAGTCTGGCAGCAAAAATTACAGGTGCGCACGATAGAATAGGGTTTAATCATAATACGATAGAAGATCTGAATATACAGAAAGATAAACATGAAAAATCTATCGATATACTTAAAAATAAGATTGAATATGCGGAGCGTGATATTAGTGAACTGAATCAGGATTTAGAAAAAATACAGAAGGACTTGACAGAGGGAAATAGTAGTTTGTCAACTAAAGAGACAGCATTAAAACAGTATGTATACGAGTATGATATCCTTGAGCAACAGATCGAAGATAATAAAAAACAAGTCATAGATATGTTGCATAGAGGTTCCAGTCTTCAAAATGAGGTTGGTAGTTTAAGTGCGGAAAGAGAAACGATTGGCAACAGGAGGAGCAAACTGCTGAAACGTCAGGAGGAGATATCATCAGAGCTCGAACGTATAGAATATCAGAGGAGGAGTCTTACGGAACAGAGGGACAGGGTGTTGAGTAAAATTGAAGGCCTTGAACTCTCTCTGGTAGGCACGAACGAACAGATTAAGGTTTTAAATTCTGAAATTCAGACTATTGGCGACAGTATAAATGACTCACGGCAATTACAGGGCCGTAAAGAATCGCGTCTGGAGACCCTTGAAGACCTTGAAAAACGTTTTGAGGGGGTAAGCTCAGGTGTACAGGTAGTTCTCGAAGAGTCTGGAAAAGATAATGGAGTAATAAGCGGAGTGTATGGGATGGTTGCGGATTTAATAAAGGTAGATACCACTTATGTATCTGCTATTGAAACCGTTTTAGGAGACAGGGCACAGATAATTGTTGTTAATTCGATAAAAGACGTGATTCAGGCGTCCGGTTTTTTAAAAGAGCAGGATAAGGGTTATGTCAAATTTCTTCCATTGGAAGATATACGGGTGGAGGGGGGGCATGCTCCTATAGATTTAAATATTCCGGGTGTTGTTGGCAGGGCTGTTGATTTAATAAAGAGCGAAGACCGTTTCAAACCTCTTGTAGAATATATATTGAGAGATACGATTGTTGTTGATGATTTTGATACCGCATTGAGAATTTCGGGTGAGAGATGTGGAGCCAAATGCATAGTGACATTAAATGGAGAGGTTGTTGAGCCTGGAGGGACCATCCTTGTTGGCAGGGGTGATATGAAGCTTGGGCTTATTTCGCGTAAGAGTGAACTTGAGAGCATTAAATTGGAACTTGCAAATATTTTAAGAGTAATTGAAACGCGTTTGGGTGAAAAGGAAATTAAGGAATCTGAGGTTGTACACCTGACACAAAATGCCGATGAGTTTAAGAGAGGGATAGATGCTGAAAATTCTATTAAAATTTCACAGGAAAGTAACCTCCAGAAAGAAGAATTTAAAAACGTTGAACTTAATGATGAACAGGGTGTTAACGAAAGCGAAATACAGGAAATAAACGAACATATTGAAAATATTAACCGGAGAGAAGCAAACCTCAACAGTGAAATTGCAGACTTAAATGATCATCGAAAAGTATTGGAAGAGCAAGTTGTCGTTTTGGAAGGTGACAGGATACATAAGGAATCCGGTAAGGTCAATGTGCAAAATGAAATCACTGAACTAAAGGTCGTGCTGGCACAGAAAGAGGAGAGAAACGACAATCTCATTGCTTCTATCGATAAGTTAAAGAAAGAACTTGTCGAAAACAAAGAAGGACTGACTGCCGCTTATAGCGAAATAAACAATTGCCGGGAAAAGACTATTGTAAGTGAAAATATGATTACAGATCTGAATAATAAACTAGAAGAGCTTCAGTCAGAAAAACTAGCGTTAGAGAATGAAGGTGTACGCTTGAGGGAAAAGCAAGACGTTTGTAACGGGCAACTGACTGAAAAAATCAGACAGGTAGATGAGTATAATGAAGAGTATAAAAACCATGAGCATGCAATAAATGATTTAAGACTTAAGGAGAATGAGTTCAAAATAAAAGTTATCGACCTGGAAGAGAGAATTCGAGATGATTATCAGGTTGAACTTTCTCAGTTTGCAATAGAGCATAATGATGAAGACGATGGGTCCCTGGATTGGGATAATGTGTCCCGGGAGATTGATGAGCTAAAGAGTAAGGTTGATAAAATGGGCAGTGTCAATCTCGAAGCCATTCATGAGCAGACAGAGCTTGAGGAGAGAGAGACGCATCTCGCGAATCAGGTGGAAGATCTGCAGACGTCTGAAAAGGACTTAAACGACATTATAAATAAGATAAATGTTACAAGCCGTGAGCTGTTTGAAACTACATTTCATGAAATAAGGAACCACTTTCTCGAATTATTTCGAAAGTTGTTTGGCGGTGGCAGGGCGGACATTGTCCTGGAGGAGGGTGTTGATATTCTGGATGCTGGTATAGATATAATTGCTCAGCCTCCAGGAAAAGACCTTAAATCAATAATGCTTTTTTCCGGTGGTGAAAAGGTGATGACGACCATAGCTCTTTTGTTTGCCATCTTTCAATCCAAACCGAGTCCATTCTGCCTGCTTGATGAGGTTGATGCCGCCCTGGACGAAAATAACATTACACGCTTTATCCAGATACTCAAAGAATTTGCATCTGAATCTCAATTTGTCGTAATAACTCATAGCAAGCAAACTATGACCATTGCAGATGTTATTTATGGTGTTACCATGGAAGAGGCTGGAGTATCAAAGAAAATATCTGTCAAGTTTGAAGAAGTAGAGAAGCAGGTGGCATGAGTGATGTGGTAACGTAGGGGGGACTGCCCCTGTTTACGGACGTAGCGAAACGAAGTCGTAGAACCGGGGCTGTCCCCCGGACATTTATGCGGAATATCCACCTCATAAGAAGTGGTCTAATATCAAGACTTTTCCAAAACATTGACGGTGTATCAGGTATGACAGACCTGAATATGTTGGTGGCGGCAGGCAATCAAATAGTAGATATCTCCCCATTATCTGGAATGACAAATCTAACTTTGGTTGACCTGTTTAACAATCCATTAAATAGAGAAGCATATTGCATCTCTATTCCTTTGATAACTAGCAACAATCCCGGAATAAACTTTACTTACGACCCTAACCCAAACCCATCGCTTGATTGTAATGATTATGATGGAGATGGTCTTCGTAATACAGTAGAAACGAACACGGGTATATTTGTCAACGAAGACGATACGGGCACTGACCTCGACAATGCGGATTCTGATGGTGACAGAATGACAGATGGTGATAGTGGTAACAGTGTAGTAATTTTAAACTGGTAAATTAAGAGCAGGGTAGAAAAGGAGATGAATATATCCTGCTCTTAATTTGATTTTCTTAAAACAGAGCCTTTACTCCAGTGTTCCTTACTTCCCTAATATACAAAAATCTTTTAAAAGAATAGTCGCTTAGAGAAGCTTGAAGTTACGCCTGGGGTGTTAAATATCTTATTTTTTAACAGTAGTAACCGGTTAGGTGTTTGCGTGCGTTGCTCTTTGTTATCTTCTGAGCGGCTGGAGGAATCGAAGAATCTCTCGTGATGAGATTTTTCAGTCTTTCCTCTCACGCTAAAGGTGGATCTGCCTCTGGCACAACTTCAGAATGACCTGCTCCCCAAAAACTGATCCAGTTGTAAAGTTAGTAAAAAACTATATAACAGGATTAAGAAAGTGGAAAATACATACCGCAAAAGAGATACAAACCTAAAGAAATAATTAACTAGTTTCGATTAGTAGATGTAGAATTATGCACTGTCAAGTAATTGTCAAGTAAGCAAATCAAAACAGGGAGTAAATCTCACTCCCCATTCTGGTCACAAACCTAAACACTTGTTACTAAACCGAAGAACTATTGCCCTTCTTTCTCTTGCTCGACAAGCAAGGGGTCACTGGTTCGAGTCCAGTATCGCCCATATTATCAAACAAGGACTTACGACAAAACAAGTACTACTTTCAACCACTATTTTGAGCCATTGTAGTAGGATTGTAGTCAAACTTTTCCAAAATCTGAACACCAACCATTAAACTCTCCGGGCAATGGTGAGAATAGCGTTGCGTATTCTTCAGGTCTTTATGATTTAAGAGCTTTGCTATTTTGTAAATATCTACACCATTCTGGGCTAATCTTGTGGCAAATGTATGGCGAAGACAATGAAACGTAAAATTCTTAATCTCCGCTTTTTCTAATGCCTGGGCAAATGCCCTTATCAGGTTACGCTTACCAATCTTTGTACCTGACATACTGATAAACACAAGATCATTCTTAAGGCTTCTCACCTTACCTTCATGCTTTTGCATAATGACATTCAGTGCCAGACTATTCAGAGGAAGAGTGTTGGGCTTATTATTCTTAGTCTTTTGTATAAGAATAGTTTTACGGAGCAGATTTACACGGCTCCACTCAAGGGACAGCAATTCATCCTGTCGTAAACCTGTGTTCAATGCAAAGGCTATTATCTCACGTAACCAGTCAGGACTATTTCCAAGAAGCCTTCTCTCTTCACCCTCTGTCAGCCACCTGTCAACTTCATTGTTTTCCAGCTCCTTCTGTACTCTGGAAACAGGATTATCCTTTAGCCACTCCCACTCTTTGACTGCCAGATTGAAAGCCTTTAAAAGCATATAAAGCTCACGGTTTACCGTTGAAGGGCTTGCTCCGTAATCTCTGCGATACAATTTATATTTTGCTACAATCTTAGGCGTTATAGACATCAACGCAGGATTGCCAAAAAACCTGTTAAGATTTTTTAAATAATATTTGTACCCTTCTTGAGTATTCATTGAGACTGTAGGAGCATAATCCTTCATAAACTTATCCATCATGTCCTTGAAGGTTTTGCATTGTCCTGTCAATCTCTCATAATACTTTCCCTCAACAATCTCAGTCCTGATCTTAGCCTCTATAGCCTGTGCAAGCTTTTTGTCAGAGGTTTCAAGACTCTTCTGAACTTCCTGCCGTTATGACTAATACACGTCCACCAGATATCGCTTCGTTTAAACATTTATATATCCTTTCCCGAAGCCTGATTGCATCTGTATGTCGCTATCGGCAGTATTATATACCTTCACCTTGTAGGTCTCCAATGATTTTATTAACAGTTTTCTCACCCTTAGGAGATGATCTATTAGAAGGATCAACATTATAACTCATTTCTTTGAACTTCCGGTAATTAATGATAACTACATTCCGGCGGAATTAGTTTATTCGAACTTTTGATCCATTTAAATCCTACATTGATTGTATTTTTCTGAACAAATATTTAATATTCCAGAGTTTACCAGAATAAATGGAAAAGTATGTTTCCGCCGAAAATATTAATCACAAATTAAGCGATTTTTATATTAAGCATTCTGTCCTATCAAAAATGATTCTAAAAGACGGCAAAGCTGACAAAACTCAATTCGTAAGCAAAAACACTCCCTCCTGGTAAGACATGTATTGTACGACATTATTACTAATAATATAAATGACATTAAAAATCATACAATAATTCTTTTGAATTATCAGGCGTGAGTATGATATAAAGCCTTTGTACGCTTGCAAATTAAAAGTTATTATCGTCTGATAAGGGCGTGTTATGTTGTGATCTTTTTAAAAAGACAGGTTTATTTGAATATCATTGAAATAGCTATGTTATTTGTACGGCTGTGTTCCCGGATTTTATGAGAATGCTTAGAAACATTATAAAAATTGTACAACTCTCAGCATATTTGTCGCTTATGTTTATATTTAGAATCCTCTTAGATTTTAAGGTTAAAGGGACTGACAATCTGAAAAAAGCTGGAGATTCTTTTATTCTAGCGGTAAATCATGTTTCATATCTTGATCCCATTTCTGTTTGCCTTGCCATGCCGTTTCGTTTTAAATATTTCCCACTCTTTTACATGGCTTATGATTATTTCTATGACATATTGTTCTTTTATCGTTTTCTTGGAGCAGTTCCCGCCCATCAGGGGAAGGACTTGGAATTCTCCGGCAGGCAGTTAATAACTTTATTGTCTCGCGGTGAAAGGGCAGTCATATTCCCAGAAGGAGGCATAAATAAAGGTATAACTGTAAAGAGAAGGCCGCGCAGGGGAATATCGTATGTGGCCGCTAAAAGCGACAAATTAATTTTGCCTCTTAAAATAGAGTCAAACCTTGACGGGTCCGTAAATGTTTTAGGCGGAAAGGTAATTGACTTGCTGACACAAAAACACTGGGTAAAAATAGTTTTTGGCGAACCTTTTAAAATTGAAGATACAATCGGTAAGATACCTGAAAGTCTTAAGGAATTACGATTAGCGTCTGAAAACATTCTTAGAAGAATAGAAACAACATCATAAATAAGGAGGATAATGAATGAGTAAACTACTCGGAAGTCAGAGGTGGGCTTCGACGATCAGGGGCACGCAAATGCATGTTCTCATGAGAACTCGATTCGTAACATGGTTTGTAGTACTGATGATGTCTGCGAACTTTCCAACCATCACCTTTGCCGACTCACCATGCCCCCCAGTTATTCACGTGGAAATTCTGGACATAAGAAACAGTGAGGGAAGCGTAGCGTGCGTGCTATTTGAATCTCCGGATGGTTTTCCTACTAAGTATCTACGCTGCGCAACCAATGCCATGATAATAAAAGTTCGCGATAAGCAGGTGAGTTTCGATTTTCATGACATTGCGCCTGGAACATATGCGCTTGCCATTATTCATGATGAAAATGTGAACGGCAAACTTGACACTAGCTGGTTGGGAGTTCCAAAGGAAGGTTACGGTTTTTCAAACGACGTAAAAGGCGTGCTCGGCGCGCCAGCGTTTTCTGCTGCTAGCTTCCATTATGACGGACAAAACCTAGATATGACGATCAACTTGAATTACTGAGTGCTCGTTGTATGAATATTGAATATTTCTATTTTCTTCACTTAGTTTTGCACGCTCATTCAGGGTTGCTGCGCCTGACAAGGTGCCCCAGTTTGATCGTTAAGTGTTTTTACCTATAATTTGCGATCTTACAAACGGTGTTGAAACACTATTGGCCATTCTGTTTCAAATTTTCCTTATGTTGTATTTGCTTTAGAAATACATGACCATTTCGATTTCATTGTAATAGTTGTGTTATTCAGAAACTGGTTATCTATTTGTTGTGGTTCCAATTCATAAATAATTGTGATGGAAAGTATTTTTCAAGACAACGAAAATCGATTAAGTTCTCTTTCCTGATTTTATCATTTTATTTATCAATGAAAGATTTGCTGTGTTATAGTAAGTATTTACTTATTGAGCAGACGCATAAACTTACAAAGATGTTGATAGTAAAAGAGTTATAAAAAGAGTTAGAGGCAATATTTTGTAAAAGGAGCGACAAGAATAATGTGCCAACGAGCCAGTAAGCCGTATTTTAAAGGGTTTTGTGAAATAATTTACAAAATCCAATAGTAGAATTACAAAATACGGTGCCCAACTTGTATAATAGAAGTCACACAATAACACAAACTACTATACAAGAAAGGACACGCTAGAATGCTACCAATATCACAAATTCAAATCAACCAAAAACCGCTACTAATTCACACTGTTCACGAAGATGACAAAGTACTGCTTAATACACCAGATGCGGAATGGTTTCGGGCTTTATATTATTTTCCCTGGGAGAAACACCGTAATTTCGGTGCTGAGTACTACGATGCACTTTATGAATTTAATAAACGAGAAGAGAGAAAGAGGCTGAAAAATCAACCCCAAAAGCAAGTAGTATTATCTCAGAGCAAAGAAGATGCAAGACAGGAGCTTTTGTTTAATAGAGCAACAATGCAAGTTGACAAGGAGAAGAGAGGTGATGTGCTTTATGAAGTAGCGGCTGAATCAAAGCAGCGGATGGTAAGTCCCCTGAGTATATCTCCCGGGGTAGTGCCATTTCGATTGGGAGGTAAGAGGCCAAAATGTTTTTTTGCGTTGTTAAAAAGTTTTTTGGGTACAGCTCTAATGGGATTTCCGTGCGAGCCGGAAAAAGTGTCCATGTTATTGAAGAGTAATCCGAGTTTTGTGCGAGTATGTGGATTTGCACCGAAGGGGGAAAGGGATGAGTATTGTAGCAGGCATATACCAAGTGAGCGTAAACTGCAGCAATTTGACCAGATCATGAGTGAGTGGGGGCTATGGGATAAGATGAAGATTGCGCTGGTAACTGAGAACATAGAGACAGGTGCGATTAAAATAGAAAAGGAAGTAGTAGGAGATACAACTCACTATTATGCATATTCAGGGTTTGAGACAGTAAAGTATAAGGACGAAGATGGTAAGGAGCAGAAGAAGTCGCAATCAAAGCTGACTAAGAGGTGTCGCTGTCAGGACAGAGACAAGTGTGAACATGACTGGGTATTGGCAGATGAAGGAGCGGGGACAATCGTGAAATCCATAACAAAGATGTATTGGGGGCACAAAGCAAGTATTGTAGGTTTTCCACGTCAAGGCGTGCCTCTGGATGCAAGAGCAGTGTTGGATGGACCGACACATGATGGAGAGACATATTTTCCACATGTAGAAAAGGTATTTGATACATATCCGGTGATTGAAGAATCGGTTAAAAGAGCGTTGTATGATAGCGCGTGTGATAGCAGAGATTTGAAAGATAAGTTTATGGACAAACTCGGCTTAGAATTAAAGGCATCTTTAAATCCAAGGCGCAAGAATGGAATAACAGATGGTTTGCCGCGTGGCATGGAGAAGATAACGCCGTATGGTGTGGTAATATGCAATGGTGGCCATGAGATGGATTACAAAGGAATGCGTTATGAAAAAGAAAAATTCATTTACCATGCGCCAACGGATACAGATGGTGAACCGGTGTGTTCAACATGCTTGCATCAGGTAGAGTGTTGTCCCAATTCGTTAACTGGCAGGATGATTAATATATCATTTGGGTTATTACCCCACATAGACACGGAAGATCCTCCAATGGCAAAGAGATTCAAGGCAATAATGACACGTCGTCCTTCAGTTGAGCGGATGATAAAGCGCTTGAAGTGTGATATTGGTGATGATCGTTTAAGCAAGAGAGGGAATCTTGCGTTTCAGGCATACCTGGACAAGACGATGATTGCTTTTCATCTGTTGTTACAGAATTAAATTGGTGATTTTTAAAGTAAAAAACAAAAAACCGTAGGAGAGGTGTTTTCAAATTTGCAAATTATCTCCATTGTTGGTGCTGTGCAGTTTTATACTGTCTTCTTTTAACGTAATTTTGAAGTACGATTGAAAAAAATTTTTGCATCAAGCGCTTTTCGTGCGAGTTTATGCGGAGGCTCTATTGTTTATACTCGGTATGAAAAAAATAGTTATTTTACCAACAAGTATCGTTCTTGGTCTGATTGTTCTGTTGGTCATTCTGATAAACGTACAAGACCGTATCATTAAATCCGCAATAGAGATAACTTCCAAGCAGGTTATGGGTGTTGAAACGGTTATCGACCAGTTTTCTCTGAGCATTATAAAGCAGTCAGTTTCCATAGAAGGTTTGCGGCTGTATCAGCCAGAATCATTTCCCGAAGGTGTATTTATTGATATCACTGAAGTCAGTGGATCCTGTAAGATAGCATCGCTTTTAAGAAAAAAAATTCATATTCCCAAACTGGTTTTGAATATCAAAGAGGTAATCTTGATAAAGGATAAATACGAAAATCTTAATGTCGATGCTTTAACAATTGCCCGGGAAGAGGAAAGCAAGGTCCAGGATGAAAAGGCAGAGATAGTTTTCCAGATTGATGAAATGATCCTTACAATTGATAAGGTTATCTACAAACAATACAGTCAGGATGACAAGCCGGTCATTAAAGCTTTTGACATAGGAATCAAGGACGAGAAATACGAAAATATTACCAGCCTGCAACAATTTGCCGGTAAAATTTTACAGACCGTTTTGGAGCCTATGGCAGCCAGGGCAGGATTGAAGAGCGCAGCTATTTACGGTATTGCCGCGATAACCGGTATAGGAACCATCCCTGTGGCAGCAGGGGCTATTCTTTTCGGCAAAAACCATGCCCTTACAGAGCTTGATCAGGATTCTCAGGCATTATATGAAGCCTGTGTTGCAACGCTAAGGAAATTGGGAGAGGTGAGCAAAGAGAATAAAGAGAACGGGGTCATTAAAGGAAAGGCAAGCGGTTGCAGCATTAGCATAGAGCTGACAAAAACAAAACAAGACAAGACACAGGTAAAGGTATCCGCCCGGAAACTGTTTTGGCCGAAGCCAAAGATTGCCGGCGGTATCCTGCACGAGATAACTCGAAACCTGAAGAAATAAAAAAGACAGGGGTGATTCTTAAGGCTGCCTGTAAGTATCATAAGTAAAACGGAGCTTACATTTTTTACTATATCATATTATCTTTTCATTACTTAGCCTGTAAAGATGTATTCTCGGACCGTCTGTTGAGGTGTAACCTAAACCGTAGTTATGAATAGTTACGAGAGGCAGGTGAAGAATAATGACCTTTGCATAATCATAATTTACTGTAAGTATTTTTCAAGAGGAAAGATGTATGAGATTGCACCTATCAAATCCCCTATCTTTTTGTCTGTATGGCAAACTGCACATTTTTTTGTAGTCATTGATACACTAGTAACAGCTCTTAAGTAATCGTTACCTTCAACATCAAAATAAAACCTTTCATATAATGCCTCACCGGATACTATAGCCTTGAGCGCATCTCTTTCAAAATCATCTTTTATTGAGGATTCGGGGTTTAACGGCTGTTTGGAAATGCTTAAAAATCTGGCCTTATGCCAGCCCTTTTCTTCCATCATCTTAAAAACCTCTTGAGTTATGGCAATGGAAGAAAAGGTTTCTGTGTCTCTTGCATATTTTCCTGCCGTATGAGTGATGTATAATTTATATAAATCATCAATTATATATAATACATGCCTTGCCCTATCTCCCGCTAAAGCCAGTGATGTTTCAGCTGTAATATCACCAGGTTTTATAAAATCAGATGTACTTCTTCCCGTTAATTCACGGCCAATTGCAGCGGTATTTGACGAGGAAATAATTATTATTAAAATAAAAGCCCATATACTAAATTCCTTAAACATGCAGTCTTTCCTTTCTACAATTAGAATGGCGTCTACTATACTCTGATAACATTTTTTTCCATTATACACGGTATATGAAAAAAAGCGTTTCCATTAATATGAATATTTATTTAAATGCTTATGTATATTAATACCGAGTCAATCATTTCATTCTGAACATACACGATTGATGAAACATTATTGATAATGTTGTTTTAAATTGCTCAATGTTACAGAATACGGTATTCTGTAACAAAATATATCTTCCAGATGCGCCTTTCTGTACATTTTTACGCCTTGAATTGAATTGTTTTATTTGTAATTGTTACACTTCCTATAGGAAATGTAACAATTACAAATGATTATGAAGCTTTACGATTTACAAGGACAGAGGCTTAATAATTTCCTCATCCATGAATATTCGGTACTTTTATCCAAATCTTTTTTAAAGTCAATCGCTCGTTTTTCTCCATAACCATAATTTTTTGATATAGCAGTATTTGTAAAAAGTTTTTTCTGGTTTCTTTTTTAAAAGAGATCATCCTGGAGTAAAAAAAACATATTAAAAAAGTATAAGTTTTTATATATTGTTAACTACTTATCCCGCCGTAAATATTAATCACAAATTGTGTGATTTTGATATTAAATATTCTATCGTATCAGGATAGTTGACATAAAAATATACTATACAGCTATGTGATTGAAAATAATACACTTGAAACAATTCAGATATACTATTAAAATCCGTTACTATACTGGAAGAGTAAAAGATCTTGATTTTTTATCGTTTCCACCCCAGAAGAAAATAGAATCTGTGAAAAGGCATCAAAAGTGGCAATCCGAACTTAAGAAGAATAAGTTTTTAGATGACTTATTCAGAAGATAAGTAGGGAGACTATAAAGGGATTTACAATGCTAAAGGAAAGATGGATTCAAGGGGAGACTTGACCCATATTCTTTCTAAGGTACAGATTTAATTAAATATTCGTTCTTACTTCGTGTCTTAGTGGCTGCAAGTTATTCTAGAAAATGAAGAAAGAAATGCAAAAACAGAAAAAGGTATCTGGCCTTCGCAAAGAGGCGGAGAAAAGACTCAAGCCGGATATAATACCAATAGCGAAATTGTCAGAAGCAGAGGTGCGTAAACTGGCACACGAGCTTCAGGTACACCAGATCGAACTGGAGATGCAGAATGAAGAACTCCGCAAAGCCCAGTTACTGATTGAAGAGTCTCGGCGGAAATACTTAGACCTGTTTGACTTTGCCCCGCTTGGATATTTTACAATCGATGAAACAGGGTTGATCCTGGAATCCAATCTAACAGGTGCTGCAATGCTGGGAATCGAACGAAGTTTGTTAATTAACAAACCCATAGCAAAATTCATTTACAGTGAAGATCAAGATAAATACTACCTGTACATTAGAACTGTTTATGATGGGGAAAAAGCTAATGCGTGTGAATTAAAGATGGTTAAAAAAGATGGTACAGTTTTCCATGTACAACTTGAATGCTCTGTAGTGCATGATGCAGGTGATAATGTCAGACAATGCAGAACACTATTAACTGATATATCAAAGCGAAAGCAATCGGAAATACGTCTTAGTGCTCAGCACGCCATAACACGGATATTGGCAGAATCCATCACACTTGAAGAGGCTTCATCAAAAATTCTTCAACCCATATGTGAAGCCCTGGAGTGGGATTATGGTGAAATCTGGACATATGATCAGCAACAACGTATTTTACGTAATACAGAAACCTGGCATATACCATCTTCAAAATTTTCTGAATTCAAAGATGTTACTAAACAAATAACCTTTCCTCCGAAAATTGGACTTCCGGGCCGGGTCCGGGAAAGTGCTGAGCCTTTATGGATTGCAGATGTTGTTCATGATTCGGATTTTCTCAGAGCATCCGTTGCAGATAAAGTGGGGTTGCATGGAGCCTTTGGTTTTCCCATTATCATCGGTAGTGAAGTGCTTGGAACAATCTGCTTCTTTAACCGCGAGATAAGAAAGCCCAATAAGGGTTTGCTTAATATGATGGCGGCAATCGGCCGTCAAGTCGGTCTCTTTATCAAACATAAACTGGCAGATAATGATATCCAGAGGTTTAAAGAAAACCTTGAAGCAATCTTCAAGACTATTAGGGATGGAATTATTTTGTTAGATAGAGAACTAAAAATAGTTGAATTCAATCAATCTGCCAGAAGGATTTGTGGACTTCCTGATATTAATAAAGCCAGGGGGGAAAAGTTTGAATTACTGCATAAAAGTTGTAAAGGGGAATGTGTTGCCACCCTTAAGGAGACAACAGAAACAAAACTTCCTGCTGAAAAGATTCGCTTTGAATGTTTCAACGCTATGATGTCCAGAGTATTAGTTAGTGTTACCACGTACCCGCTTCTTGACAGCAATAAACAATTTAACGGTTGTGTCATAGTCGTGAGAGATGAAACCCAGCTTGCAGTACTTGAGAGTAGTTTGCAAGATCGTCGACAATTTCATAATATCATAGGTAAAAGTGCTGATATACAGAAAGTTTTCTCTTTGATTGAAACGTTAGCAGACATACCGACTACAGTGTTAATTACGGGAGAAAGTGGTACAGGAAAGAGGTTGGTTGCTGAGGCATTGCATTATCATGGAAAGGATAGTGGGGAAAAGCCATTTGTCGTGGTAAGTTGTTCCTCCTTGTCTGACAATTTACTGGAGAGTGAACTGTTCGGACACGTTAAGGGCTCGTTTACCGGCGCCATCAGTGATAGAGTAGGAAGATTTGAAAAGGCTGAAGGTGGCACTATCTTTCTGGATGAAATAGGAGACATATCCAGCACTATGCAATTACGTTTACTAAGGGTGCTTGAAGAAAGAGTCTTTGAAAGAGTTGGAGATTCAAAGACCATCAAATCAAATGTGAGGATAATAGCGGCTACGAACCGGGATCTGCGAATAAATGTCAGTAAGGGTAAATTCAGGGAAGACTTGTACCATAGGCTTAAAATAGTGGAATTAGCTCTTCCCCCTCTCAGGGATAGACGTGAAGACATTCCACTGTTGGTAGAGCATTTTATAGAAAAACTCAATTTGAGATTAAACAAACACGTCGAGTCTTTATCTGCAGAAGTTCAAAAAATCTTTATGAACTACACCTGGAAGGGCAACATAAGGGAACTCAATAATACTATGGAATACGCATTTATCACTTGTGGTAATACTGTCATCACGTTAGATAACCTGCCATCAGAATTTAATAGTTTGAGAGGCCGAGATAAAAGACGTATAGAAACAGGTAAAATCAACGATCGGCAGCAAGTCGTCCAGGCATTAGAAAAAGCCGGTTGGAACAAGTCCAAAGCTGCGCGATTGCTGGGCATGCATCGGGTTACACTCTACAAGGTGATGAAAAAGTTTGGTATAAAGGAATAATAAAGATGGTAACAGGCCAATCATTCTTTTGTGTAGTCACTTACAAGAGCGTAGCAATACACAAGTGTAGCAGGCTACACTTGTGTATTGCTACGTAAAATTATTATCATAGAAAAATCAGAGAAATATGAAAATTGTTTTCGTATATCCTGATGTTTTTCAGGACTATTTTTCACCGTAGTACATTCTGATTGTCCTCATATCTTGAAACTATTCCTTGGTCAATTAACGCTTTATTTTATTGGACTTAAGAAATATTATTCATCTTTTCACCACATACAACTCATCCATATCTCTATCCTAAATACAAATATATTTTTTCTTAAGATTTAAATGTATCATGCATCACTTAGCGGTAACTAATATCAGAAAATGAAATTTATCAATGTTGGTATGTGTTTTGTTATATAGTATTTTACCCGCTTCAAAGAAAAGGAAAATACGAGGACGCATTGATGAATATATGAGATATTAATCTGACAATAATTGACGGTATGTGTATCTTAAGATTTTTAGAGAAAGGCCGCCCAGGTGGTGAGCTTACCATCAAAAGTGTTTTGCCGAATCAAAAGAAAGGAGGTTCATAACCATGACTAAAATCCTTCTTGTAGAGGACAATATAAATCAATGTCTGCTTTATAAACAGGAATTAGAGCATGAGGGTTATAAGGTTATAACGGCTAACAATGAGAAAGATGCTTTTAAGAAAATGCAGAACCAGACTCCAGACCTGATCATAACGGAGATATGCATGTCTGAGATGGATCGTATTGAGGCATTAGGATGGTTTTTTAATAAACATAAGTATATTCCTATTTTGCTGAATACGGCCTATAGCAATTATAAAGACCATTATATGGCCCGGATTGCCGATGCATTGGTTTTTAAATCTTCAGATTTGACAGTGCTGAAAAATAAGATCAAAGAATTACTTTCGAAGGGATTGAAGATGCCTACGTGGAAATACTAAAAGTGTGACCATTAGCCAAAAATAACCTGAAAGGCTTATTATACTGGAAAGGAGAAATTATAAATGAGAACTTCCTATAACCTCTCAAACGTGAATATAGAAGAAAAGGAAATAAATTACAAACCTGATAATCTGATAATGGTGAGTAGATGTCATAAGGAAATATCATGCTTAAAATGTGGAAAGAAATTTCATAGTGAAGGACCGTATAATCGTATATGCAATAAATGTAATTTAATTAATGAAAGAACAAGGGCAAACACATACTCTGTTAAGTTTGAAATTTGCAAAGACAATGTATTGTTTTAGAAGTTAGAAGAAATACATTTGAATTCTATTAATTACTGAAATGTAGATAGAACCTTGCATAAGTTGGCTTAACTATAAGGTTTTGATAGATAATAATACGCAGAGAGAGCAGCCGTTCGGACGAGTACACCAAAGATTAATTGTCAGATTCATGGAGCGACGTATATGGAATAAGATTTTTTTGTAGAATACATTTCCATACGTTTCAACTTTAACTGAAATCTAATGGAAGGGAATCAGAATGAAGAGAAAAGTGCTTGTAATTGATGACAGGGAAGTGATTGTATTTTTGTTCAAAAGATTTCTTTCTCAACAAGGATTTGATGTGTCTACGGTGTGTAGTTACTATGATGCAATGGCAAAGATGGCTATTGCAGATTTTGATTTAGTACTTACAGATATTGAACTGGGAGAGGGCAAAACTGGGATTGATATTTTAAAAGAAGTACAACGAACAAATCCAACATGTCCAGTAATTTTTTGCACGGGAAATCCTGATAGTATGGATGTGTCTGAAGCCAGGAGAATGGGTGCTTATGACTGCATTTATAAACCGGTAAAACTGGAAACTTTATCACATAGTATTAACATGGCACTACGTGGTAAGACAGTTTTCGATAAATTGTTAAAAACTTGATAATCACAAAAAGGAGAATAAAAGCATGGATAAAATCAAGATTCAATCATTGGAGTAGGTAACAGTGCCAGTTCTTTAATTCAAGGAATTTACTATTATCGAGACAGGAAACCTGGAAAGACTAAAGGTCTTTTGCGATGGTAAATAGAAAATATCTTTCATAAGAAGTGTCTTTAGTTAATCAATTTCCATTGCAATTACATATTACTTATTGTCTCGTTAAACTAGCAATATTAATAGTTATCAAGAAAATTATATGAAATGACAAGGTATGAAATAAAACATTTATAAACTGAAGAAATTTACATGATAAGGTGTAATTTTTTAGAGTATCAATTGTGTAGAAATAAACACTTCGATTTCTATAGATAAAAACAGTTGCAAATATTCATTCCGTACTAAATTTAGATTATAAGATATCTTTAGGTACATTTTTTAGAAAGGAGATACTTTAAATGAGAAAAAACAACCAAGTTTTAATCGTTGTACTTTGTGCGTTCGTTGTCATCACTGGAGCTATCACTTACGGTTGGAATGGCGGTAAAGTGTTTGGAGGTGTGAATAGGGTAGTGGAAGCAAAGGATATCCATATCAGCAAATCCACACCTACTCGATCTCTGATGCAATTAATCAGTGCACACACTTCCAAGATACTGGATGCAATAATGGTTGGTGATTTCCATGCCGTTGCCCGAGAGGCCAATGCGGTCGCGGAAAACTGTGAAATTGTTATGGAGGTGTCCTTTTCAGTGCATGGGAAGGCTGGGGAATGGCATAAAGAATCTGGTGGTGATGCAAAAACTGCGTCGGCAATGCAGGCGGAGTTTGAAAAATATCTGAATATTACTGTTGATTCTGCAAGAAATATCGCGGAAACTGCTGGAAAGAAGGATATCGTGGAAACCTACAAAAGTTTGGATGAAATGTTGCAAAAGGCATGCTTTGCTTGCCATGCGATTTCTCGGGACCCATGGCCGGACTGGCCGGACTGGATGAGACAGTCTGGAGGTTAGTTTCGGTTTGAAAACGCATGTCCCTTGTCACGGTACCACTGGTTTTAAAGGCTGGTGAATTTTACGATGTAAAGATTACGGTTGGAGAAATTGAACATCCCAATGAGAATGAACATTTTATACAATGGATTGAATTTTACATAGGAGATGTATATCTGGCGAGATTCGATTTTGCGCCGGTAATGACAAAGCCCGACGTGACAATTCCTCTAAAACTGGGCCATCATGGACTCGATTCGACATTAAGGGTGTTAAGTCACTGCAATCTACACGGTCTGTGGGAAGGTAAGTTTCAGTTAAAGACAGAATAGGCAGGAAAAGTAATTGTTTGCCGTAACGGCAATAATTTGAACGTTGTAATACTGGACTTAGATCGTAAAAAATAGACAAAATATTTAATTGCATAACATTTAAAAAAAAGGGGTGTCACTAATACAATGATAGATTTTTCTGATAACGACGTTAGATATACCGTTAAAGTTAATGATGGACGGGTTGGACGAAGCCGCTATCGCGGAGAACAAAATCGGAAATTTATTATATAATGTAACCTCACACCCTCAACGGGAGGGTGAATCTATTAACAAATAGGAGGTTACAGGTCTATGAAAACATTATCTCAATCCGATTTCAACAAAAATTACCAAACGCATCTAAAGCACCTACGCTTGAAAGGACTCCGGCCAAAAACAATCGAGGCTTATTCACGTGCCATCCGACGGATCGGTGATTATTTTGACAATCAGATACACGATCTATCTGAACAGCAACTACTTGACTATTTTTCCAATCTCCTCAATACCCATTCATGGAGCGCAGTCAAATTAGACCTCTACGGACTAAAGTTTTTCTACACTCATGTGCTTCATAAGCGTTGGGAGCAAGTAAATCTTATTAAACCACCCAAAACGCAACGTTTGCCCGATATTGTCACCATTAATGAAGCCCACCAACTTTTCCAGGTGACGAGAAAACTCAGTTACCGACCCCTTCTACTATGTTCTTTACAGTCTTGGTCTCCGCCTGGGTGAAGGACTACGTCTTGAGGTTAGCGATGTCGATTCTCAGCGAATGCGGGTGCATATCCGCGATAGCAAAGGCAATAAAGACCGTTTCGTACCCCTGCCAAAGGTAACCCTGAATCTCTTACGCCGTTTTTGGCTTGTTCATCGCAATCCTGTCTTTCTATTTCCAGGCCGTCATGGTGGCTTGAAATCAGCCCACCTGGCAAAAACACCTCTGAATAGAAATGGCGTTCAGGCCACTCTGCGTAAGGTAGCCCGGGAGTGTGGAATTAAAAAAAAATTACACCACACAGTCTGCGACACAGCTACGCAACCCATCTGATTGAGGCGGGTGTTGATCTGCTTGAAGTACAAAAAATCCTCGGCCACCACAGTATTTTAACCACTGCCAAATATACCCACCTGACCTCTCATACAAATCGTAATGCCTTGCAATTAATTAATGATTTGATGAATGGTTTTTCCATAGAATGGGGGAATGTTATATGATATCTCTCTCCTCTATAATTGAGACCTTCATTGCTGACTTTATCACTCTTTATCATGGTTCGATCCTGCCAAGTCAATTCAAAGCCCTGGCAGCCATGAAGGATTGTCGCACTACGCAAAGCCGCGTCATGCTGGTCCAATGTAATGACTGTGAAAAACAGGTTTTTGTACCGCACTCCTGCGGTAACCGCAATTGTCCTCATTGTCAGAGTCATGAGTGTCAGCAGTGGTTGGAGCGTCAACTGAAAAAAGAAGTGCCTGCTGACTATTTTATGCTCACCTTTACTATACCCAAAGAGCTTCGATCATTAGCATGGCAGCATCAACGCTTGCTTTACTCGATAATGATACAGTGTTGTTGGGAAACCGTAAAAACCTTTGTCCAAAATGACAGCGTATTACAAGGAAACGCTGGAGCCATCACTGTTTTGCACACCCACTCTCGCTCTCTCGATTACCACCCGCATATCCATCTGGTAATGCCAGCCGGGGCCATCAATCAGAAGAAAAAGCTTTGGAGCTTCAAAAAAAGCGAAGGAAAGACGCGGTACCTTTTCAATCACAAAGCGCTGGCTAAAGTGTTTCGAGCAAAAATGCTCGATGCCGTGAACAAAGCGGCTCTTACGCTTCCAGTTAATTATCCCAAAACATGGGTCGTCGATTGCAAATTTGTCGGCAACGGTGAAAAGGCACTGGTCTATCTTGGTCGTTATCTCTACAAAGGGGTCATTCAAGAGAAAGATATTATTACGTGCAAAGATGGTCAGGTGACCTTTCGTTACCAGGATAGTAAGAGCAAAAAAATGCTCACAAGAACACTTCCCGGCCCGCAGTTTCTCAGGTTGATTCTCCAGCATGTTCTACCCAAAGGTTTCAGGCGAACACGGAACTTTGGTTTCCTCCACCCTAATAGCAAACGCTTGATTGCATTGCTTCAGTACCTTACCGGTATCAACCCGAATAAGTCGTCAGCCTGGTTCAGAGAGCGTCCAAAGCTTACGTGCAAATGCTGTGGAGGAATAATGAAGATCATAAAAACGATGATACCTCCATCACACAAATCCAGGTCTTTCCCCTACAAGTTAACAAAAGAGGAGGCTGTTCTGGTTATGTAATCGAATCCGCTATGCATCTAAGATTTGCAAAAACGGCATTATCGGGTCGAGATGGCCCCCGTTTGCCCAAATTTGAGGTAAAATGGCCGAAAAACCATGTTCTGTAGCTCCTAAAGCATGACGACAGCAATTGAAAAATCCACTTCTTTGGCTTCATAGCTTCTGCGGTAAAAAAGAGAAGCAATCTTCATAAGATATTTTCTTATACAATGTTTAGCACCCAAACAACGGGCTTGTCCAACAAACGGTTCAGATTGTGGTTCGTCCCTCACACAATCTAACCTTATTCGTTATGTAACTGATCACCGAACAACATGTTGCTTGGTACAGAGCACATAACTATCCGGCGGGCTTGCTGATAGTGTTGTTTTTCATTTAAGGATTGTACCCGATACAAAAGAAATGAAAAATATGGAGTCCTGAAAAGAGAAAGATGGATAAAGTATTATTTATATTTATACATTTACTTGACAAAATATGGAGGAAGCAGATGATTGTTGAAAAGGATGTTCTTCAGTTATTTATTCAATCTATTCATCAACGAATAGAGACATTAGTAGATGCAGGTGAAGATAGTGAAATCATTGAAGGATTTAAACTGTTGCTTTCAGATAATATATCTGAAAACGGCACAATTCATATTAGAAAGTCGTTGATGAATAAAATTTTTCACCTATCTTTCTCTAACTATAGGGCATTTATGCATAAATATGAGAAAAAGCATTTGCAGAATTAAAAAAATAAAGGGTAATTGGTGTTATTAATCGGTACTCTGCTCTTATCTCTTTTTTCACTATCTTAGGGTTGAGAAAGAATAACTTTACAATCTATAGCAGAACTGTTACAAGCATATGATTTCGCGTATTTGGCTCAAATGTGTAATGAGTGCTTAAAAACCAGGAGAGATTGGTATAGTCAAGCTTGCCCAAACAGCCTCGCCATATTACAATTCATCTTATTATAAGAATATGTGAGGAAATGTAATATGGCAAAGACAGGGACTTACTCGTCAGCAAGGATAAAAATGCATCTTGAACAGTATAAAATCGCCACGATGGAGGATTTAAAGAAAGTATTGGGCACGGATGTTCGGATGACGGTATTTAGGAAGTTGAGGGAATTGCCCTTGAGAACAAGTTATTCTCACCGAGGGAAATACTATGCGCTTGAGAAGACTATCAAGTTTGACGATCTCGGTTTGTGGTCTTCTCAATCTGTTTGGTTTTCAACCTACGGGACCTTGTTGGAGACTACAAAAGTATTTGTAATGAAATCTGAGAAGGGATATTCGGTTATCGAGCTTGATGATATTCTTCATGTTTCCGTTAAAGAGTCCCTTATTAACCTTTTTAAGAGGAAGTGTCTTTGTAGAAAAAGGATAGCTGGTGTTTACGTTTATTTCTCGATAAGTTCAGATGTTCAAACAAAACAAGTGATTCGCAGAAGGGAATATTTGTATGATCAAGATTGCAAATCAGGAAAGGTTGAAGATGGTTTGCTGCAACATGAATTGGAAGCAGCAATAGTATTGTTTTCAAGCCTTCTCAATGAAAAGCAAAAACGCCTTTATTCAGGGTTGGAAGCAATAAAGATAGGATATGGCGGAGATCAAATAATTTCAAAACTCTTAGGGATTGATTGCCACACCGTTGCAAAAGGACGAAAAGAAATTATGGACTATGATTTAGAGGTTGAACGTGTTCGTAAAAAAGGAGGTGGCAGAAGACCCATAAAAAAAGCCCGGAAATAGAAAAGATGATTGAAAATCTCATGGAATATGAAAAAGCAGGTATATCATCAGTTAATCGACAGCCACAAAATATCAGAAAACTGCAGCAGTTTGACAGACTATTATTTTACTGAACCTCTACTCCATGGTGCGATAGCCACCTTATAAACTTATGCCCAAAAACATTCCGGTAGGCAACGGCTATCTTCTTCTTAATTTTGACTTAGATTATCAGATCAGGGACGTGTATTTCCCCTATATAGGGCAGGAGAACCATTCAAAAGGTGATCCTTTCCGGTTTGGAGTGTGGGTGGATGGGTGCTGCTCCAAGATGGGGCCGGAATAGGAAAAAGACTTGAAATATAATCATAACATCCTGATTACTGATGTTTTTCTGAGAAACGTGTCCCTGGGTATTGAACTCCGCTGCCTTGATGTGGTTGATTTGGATTTGAACGTATATATTAAATATTGTTAATCTTGCATATATTTGTCTGGAAAGAGTCAGACGTGATAATGGGAATTATGTAGACTATGGTAAACTTTTGGTTTATGTTAATGAAAAAGAACTTTATAGAATACCATTCCAAGGAACATTTACCGATGAAAGGAGTTCAGCCCTCACAAAACATCTTAACGATATGGTTCAGCAGGGAGAGTCTGGAGAAGTTCTTTGGGGAAATATAGAAAATAAAATTCTTAACTGCTGTGGATCTTGCTATGTAAAATAGGTTGTTTTGCTTTTTCCTTAATCGCAATAAACCATACAATTAAAAGTAAATCCAGTCATAACTCCAACTGGGTAATTTCAGTTAGATAATAAGAAAGAGAGGTAAAATATGAATGGTTACGGTGATAAACCGGATTTCAAGTTTGATAAAACACAGTTTGATCCTTTTAAGAAGTATATGTTACCAATAGCGTTCGTTATAGGTATTATCATACTTGGGTATTCTTCAGTATTTACGGTAAAGGCCAATCAGGAAGCCGCAATGTTAAGGTTCGGTAAGTATACGGAAACTGTCGGGCCGGGATTGCATTTTAAGTTGCCTTTTGGTATTGACAAGGTATATGTTGGAGAGGTGAAACGTATATATAACGAAGAGTTTGGCTATAGAACCGTTAGTTCCGGTAGAGAAAGTATGATTGATTACAACTTCAGGGGTGCAAGCGATGTCTCTCTCATGCTGACCGGAGACAGGAATTGTGCCGAGGTACATTGGGTAGTAAGATACAAGATTAAGAACCTGAAAGAGTTCCTCTTTCGTGTAAGGGATGTCAAGAGTGTCATCAGAGATGTTAGTGAAGCGGTAATGAGAAGGATTGTTGGTGACATGTCTATTGATGAAGTGCTGACTATTGGCAGAAGGAAGATAGAGGAAATTGCGGAGACGGAGATAGAAACAGTACTGGATACTTATGGCTGCGGGATTGATATACAGGTAGTAAACCTGAAGGGTGTTAACCCTCCGGGTGAAGTTAAGGATGCCTTTGATTCTGTTAACAAGGCGGTGCAGATGAGAGATCAGATTACGAATGAAGCAGAAGGAAAGAAGAACAAAGTCATACCGGCTGCAATGGGTAAGCAGCAGCAGGCGATTAGAGAGGCGGAAGGGTATAAGATAAAGAGAATCAACGAGGCGACTGGAGATACAAAGGCGTTTCTTGCCGTATGGAAAGAGTATGAGAAGGCAAAGGGTGTTACCAGAAGGAGGCTTTACCTGGAAACAATGGAAAAGGTGATACCAAAATGTGAAGAAATATACATAATTGACAAAGATCAGAAAGGGATTTTGCCGATACTCAATCTGGGAGAAAGTAAGGTGATTAAATGAATGAAATGAAACAAAAGGCGCAAGTATATATAACAGTAGCCATAATCGCGGTAGTTGCAATAATTATCATAGCCAGTAGTTCTTTTTACGTAGTCGACATTAAATCACAGTGTGTGATTACTGAATTTGGTAAACCAAAGAAAGTTGTAACAGAACCCGGGCTAAAGGTAAAAACACCTTTTATACAAAAAACAAAATATTTTGAAAAACGAATCATAGAATGGGATGGTGAGCCGAGTGATATCTTGACAAGAGATAAAGAAAATATTGGCATTAATACCTGGGCTCGTTGGAAGATTGTAGACCCTTTAAAATTTTATACATCAATAGGAACGGAAGATAGAGGCCAGGGAGTTCTTGATGAGGTAATAGGTTCAGCCGTGAAAAATATTGTAAGCTCGTATCCTCTGAATGAGATGCTCAGAAATACTAATCGAAAGCTTGAGTACACGACAGTAGAGTTGGAAAAGGCCGAAATGGATAAGAAGGTCCATATTTCTCATGGCAGGGCAAGCCTTGTTGGAGAAATAAATAAAATGGCAAATGAAGGCTTAAGAGATAGATATGGAATGGAATTGGTTGATGTCAGAATAAAACATATTAATTATATTCCGGCAGTCATACCTAAGATATTTGACAGGATGCGTTCGGAAAGAATAAGGATTGCAAACAAATATGAGTCTGAGGGCAGGAGAGAAGAGGCGGAAATAATGGGGTATATGAAGAAGGAACTGGAGAAGATAGAATCTGAAGGTTATAAAATAGCAACTGAGACGAGAGGTGAAGCAGATGCCGAAGCAGTAAAAATATATGCAGATGCTTACGGAAAAGATCCTGATTTTTACTCTTTTACAAAGACTCTTGAAACGTATGAGAAAACCGTTGACGATAACACCCGTTTGTATTTAAGCACAGATAGTGATTACTATAAGTATATAGATAGTTTTATGGAGAAGTAAGTATCCAATTAGGAGTGTAAATAACGCTTTTATTGCTGAAGCGCAAGAATTGCCTGGGTGTATTGCCCATGGAGAAACACACTCAAAAGCCTTGACGAACCTGAAATCGGCAATGAAACTCTGGATAAGAACAGCCAAAGAATTTGGAGCTCCTGTCCAGGAACCTAAAGGCCATAGGCTTGCGTTTGCATAAATATTTTATAGGACATTAGGAAAGGACAAGGAAGCCCGACTTTACTGCATCTTTTAATTTCTGCCATTGTTAAGTGTCAGTTATATCTAATCCTCACCAGCCTACCTGAACTACAAGCCGGACAGATATTAATACGGTTCAAGTCTTTTCCAGCAATTATTACTTTCATATTTTTTGCCTATCTCTATTGAGAGGAGTTCGGAAACTGGAAACCTCTTGGAAGAGAGCAAGAAGAAGATGTCTGTCTCGCAAAATTGTATTAGACAGACATCTTGTTTTATAATCTTACTTAATCAGCGTCCTTTGCGCACCTGAATCCGACACTTTTGTTCCTGTCGCTGGGCTCACCAAACATTCTTACCGCACAGCGTAATTTGTAGACGTTTTGGGCAAAGAGAGAGCCTCCCTTGATAATTCTTTTACCAGTTCCTTTTTCCGGCCCCTTAGGGTTTTTTTTAGGGCTATCGTAATAATATTCAGGATGATACCAGTCATTACACCACTCAGAGACACTTCCAGTCATATCATAGCAGCCATAAACACTGTTTCCCTGTTCAAAGCTTCCAACTGTAACAGGTAAAATACCATCAGTTCCGACATTACAGAATTTTAACTCCCATACATTGCCCCAGGGAAATCTTCTTCCGTCTGTACCCCTTGCGGCCTTTTCCCATTCTGCTTCTGTTGGCAGCCGTTTACCGGCCCAGGCGGCATAAGCGTAAGCGTCATACCAGTCAATCCTGGTGACAGGATAATCGGGATAATTATAGTATTTATATTCGTAACCTCTGAAAGTATTACCGGGAAGATGGTTCTTATTAATAGGTTCTGAAGGTGAACATTTACTGTGGTCACCGGTCTTTTGTATATAATCGAGGAATTCCCAATACATTGCGTTGGTGACCTCGTATCTATCAATATAGTATGCGTCAAGAATTACCGCGTGTTGAGGCATCTCTTCCGGAATAAAGTCTTCATCGCTGCTTCCCATAATAAATTCTCCGGATGGCACAAGTGTCATCTCATTCCATCTGTCTTTGTTTGCTCTTAAAGAACTTTCCATTATCAGCCTTCTATCATTTACTCTCTTTTTAGCAATATTCCTTTTTTCCTCTACGTTGAGATATTCCATAAGCTTGCCTATAAAGTCGTCTACTTCGTCCAGCTCATCCGGGACTTGTGGCATCAGCTTCCTGCATGTTTCCAGATGTTCCAGAGATTTTGTATGATTATCCAGTTTCCAGTAAACGCCAGCTATATACCAGTGAAGCGAAGACCTGCCTGGGTCAAGCTCTATAGCTTTCTGGTAATAACCCAATGCTCCATTGTAGTCGTTTTGGACTTCACGCAGCGAGTTAGCAGTTTGAATATATTTGTCTATCTTTTCTATGGTGTCTTTATCTAATGGTTTTAGGGTATCCTGATTGTTTTCAACCTGTTCCTGGCTTTCCTCTATTTTAGTGGTGTCAGCCGGTTTTTCCCCTGTTTGTGCGTATAGGGTTGATATACATAGTGTTAAAACAATAATGGAAAAAATAATCCTCTTCAATTACAACCTCCTTAGAAATCAAAATAAGTCTAAAAGTAAAAATCGTATATTTTTATTTAGTAAAATTTTACGTTAAAGTTTGATATTTATCGAATTTCCCATTATACAATCAAAAATAGGTTAAATCAATGTCAAATAGATTTGGCCTGTTTATGTTAAAAAGGTCTTGATATTGTAGCTGTTTTTTGGTAGTATTCTCGAAAATATTCATTTATTGTATAAAGATCAGTAAAGTGGCAATGCCAACGAATGCTAACAGTTTAAGGGGGACTCTATGAGTTGTGAATGTTTAACGGATAAAGTTGTAAATACCATAAAAACGGTATTTGAGCAGATAAACAAGCGGAAAAAATTAATAGGTGTTCTTTTAATTATATTGGTTGCTGTAGGCATTGTTGGAGGTAGGAAGTTCTGGCATTATGCTGAGTCCAGTGAGTTTTGTGGAAGCTGCCATGAGATGGATGTACATTATGACTCGTTTATGAGTTCAAATCATCATAATGAACATGTGCATGCTTGCCATACATGTCATATTGGTCCGGGTTTAAAGGGCTTTTTACATGCGAAGTTGAGTGATGGTGCTCATGATTCATTTGAACATTCCAGGAAAACTTACCTTACGAGTGAAAATTCAGGTTTATTTATTACAATTGCCGAAGACAGCGTTCCCATTGTGAATGGTAATTGTACTAGATGTCATACCGATAATCCGGAGTATACAAAGGACCCAACTCACATGGAGTCTGTTGCACAATCAAAAAGAGTGGGAGAAGATGGAAGTCTTAAGGGTTTTTTCTGTACTGATTGCCACATAGGTGTTGTTCATCCGAGTTGGAGTGCGGATGTATACAAGGAGTATGCTGAGAAAAAAGTCCCGCCATTTGGTATTTTTGTTGAAAATGACTGCTATGCCTGTCATAGACATGCAACGCCGAAAGTCGTTAAAGAGTGGACGGCTAGTCCGCACTCAAAAGGAGGGGTTTCATGCATTGCGTGCCACGGAAATGATCATGGGGTGATTGTTGAAAGAGGTGGAAAAGTATTGCCAAACAAGTGTGGTGAGTGTCACGAATCTATGTATAATGATTTTGCCAAGAGTAAGCATTTTAACGGGCGCATAGTAGCGGAAATAGCAAGTACTAAGGATGTAACGATGAGAGATGACTGTAAGAAGTGTCACATGCTCGGCCTGAACCAGCCTTGGGATGAAGGAGGAGGGGGTAGTTGTGAAGGCTGTCATCCTAAACATTTATTCTCGCGAGAGAATGCGTCTGACTCGAAAGTGTGTAAAAACTGTCATATTGGTGGACCATCTCACGCACAGCTTGATTTGGGACCAAAATCTATGCATGGTAATCTGTTTGCAACACGCAGGAGAGAAGGTAAACCTGAAATAAAGTGCCAGACATGTCATAGTGATCCATACAGCCACCACAATTTTAATAGAAATGTTGGTATGTTAAGTATTGATTAATTAGCTATTGATTGATTTTTCTCATGTAATAAAATGAAGTATCAAAAAAAGCCCACCTTAGTTGGTGGCTTTTTTGTTGGAAAAATTTAATTTCAACAAAACGGTAACACCAGTATTTTATAGACGAGGAATAATGTGTCTTCTTTCACATAATTTATTATAATGTAATTAGCTCTTGACTTACGTGTTATATGAGTGTTGAGACCGTGGTCAGATCAACTGAAACGATTTAACCCTGGCGCTTTACTTAGATTATTAATTTACCCTTTTTAGAATATTGATATGCAGTTGAATTCAAACCGACTGGTGCTGACACTGAGCTCTTCAATCGGAAAAAAGTTGATTATGGCGATTACCGGACTTGGCTTTTGCCTCTTCCTGATTAGTCACCTGGCTGGAAATCTGGTAATATATGTTGGTGCCGGTGCCTTTAACTCTTATGCCGAGCGGCTTCATTCATTGGGTCCTCTCTTAGTTCTTGCTGAGATTGGACTCCTTTTTATGGCTATAGTTCATATTTCTATCGGAGCGTACCTCTTTTATCAAAACTCTAGTGCCAGGCAGGTAAGATACAAAAAAAGAAAAATGCCGGTGGTAGAACAATTGCGTCGAGTACCATGCCATATACCGGCATCCTTATACTCATCTTTATTATTTTTCATCTTATTGATTTCCACTTTGTAGATAAAGGAGACAGAACAATCTATCAGATTGTATTAGAAACATTCTCAAACCCTGGTTATGCTATCTTTTACATTATATCAATGGTTGCAGTTGCGACTCACGTTGATCATGGGGTTTGGAGCTTATTACAGTCTCTGGGAATTAATAATCTTGAGTATATGCCCATGTTGCGAAAGGTCAGCTCAATGTTTAGTATGATAATAGGGATTGGATTTGGTTCTATCCCTGTATTTATTTCGTTGATTTCTTAGTAAATTGAAAAAATGAAACTTGATTCAAAAATACCCGATGGTCCGCTATCTGAAAAGTGGGACAGGCACAGGTTTCAGTTAAAACTTGTGAACCCGGCAAATAAGCAAAAATTTAAAATTATTGTTGTGGGAACAGGTCTTGCTGGAGCATCCGCAGCAGCCTCTCTCGCCGAGTTGGGATATAAAGTGAAAATATTCTGTATTCAGGACAGCCCACGTCGTGCTCACAGTATTGCCGCCCAGGGTGGTATAAACGCCGCCAAGAATTATCAGAATGACGGCGACAGCATATGGCGCCTTTTTTATGATACTATCAAAGGAGGTGATTTCCGGTCAAGAGAGGCAAACGTATATCGACTGGCACAGTTGAGTAATAATATTATTGATCAGTGCGTCGCCCAGGGGGTCCCTTTTGCAAGAGATTATGGTGGCCAGCTTTCAAATAGAAGTTTTGGAGGTGCTCAGGTATCAAGGACTTTTTACGCCAGGGGTCAGACCGGACAGCAACTCCTGTTAGGTGCTTATGGAGCGCTGTCACGCCAGATAGCAGCAGGAAAGATCACGCTCTTTACAAGAAGAGATATGCTTGACCTTGTGGTGATAGACGGGAAGGCAAAGGGTATCATAGTTAGAAATATAGTAAATGGTGATCTTGAGAAATATTCAGCTGATGCCGTTGTATTGGCGACAGGTGGTTACGGAAATGTCTTCTATCTGTCAACAAATTCCATGACATCAAACGTTTCAGCAGCCTTTGCGTCATACAAAAAAGGTGCTTTTTTTGCAAATCCATGTTTTACACAGATCCATCCCACATGTATTCCTGTTAAAGGTACATATCAGTCAAAATTGACACTGATGAGTGAAAGCCTCAGAAATGACGGTCGTGTGTGGGTACCCAAAGCTGAGGGAGATAATAGATTGCCGGAACTGGTCCCTGAATCAGAGAGGGATTATTATCTTGAAGAAAAGTACCCCGGCTTTGGAAACCTTGTACCCAGGGATGTGGCATCGAGAAATGCCAAGTTTCAATGTGATATTGGCAAGGGTGTGGGGGAGACCAAGCGCGCAGTGTATCTTGATTTTAAAGGTGCAATAGAGAAGCACGGTCACAATGTTATAAGCAGGAAATATGGTAACCTTTTTGAGATGTATGAAAAGATAACTGCTGATAATCCATATGAGACTCCAATGAAGATATATCCTGCTGTTCATTATACAATGGGGGGGCTTTGGGTGGATTACAACCTGATGAGTACTATACCCGGACTTTTTGTATTGGGAGAGGCAAATTTCTCCGATCATGGTTCAAACCGTCTTGGAGCAAGTGCTTTGATGCAAGGCCTTGCAGACGGATATTTCATTATTCCTTACACTATAGGCAGTTATCTTGCGGAGGTTGCTCCCGGGGAAGTTAATGAAGATCATGAAGAGTTCAATATTTCTTCTCTAAAAGTGGAAGCACGGATAAAGCAAATTCTTTCCATAGAAGGCAAGAGAACAGTAGATAATTTCCATCGTGAACTCGGTCACATTGTCTGGGAATATTGTGGGATGTCAAGGAATAGTAATAGCCTTAAAAAAGCAAGAAAACTTATTAAAAAGCTCCGTGAAGAGTATTGGGAAAATGTCTTAGTTGGAGGTTCTGGACAGGATTTCAACCAGAGTCTTGAAAGGGCCTGGAGGTTAGCAGATTTTCTGGAATTTGGTGAACTCATGGTTATAGACGCGCTTGAAAGGCAAGAGTCCTGTGGAGGACACTTTAATGAAGATTATCAGACAAAGGAGCATGAGGCCCTGCGTGATGATAAGCTTTTCTGTCATGTTTCTGCCTGGGAGTATCGTGGAGGCAACCGTAAACCAAAATTCCACAAAGAACCACTGACTTTTGAGAATGTAAAATTGACACAAAGGAGCTATAAATGAAACAGGCAAATGGAGAAAAGTGTATCAATCTTAAATTAAAAGTATGGCGCCAGAAAACACGGAGTTCAAAAGGGAGATTCGAAACATTCAAGGCAGAAAAAATATCTAAAGATATGTCTTTTCTTGAAATGCTTGATGTCGTTAATGAGAAAATAATTCATTCCGGCCAAGCCCCCATCGCTTTTGATCATGATTGCCGGGAAGGCATTTGTGGTATGTGCGGCGCTATGGTAAATGGCCGTGCTCATGGTCCTGAAAAAGGAACAACCCTTTGCCAGTTACATATGCGCCACTTTTCGAACAATGATACTGTTGTTATTGAACCGTGGCGTTCAAGGGCCTTTAAAGTTGTTAAGGATCTTGTTGTAGACAGAAGCGCATTAGATAAGATCATTCAAGCCGGTGGTTATATATCGGTTAATACCGGTGGGGCACCTGATGGAAACACTATACCTGTCCCTCAGATAACAGCGGAGAAAGCGATGGATGCCGCTGAATGTATCGGTTGTGGCGCTTGTGTAGCCGCATGTCCTAACGCGTCTGCTATGCTCTTTACCGGTGCAAAAATTTCTCAGTTTGCCCTGCTCCCTCAGGGACATCCTGAGGCAAGAAAGCGGGCACTTGCAATGGTAAAAAAAATGGACAAACTGGGGTTTGGAAATTGCACGAATGAAAGAGAGTGTGAAGCAGAGTGTCCTAAAGAGATTTCAACGTCAAACATCGCCCGTATGAACCGGGAGTTTATAAAATCAGGTCTCTTCTCACAATAATTACGGCGGTAAACAGATTTAAACAAATTTCCTGAATTCTCAAATATACATAATGACTGAATTCCTACCGATATTTAGTTCAATTATTCCAGTTCTTGAAAACTGAAATAATCATAATTTCCTTTTATCAGTGATAGAAGATCACTTTTAGTACTAAAATGAACAGTGTAATTAATGGTAAGAAGAATATTCAGGAAATAGCGTTACGATACCTGAATGACGGTGTGTTTGTTTTTGATAAGGATAGAAAAATAGTACTGTTTAATCCTGCTTGTGAACAAATTGTAGGATTTTCTGCGGAAGAAATCAGAAATAATGAGTACAACTGCTTAGACATATTTAGTTGTCACTCTTCAGACGGGAATTGCCTTGCGGTGTGTCCGGGGCTTGATCTCTTTGAAGAAAAACGTACTAAAATAGCACGCGAATACTTTATCAAGACTAAGGACGGGAAACGCAAACGGGTAATTACCAACTATTCTATAATTAGGGATGATAACAGCATGGTTGAATTTGTGGTTGGTGTAATGCATGATATAACAGAAGAGAGGGAATTTAACGAAGAATTGGTCAGAACGAAGACACTTTCAACTCTTGGACAATATAGCAATGAGTTGGCACATGAGATAAAGAATCCTTTAAATGCTATTAACATACAGATGTCGCTATTAGAAAGGGAGATTGGTAAACATGATTGGGATTCTGTGGAAGAGCTTACTGAAGTAGTTAAAGTGGTTAAGGAAGAGATAAACAGGCTAAATAAATTGGCTAAGGATTGTTTAAGTTTCTCAAAGTCAGGTGATTTACAATGTACAAAGGTGGATATTGTTCAAATATTTGAAGAACTGCTCTCTCTCATAACTCCGCATGCGGAGTTGAGCGGGGTTAATATTTCCTTAACAATACTGAGTGGTTGTCCACAAATTTTAGTGGACAGGGATAAACTCAAGCAGGCGTTATTAAACATTATATTGAATGCGGTTGAGGCAATGATGAGTGGGGGTGTTATATTAATAAATGTTTCAAAGAGAACTGGATATTTTAATATATCTATAAAAGATTCCGGGCCGGGTATTCCGGATGAACAGAGTGGTAAGATTTTTGATCTTTTCTATTCTACAAAGAGCGGTGGTACAGGAGTGGGCCTGGCTATTACAAAAAATATTATTCATGCACATGGTGGTAATATAAGATTTGAAAAACTGGAAAAGGGTGTTGAATTTATAATTGAATTACCTTTAGCTTAATAAAATTAACAAACCGGAAATTCTATTAGTAGATTACGACAAGAATGCAGCTAATGGTTTATGGAAATTTTTTTTGCAGGATGGTTATGGAATCAGTTGTGTTTATACGGGTGATGAGGCTTTACAATTAATCGATACTAAGGGTTCGAGAAAAGATGCATTCCTGATTCCATCAGGCACAATGATGAAGGATATTGAGAAACAGGTTATTCTGGATACACTTCAGACGACGAATGGAAGTAAAAGTAATGGAAGGAGTTGTGGTAGTGAGTATCGAGAAATCAAACATATTAATTGTTGATGACAATGAGGACCATCAAATACTGATGAAAGAAGCTCTGATGCAATCTGTTCAGGAGGCAAATATTGTGTTTGCAGGTACTGGCCAAGAGTGTCTACTTTTATTGTCAAAAGGAAAATATGATACGGTTATTATTGATTTTAGCCTTTCTGATATGAATGGATTAGAAGTGTTAAGAAGCATGCATTGTAAAAAATATAATATTCCGGTCGTGATGGTAACAGCATTTGGAGATGAAAACGTTGCTGTTGAAGCGATGAAACTTGGTGTTTTTGATTATGTTGTTAAATCGGAAGACTATTTACAGAGATTGTCAGTAATTGTACATAGAGCGATTCAGGAACCAAAGCTGAAAAAAGAAAAAGAAAAGGTTGAAAATGATTTGAGGATGTCTGAATTAAAATACAAGACATTGATTGATAATATGATTGATGTGGTCTTTACAACTGACAAAGAGTTAAAGATTATTTCAATTAATCTTGCCGGCCAGAGAGTTTTTGAATACTCATGCGAAGCAATTAAAGGTTTGAACTTTTACGATTTAATATATGAAGCGGATAGAGAAAAAATTATAGATTGTATCAAAGGGTCTTTTGCCGGTAATAGAGAACTCCTGGAAGGGTTTGAGTTTAGAATAATGACCGGCAATGGTAGAGTAAAAGATGTCCAGCTGAACGCCAATGTTGGTTATGATAGTAGTGGTAATGTAACCGGTTTTGAAGGTGTTGTAAGGGATATTACAGGACGAAAAGAATTTGAGCAGAAGTTGTTTCAAATAGACAAATTGAATGCATTAGGATTACAGTCAAGCGGAGTTGCACATGAATTCAATAATATTCTCGGGATAATACTTGGATACCTGGAAATAGTGAAGCAGGACCTTGGGGACGTTAGCGAAAAGGTTTTGGATGCTCTTAAAGTAATTGAAAAGGCAGCACGCGATGGATCAGAAATTGTTGATAAAATTCAGCAATTCTCCAGGATTAAGAAAGAACATGAAAAAGAAGAGAAGCTTATTGATCTGATAGATGTCGTTAATGATGCATTGGAATTTACCATGCCAAGATGGAAGACCGAAGCTCAATCGAAAGGAATTGAATATGAAATTATTAAAAATAATTTTACCTCGTCAAAGTACCGCACCAGGTGTAATCCTTCAGAATTACGTGAAGTTATTATCAATATAGTTAATAACAGTATTGATGCTATGCCAAATGGAGGTAAGATTGAGACGTCAATAAAAACAGATGAGAATAATGCGATAATTACAATCAAGGATAATGGCATTGGCATAAAGGATGATATTAAAGATAAGATATTTGATCCTTTTTTTTCTACTAAAGGTGTAAAAAGGTCTGGATTGGGTATGAGCTTGTCATACAGCATTATTGCCAGGCATGATGGTGAAATCCTGGTTGATAGTTACGTTGGTGAAGGGACTACGATACTATTAAAAATACCACTGTTTGATGCAGAAATAGAACAATCCGACGCGGAAGAGACCAGGGTTGTTGATGCTCATAATGCAAACATACTTGTTATAGAAGATGAAGAAGTAATATTGGACATGATGAAAATTCTCCGGAGTCAAGAGGGCATAATGTATTTGTATCACAGGATTCAAGTGTTGGTATCGAGATGTATGAAAATCATATATACGATATTGTTTTATGGACCTGGCAATGCCAAAGCTAAATGTTCAGACCAGGGTTGTTGATGCTCATAATGCAAACATACTTGTTATAGAAGATGAAGAAGTAATATTGGACATGATGAAAATTCTCCTGGAGTCAAGAGGGCATAATGTATTTGTATCACAGGATTCAAGTGTTGGTATCGAGATGTATGAAAATCATATATACGATATTGTTTTATGTGACCTGGCAATGCCAAAGCTAAATGGTTGGCAGGTAGCCAAATTCATTAAAGAGTATGATGCCGTAAGGAAAAGGACTAAAACTCCGGTTGTTCTGATTACCGGTTATGAGCTGGATGCGGATAATATAGACTATAAGAAGGAAGGTGTAGATTTCATTTTAAATAAACCAATTGAGCTTGATAAGCTACATAAAATCATCAGTGACTGCTCAACTGAAAACATATCTAAATGAGAATAGTCTTAAAACGGTTCGATACGAAGTTTTGAGATGTTGTGGCGTTATCAAATTATATCATTCCAAGCAATCAACAGCAGCTGGGAAATTCTATTTAAATTATCTGCAATATGTTTAGAATTGCATCAAGATAGGTTTGCCGGGTAAACGCAAAAACAAAAAAACTGTACTTTTTCTCACATAAAAGGCTAAATCAACTATAAATTATCTGAAAAAGAGATGTACTGATCATGATACTATAAGCTATTATTGCCTTTTGGCTGGTTAATCCCTTCCTCTATACAGCGCTGTTCTTCATAGAATATAAAGAAATTGGAGATATCTGTTCGTAATGTGTTATTATCTCATGCTTTACACGGTACTTGAAAATTGACAAGTTTGTTGTATAAGAGGTACAATATTTGCGAAAAATATGTTTGTGTTTAGTATGTGCTGGCAGTATTGATGTGACATTAAATAGACTTGGCTGTTTAGAGAGAGGATCTTTTTTATTAACCAACACAGCATTGTAATTAATTTATAAGAAAAACTATTATGAATATTAATACTATTAATAACTCACAGTTTATCACGGAAGCATTTACAAAGGGAGTGTCTAAGCTTAACAATTCTGATGTTCTGGCTTTTAATAACACATCAAAGAAATTGCCATTCGGTAAAGCTCTTTACGATGAAACAGTAGGGGTAAAAAATAGTAGTGCATTAAAACATCCTCAAAAACACTTTATGCCACTAAATAAATATAAAGTTAATCCGTTCCCAGAAAATTTTTTTGAAAGTAAAGGTGTAAACGAACCATCTAAGTCTTCAGTAATTGAACAATATAAGATGTATAAAGAGGATCAGCTATTATCCAATCCGGGTGGTGATAATTTCTTTTTAAATAAGTCAGATGAAGTAATTGATAAAAATTTTGATCATTCAAGTATTACAATGAGGGTTGGAAAAGATTTGGCGGATGCCGGTAATAACCTTCTGAACGCGGTCAAGGATTTAGGTATTGGAGCAAAGATTAAGTATGTAGATAAACATGGTAATATAAGAGATGGTAGAAAGGTCGGCTTGGCAGGGACAGTAGTTAACTTCTTTAAAGATGTTGCAAGTGGTTTGTCCTTTGGTCTATATAACCCCGACGGAGAGCCGAAGCCTCATGGTGGTATTGGTAGAATTAAGCATCTGTTTAAGAAGATTTTTAAAGACGCGTTAGTTGGTGATATTGTTAAGGGAGTACCAAAGAGCGCTATACACGTAGGAGAAGATATTATATTTGCGGGTTTAAACGCGGTTGAGGCTGTACCTGATGCAACAATAGGGAATATTAAAGCCGGTAGAAAGGTTACAACCGCACTTTTTGACAATACCCAGGTGGTTATGGACTTTGTCATGGATGTTATTCCCGGGGGTGATGCGTCTATGAGAACCCGTTCCTTTAAGTTGTCAAAGGGTTTTAAAGGTTTGCCAATTATAAATAATATTACCACACCGGAAGTAAAGCAAGATGAGAAGGAATGGAAATATGTAAGGAATACCAGTTTCAGGAAAATTATTGAGACTATACCTTCGCTAATTCCTTTTAGAATGTAGGATTATAATTTGATATGTAATCTTTTGTTTACCTTTGTCCATTTGTTAACTTTACTTACTAAAGTTTTTTCCTGAAATGGTTTGATAATATAGTCATTTGCTCCAGAACTGATTGCCCTTATTACATCCTTTTTAGTATTTCTTGCCGTACATACAATGATGGGGATGTTCAATTTCATTTTCTTTTTTACCTCATGGCATAATGTAAACCCACACATGCCGGGTAAATTAATATCTAATAATATTGTATCAATTTTTTTGACGCTACTACCAGCGTTACCTACTTTGCGTAAGATACTTAGTGCCTCAATTCCATTTCCAGCATCAATTACGTTGTAATCATCATGAAGGATTTCAGCAATGATCTGTGAAGTGTCATAATCATCTTCAACTAAGAAGACATGGGGTAAGTGCTTTTCACGAAGGCTTTGTAATTTTACATTCAGAGAGGCGTTAGTTGCTTTGAGTTGTGAGATTTCATGCCTTAAAAGGCTTATCAAAGTTTTGTCATTATTGGTGTTAGCATCAGTGATATTCACTTGTGCATCTTTTATGATCTCAACTTCACTGCGGTATTGATTATGGCCTTTCATCAGTTTTTTAAGAAAGATAGTATATTCTCTGAGATTTTGTGTAATGGTACGACTTTATCAGCAGCTCCTAATTTGATGGCTTCTTTTGGCATACCAAACACAACACAACTATCTTCATCTTGAGCAATAGTTTTTGCTCCTGATTCTTTCATTTTTAACAGTCCGGTTGCACCATCAGATCCCATTCCGGTCATAATAACTCCTATTGCATTAGGCCCAACATATTTTGATGCTGAATCGAAGAGAACGTCTACCGCGGGTCTTTGGTGATGTATGGGCGCATCCTGATTTGTTGCAATGCTGTACATAGCTCCGTTTCTTTTTATGCTCATATGATAGTTTCCTGGCGCTATTATTGCCTGCCCCGGTAAAAGGCTGTCACCATTTTTACCTTCCTTAACAGTGATAGAGCATAATGAGTCCATTCTTTCCGCAAATGCCTTTGTAAAAATTGGCGGCATGTGTTGTACAATAGCTATGGCAGGAGAGTCGGGAGGCATCTTTATTAAGACATCCTTCAAGGCTTCAGTACCTCCGGTTGAGGCACCAATAAATATAACTTTGTTAGTGCCTTTAAAAACCGTATAATTTTTTCCATTATCAGGTCGAGATCCGGAATGTATTTGAGATCTGTTTATTTGTGAACGGTTATTATTTCCATTGCACCCTAATATTCTTTTTTGATTGAGTCTTATTACATTGCTCCTGGATGCATGTTTTATTTTGGTGTATAACTCATCTATTACATTTTCAACATCACTGCCCAAGTGGTTTGTCGGCTTTGCGACAAAGTCTACAGCGCCAACTTCCAGCGCCTTTAATGCCGCATCACAACCTTCCTGAGTAAGTGAGCTTACCATGATTGTGGGTATAGGATAGTGTGTCATCAGTTTATTAAGAAATGTGATTCCATCCATTTTTGGCATTTCAACATCAAGCGTAAGTACGTCCGGCTTGAATTTAATAATTTTATTCCTGGCTATAAACGGATCCGGTGCTGTTCCGACTATTTCGACATCATTATACTTGCTTAAACCGCCGGATAATATTTTTCTGACAACAGCAGAATCATCAACAATTAATACTTTAATTTTATTATTCATCATCAGTTTCTCAAATAGATACTATTTCAGTTTGAAACTGTCTCCAGTAGGGTTTCAGACAGATCAACTTCTGATTTGATTGTATTTCTACCGCTCTCTTTTGCGAAATACAAAGCCTTATCAGCTCTGTCTATTAATGTTTTTGGAGTATCTGAATGTTTGCTGAACGCAATTCCAATACTTGCAGAAGTTGGTATTCTTTCAGAGTCAACCATAAAACTTATTTCTTCAATTGCTACGCGTAGTCTTTCGCATACGTCCATGATATAGTGACTATCAATCCTGTCAATCATAACTGAGAATTCTTCTCCACCATATCTTGCTACAAAATCATTTAACCTGAAAGTTTCTTTGATTGTTCTGGCAACCTTTTTCAGTATCTCATCACCTACTGTATGCCCGAATTCGTCATTTACTTTTTTAAAATAGTCTATGTCAACCATGGCAAGGGTGAATGGGCGCTTCATGTTCGTTTTCTTTTTAAAGAAATCACCTATTTTTTTATCAAATGCCTTTCTATTGTAAATTTGAGTTAAACCATCTATCAATACTTCTTTCTTCGCTGAGGCAAGCTCCTCTTTAATCGCTTTAACTTTATGTGTTAATGAGTCAATAATGATGGCATCTTTCTCCTGCTTTTTAGCGATTACTTTTCGCATTGAGGATGTTTCCAGTGTTATCTTTTTTCTTATCTGCTTTATTTCGTCCAATTTCATAGCTTTTTCAATATGTGACATACTGTCTTTAATCTGTTCTGAAAAGTCTGTGTTGTCTTCCGTTATTGATCCAAAGTCTTCAGCTAATTCATTTAACATTGCTCTTAATTCATTAAATTTTGTATTAACAAGACATTTTGTGGTTTCGAAGTGTTTTGGAATTATCTTTTTAATGTCCTCTTCTATTGTGAGTAAATCCTCTATAGTTGAAGATGTCTTGATCTTTTTAACTTGTTCCTTTGCAAAATTATCAAGTAAGCCTTGTTTTGGCGAAATATTGTTATCTGAATGCTCATTAATTATTTGAAGTATCTCACAAATAATTTCTTTTGATTTGTTGAGGATCTGCTCGCTATAACATGATTGATTTCTTTCCGATTTTTCTGTCGTTTGTATTTTGGAAATAATTTTTTCAGTCTGACGGTGAGAGGACGTTTCCGATTGTTCAGTTTGTTTACGTTTAAGTGTTACAAGGCTTATGAAAATAAAGCCTGAAACTATAATCAAGCTGTTAAAAATGAAGAAATAAGGTGAATTGTTTTTTGAAGCTGTCAACATCTTCCTTGCCTCAGGTTCCAGCTGTTGTAGCGGTGTTACGTGCTGGTTTTCAGCTTCTAAACTATCGATTATACTGTCACTTCCACTTATGTAGTGGTTCCTCATACGTTCCAGCGCCAGCTTGTTCTTATTAATCCATATTTCATTATCGGGCGTTTTGTATGTAAATATATTTTCACTCTCATTAGCTTTTTGTTCAGCAGCAGGACCGTGAAATAGGTAAATAGCATTACTCAAAAGTGTAATTATTAATATTATACTAATTATTATGTATTTCACTACTTTCTCCTTATAAATATAGCCAATTATTCAAATTTGTATCCATAACTTTTTCTCCTCAATCTGCATTCGCATATTGTTATTTCTGATAAACTGCAGGTTGTACATAGTTAAATTTATTATCGTTTTTAGATAATGTTTCTGAATGTCCAATGAAAAGATAACCTCTCTTCGGTAAGCAATTATAAAATTTTGCGACAAGTCGTTGTTGGGTTTTCGGATCAAAGTAGATCATAACATTCCTGCAAAAGATAAAATCAAATGGGTTTTTAAATGGGAACTTCTCTGTCATCAAGTTGAATCTTCTGAATGTTATTATTTTTTTCAAATGATCTTTTGCCCTATAGTAGTTTATATTGTCAACCGATACTTTAGAGAAATGCGCCGAAGTAATCCTGGGCGGGATATCTTTCAGCAATTCTGTTTTATATGTACCGTCAATGGCTTTTTGTAATATTCTTGTAGAGATATCTGTCGCAAGGATTTTAACATCCCATTCACTGTCAGATTTTATATGGTTAAAAACGGTCATGGCAAGAGTATAAGGTTCTTCTCCTGAAGATGCTGCCGCACACCATATACGCAACCTCTTATCCTTTCTCTGCTCTTTGTTTGAAATAAGAGCTGGTAAAAGAGTTGTATTCAAAAAATCAAAGTGTTTTTTTTCCCTGAAGAAATCTGTTTTATTTGTTGAAATATTATCAATCAGATGGATTAACTCTCTGCCCGTTTTATCTGTTTTAGTAACATAATCATAATAATCGTTAAACGTGTTTAAACCAGTATTGATTAAACGTTTTGTTAACCTTGCTTTTACCAGCTCCTTTTTGGATAAAGTCAAACTAATTCCACATGTGTCATAAATTAAACTTCTAAATAACTCAAACTCTTGGTTTGATAAAACATATTGCATAATTAACTCCAATTATTCAAGTTTCAGAATTAAAGAAAACTACAAAATTCCAGACTTAAGCAAACAGGGTTTCCATATAAATAATATGTAGTTTCTTTGCTTTGCAGGCTCTGAGTACGAACTATTTACTTTCAGTGATCTCATTCAGAGCTGACAATATTCTGTCATTTTCAAATGGTTTTACGATGTAAGAAGTCGCTCCAGCTTTCATCGCTTTCCATAACATCTCTTTTTGATCAATTCCGGATAACATTATTATCTTTGCGTTTTCATCAAATGCTATTATATCCTTTGTCGCCTGAATACCGTCTGTTTCAGGCATTGTTATGTCCATTGTTACTATATCAGGTCGCAGTTCCTTATACTTTGATAATGCGTCTTTTCCATTTATGGCCTCTCCTGCAAATTCGAAGTTACCGGCCTTGAGTACCTTTTTTATTAGTAATCTGACAACACTTGCATCATCTACTATTAATACTCTTTTCATGATTTTTCTCCTGCAGCATGTTGTATAATAACTCCTTACTTCGAAGTAAGATAATTATTTAAGTTATTTTCTCTACGTCTATTTTATTTCTGGTATAATTATTCAGATTATCCTTGTTTTCAAATTTACTTAATGATTGTTCCAATGTACTTAAGTCTGGAAGTAAGAAAAAGTAACAATCTATCTCAGTATCATGCAGTCTGAATTTTGTCTCTGTCAGAAGTATTTTGTCATTATTAATAGATTCTTCAAAAATAAGCTGGTTGAATATTGATCCTGCAAAATCGCATAATACTTGCGGCGGAGTTGGCAGCATTGAACCCATACCCGAAGCAAATGTATTGCCTATAGCGCTTGCTAGAATGTTTCCGATTTCCTGCACAGTACCTTCAGTAAGTTCATTAAACTCTTTTGCCGTACCTGTTGTTTCCTGCAAATAGAAATCCTGTAATATTAGCGCCCCATCCAGGGGGATCATGAACATTATTTTTCCATTCAGTGAACCTTCAAGACGTAACATCGAGGCCACCATTTCACGAAAATCATTATTCATCTCTTCTGTAATTTCGCTGATATCCACCAGTTCGGTTTTAACTAATTCAATCAATGCTGCGTGCTTAATCGACTTAGAAAAAGAACGAGAGGCATTGTCAATGCTGATCTTCACAATAATATCCAACATTTTTAAATGTTCATTAGATATCCGCATTTTTAAAATCCTTCCATTATATTTAAGATTTTTGATTTTTACCTCACACACAATTTCAGATTGATGGAGAAGGAAGCGAAGAGTTTCTGTATAGAATTACAAAATGATTTTCAAGGATAGTTACATTATTCTGATAAGAGATTCTTCAGTTTCTCCGGTTATTCATCATGACTAAAAGAAAAAAATTCAGTAATTTACAAATCTGAAATTAACAATAGATTCAGTATTTCTCTGTTTGCTCTCCAAATATACGGCTTTGAACAATGCCGGTTTCCGTATCAAGTGTTATCTGATGCCCTTTGGTACCACCTAACCTTGAGGCAATTATTCTGATCCCATATTTTGCCAGAATTTTTTGTGCTTCAGCAATATTAGATTTTCCTATATCAAATATTTCGCTGCTGACATTAAACATCTTTGCTCCGCCAAAAATCTTTGCGGTAAGTACACTCTTTTTTGATTTTGCTTTGTTTACCATTAAGTCTAATAACAAAGGAATCCCGGTGTCAGCATACTTACCTGGTTTGCCATCCCTTTCATTACAGTTAGGCAGCATTAAATGAAGCATCCCCCCAACTTTCTGAACGCTGTCATACAAAACTACACCAACACATGAACCAAGACTGGTTTTTATCACTTTAGGTGACTGAGCAATTTTCAAATCACCAACGCCTACCGTAACAATATTTTCATTATTATTTACTATCATAGTTTTTCTCTAGAAAACAAATTAGTAGTAACTAATCTGTTAAAATTGTTTAATAATTTAATAATTGTGTAGTGCCAGTATTCCTTAAAAAACAACAGTAGGGAATTTAAAAAGATGTATTATAAACCAGGGAATCTACATTCTATTCATTCCATGAACCTTAGTTCAAAATATTTACACAACCATATTTACTTCCTTAAACTTTGCTCTCAGGGTCAGATTCTCTTTTTTAAGGTTTGCTATTTCTTGCTGCAGTATATTTATATCCTTGTCTGAGTGATCTGCGCTGTTCTGAGGAACTTCGTTCGGCAGCACACTTACAATAAATGTACCTTTATCAAAAGAAAACTTTGTCATGACCCACGAAAACCGTGCCTGTGAATCTATAATGAATCCTGTTTTACGATCGGAACGAGAGGGAATTTTCAGGTTTCGAGCAGAGATAATCCAGGGGGTCAGAAGATGCAATTCTCCCATCCTGCTTTCCAGTTTTACTTTTGCACCTCCAGCAATCATATTTACGATTTCACCCATTGCATCCTTTACATCCACATCAACTTCGGATACTTCCATACCAAGCATTGTGCCGGCAATATGACAGGCAGATGCAGCATCACAAAATAACGCTATCTTAACCATATACTTATCATTAAAGAAATGGAGGGATGATATCAGGTCGCAAGCGACATTCTCTTCGTTCTTGACAAAAGATTCATCAGCATGTAACTCAGTCATTAACATAGTGGAGAACGCCTCCTTCGTTGCATCTTTTATGGCGTTAATAATACTACCTTCCAAATCACCTATATTCATAACTGCTCCTTCCAAACCACAAGGTTTTTATACTATCTATCATAGATAAATATGGTTTACTGTATGGTACAAAGATAGATAAATGGTAATGTATATCCTTGTCAGCATTGCTAAATTATTATACAGATCTTTGCTGTTTTTAATTCGCTGCTATCTCTTCCACCATTTCCAGCTCTCCTTCCGACAGCACTTTATCAATATCAAGCAGTATAATAAGTTTTTCCTTTAACTTACCCATGCCCATGATATAGTTCGTATCTATACCTTGTCCGAGATTTGGTGTTTCCCGGATCTCTTCGCTGCCAATATCAGATACTTCTGAGACGCTGTCTACTATTATTCCAATTAACGTGTTGCCGACTTCTACTACAATCGTACATGTTGCTTGAGTATGTTCCTCTTCCTGCATAGAAAATTTTAATCTAAGATCAATTACCGGTATGACTTTACCCCTGAGATTAATGACACCTTTCATATAATCCGGAGTCTGTGGTACCGTTGTAATATCCATAAGACCAATAATTTCTCTGACTTTAAGAATTTCTATACCGTACTCTTCATCACTCAAGACAAATGTTAAATATTTCCCTGCATGCACTGCATTTTTTATGTTTTCTGTCACTGCTTCCATATTGTTCTCCTTTTTTTTTATTATATATTGTCAGATATCACTCTACACCTTGTTTTCTGAGTGAGTAACGAAGGAAGACTCTCTGCACCTTGTTCTGAGAAACTTCTCAGAATATTTGCCTGATATAGCGTCAAGGAATTTTTCGCTCTCTCCGGTCATTCAGAATGATAAGAGGTGGTGTTTTTCTCCACAATTTTCAATAGTTAGTTGTGCCCGACAAATGCTTCTTTCACCCCAGTGACATCCAGAATTAAACCAACTTTTCCGTCGCCTAGTATAGCACTTCCTGAAATACCTTTCACATTTTTGAACCTGTCTCCCAGGCTTTTGATTACAACCTGTTGTTGCCCCAGAAGTTCATCGACTAATACTCCATATTTCCCGTCAGCCCCTTCTACAACTACCACAATAGATTCCCATGGAACTGTCTTTGTAGTATTAATATCATAAAGTTTATGCAGGCGCACAAGTGACAAAAGGTTTCCCCTGATGTTGACTACTTCACCCTGGTTTTTAACGGTGCTGATCTCTTCTCTCTTAGGCTGCAGAGACTCCTCTATGGATACTGTAGGTATGATGTATTTAGTATCGCCAACATTAACGACTATGCCGTCTATTATTGCCAATGTTAGAGGTAGTTTGATAGTAAATGTGGATCCTACTCCTTCCTGTGAAGTTACATCAACTTTACCGCGGAGCTTCTCAATGTTTTTCCTTACTACATCCATTCCTACACCACGACCTGAAATATTAGTAACCTTATCTGCAGTAGACAGACCGGGTGCAAAAATCAAATTGTATATTTGATTATCAGTCATTGATGTTTGTTTGCTTACCAGTCCTTTATCAACGGCCTTCTTCAGAATTCTCTCTTTTTGCAGGCCTTTACCGTCGTCCTTGATCTCTATAATGATATTTCCACCTCTATGAAAGGCGCTTAATGTTACTGAACCCTCTTTCGGTTTGCCTTTAGCAAGCCTATCCTCCTCCGACTCAATACCATGATCTACTGAATTCCTGAGAATATGTACGAGTGGGTCGGCAATTTCTTCAATAACATTTTTATCGAGCTCCGTCTCTTCACCAGTGATGTGAAATTTAACATTTTTTCCTGAATGTTGAGACACATCTCTTACCAGCCTTGACATTTTCTGGAATGTTTGCTTCAGGGTGACCATTCTCATTGACATGACCTGGTCCTGAATATCCTTGGTAATTTTCGTTAATTGTGAGAGGTTTTTACTTGCACTGTTATTATTTACAGACTTCATCTCTCCACAAATTAGTGTATTGGCAATTACGAGTTCTCCTACCAGGTCAAACAGATTGTCCAGTTTGCCGGTATCTACCTTGACAGTCCGTGATTGTAATTTCATACTTCTCTGTGCCTGTTGTGTCTTTAAAGCTGAATCTATTTTATCAGGAGTTGCAATACCTTTTTCTACAAGTATTTCTCCTACTTTCTTTTCTTGTTGTTTTAACGCATTATCAAGCTGAGGTTCAGAGATATCACCTTTCTCGGCCAGAATCTGACCGATAGGTTTCTGTTCATTAAGGGCCTTTTCAATTTTTTCGGGAGTAGTAGCTCCATCTTCAATGAGTATTTCACCGATTTTTTTGTTTCCCTCATCGATAGCTTTGTCAAGTTGCTCTTGAGTAATGGTTCCTTCGTCTATAAGTATCTCTCCAAGGAACATTTTTTCCGATTGTTCAGATAGTTTGTCAGACCAGAAGTCTCCTGACGGTTCCATGTTATCAATTTCAGGATTTTGTTTTGTATTTTCCTGCAATTCATGTCCGCTCAAAACGTTGACGGATCCAGTATTGTGTGACTCAGTTACCATCTCTTTTGGTTTGGTATCTCCATTCAGTATGGATGTTATCCGGTCTATGAACTCTTGAATATTGATAGGCTGTTCCTGCGTCGATACCTCAGTGTCAGAGATATTTCCGAGTTCTCTGTCTACTTTAATTGACAGATTATCCCGGAGTTTCCTCAGTGCGTCTATTGCGTTTAAAGAAATATTGATAATTTCCTGTGTTATGGTTATTTCACCTTTTCGTGCCTTGTCCAGTAGCGCTTCCAGTTCATGGCTGAGCCGCTGCATATTTATCAATCCGAGAAACCCAGCGCTTCCTTTTATACTATGGATACTCCTGAAAATTGCATTGATTTTTTCATAATCACAAACTTCATCCTCTATGCTGAGAATATTGCTTTCTGATTCATCCAGATGATCAAGTACCTCGGATAAAAATTCGAGGAATATTTCTGAATCTTCTTTAATGTCCAAAGTAAGTTCATCATTCGCAGTATCAGTGTTTTGTACTTCTGTATTAAGATTACTCATTTAGATCACGTCCTTTCTTATTATCAGATGTATAAGAGGTGTCATTGGTTTTACTGTTTACACAGAAGTATAGTAAATTTAATGTGTAGTATGTGAAAACCTTCATCATTGATCAGATTCTCAAACTACGCTTCTCATGGTTTAAAATAAAGTTGCAGGTTTTTCTTTGACTTTGAATTTATTAATTTTTTTTAAAAGTTGTTCTTTATTAAAAGGTTTGACAAGAAAATCTCTCGCACCTGCTTGTAACGATTCAATAACAGCTTCCTGTGTTGGTTTGCCGGAAATCATTACCAATGGGATACCTCTGGTATATGGAGTTTTCTTAATGCTTTTGCAGATCTCGATCCCGTTTTGTAATGGTAAATTTAATTCAAGAAGTATCAAGTGTATCTTTTCCTTTTGCAGAATAGTAAATGTTTCTTTAGCATTAGTGGAACAAATGACTTTGAATGGAGTATTAATGAGATATTTTTTGATTTTTCTGACATCCGCAACGGAATTATCTGTAATAAGTACATTTGTCGTCTTTTCATGAATCGTTTCTCCAAAGAACTCATCTACTGATTCAATTGGAAAAAACATATTGTATTGTCCGGTATCAAAGCCTTTAATCAATAAAAGGGACGAAAGATGTAGATATTCATCTGAAAGTGAGTCTTGCAGGATATCACTGGCATTATCTTTGTTTATAGTTGTGCATGATGAAAGTTTTATATGTACAGGTTTGGATAATTTGTTTCTGAACACGGAATCAATTATTCCTGAAAATTGTCCGCTAAACTCAGTAACTCCATCAGTACAGTCCTCGTCAAGGTCCTCCTTCTCAAGTTTTACCTTAATCTCTGCGTCATTAGAACCCAGGAGAATACTGCCGATTTTAATAGCATCCTTTAGTTGCAGTATAGTACATATGTTGCCATGATAAGACTCTTCAAGTTCTGATTTGATCAAGAAGTAATTTCTATCATTACTTTCTATTAAATTACCGAGAGTTGATATTTCTATGTTAGGTTTGGATATACCAAAGTTTCTTCCTAAAAGACTGGTGCAGTCCGCATTTAATTTACTTATTGTGTTGTCTATTAATTCTTTAAGTTTTGACGGACAGATACTTGATTCCAAGGTTTCAACCATTGTTATTGATTATATTGTATTAATTTTGTTTTAAAGATAGAATGCGATATTGCCATACAAATAAACTTTCTATCGAATGGCAGGCGGCGAAATCAGTATTCTGCCATCCGGAACCCAGAATACTGGATTCGTAACTTTAATCATTCTTTTTAACGATAAGACCAAAACTGAAACTATAATCTTCTGAAGAAAACAACGTCATCATCCATGAGTTCTGACGGTCGCATGTTACACCTGTAGACAGTTTGAGAGTCTTCTTGTCTTTACTTGCTGATTATTGTACTAATAGATAGTCCCCGAGTGTGTCACGGAGTTGGTCGCCAGTAAATGGTTTTGTAAGATAACCGTCCGCGCCACTATCCTTCGCTTCACTTACTTTAGCATCAGAACCTTCTGTGGTTACCATTACAACAGGTATCCTTTTCGACAGGTTTAACGATCTCAACGTCTTTACAAATTCTATTCCTGACATGTTTGGCATATTCCAGTCAAGTAATATCAGGTCTAAATCTCCATTAGCGTTAACCTTGTCCAATGCTTGATTACCATCTCCCGCTTCGACAAATTCGTCAACAATTAAACCTGTCTCCTTAATATTTCTCTGGATTATTTTTCTCATTACTGCAGAATCATCAACTAATAAAACTTTTGTCATTTAGAATCACCATTCCTTTCGTTATTAAAAATATTTTATTTTGTTACTGTTAGTACAGTTGTCAATCTTGTTTCAAACAATAATAATTAAGAAATCCTTTTTTCTTATCGGAATAAATTGAATAAACATTAGTTATAATTTCAAAAAAACGATTTTCAAAGTTTGTTAAAAAGCTGATTCTATCAGAATATATGTGATTAGTATGAATGCCTAACTTTTTTTCTCATTGATGTGTCTGTGTTATCACGGTAGCTTAAGACAATAACACCAGTGTGTTCTTTCGCATGATAGCTATAGCAAAATGGTTGCCATTTAACAAATAGCAATATTTCAAATTCCAGGATTTATAAAGAGTGGAATTTTTTTCTTCCATGAAGTCTCGTTTTTTTAAGTATTTAATATCTTTTACACTGCATTTGTTCTGATTTTTTTCTTTGTGCCAGATATTACAATTTTTTAGTCTGTGTTATTTAAAGGGAGTAAATTCCGATCTAGTTGACTTTATGGGCATATTGTGGATTATTTAAACGTTAATATCAGCAAGCTTGAAGTGAACTGAAGTAACTAATAGTTGGGGGAAAAAAGCGAAAACCATTATTCAAACTTTATTATTAATTAGCTAATACCTGAATAAGTTAATTGACCATGGTTATAGGCATTTTAATAATACTATTCATTTCTCCATAACTTTAGTTTACTTTAAACTTCTGCCACGTTACATTTTTACGGCATAGCTATTGCGTGAAGATTTAAATTATTATTCTGCTAAAGAGCAGTAATTGTTTGCCGATAATGAATGTGGGCAAAGTTTTTCTTTCGTCTGTAAGACGGCAATTGCTTACTTTCTTGACAAAAATAATCTGTTTTAATTAAAAAGGGTTTAATAAAAACCGTTGGTATTTATGGCGAAGAACAGTAAAATAACATGTTTATGACAGATTGGAGGGTTGAAAATGTCTGTAGATAAAGCAGCAGGGATTAATCATGGTCTTATAGGCAAGATCTTAACAAACCAAAATCTTGCAAAAACGGAAGAATCAAAGAAAACATCATCTAGTGTCTTTAATGAAGGGAAAGCTTTGAATGGTGGAGACATGGTAGAAATCTCTTCGGAGGCTAAAGAGTTGCATAAGATGTTGTCAGGATTAAAATCAGAAATAAAACATATGCCTGATACCAGGGAGGATAAGATAAAGATGGCTAAGGCACGTATTGCTGAGGGTGTTTATGATAGTAACGATGTTATTAAAGATGTTGCCAAATCTATCAAGGACTCTGGTTTGGTGTAGGCATTTAATTAATTGTAAGATGTAACTTAAACTTTCAGTTTTAAGCTACATTTGATCGTTTCAGTGAGGAAATATGGATATCTTAGATAATGAATTACAGGTAGGTGTTGGACAGCGAAAGAAGAGCTTTTTGGGGATTTTCTTCGCGTGTTGTAACGTGTATGGTAGAATCTATAACCACTCGGGAAAACAGTATGAGGGAAAATGCCCCAGATGCCTTCGTGGTTTGACAATAAAGGTTGGCAGTGGTGGTGTCAATGATCGTTTCTTTGTTGCATCATGATTTATGCTGCTTGAACGATCCAAACTGTTTTACCGCTTAAGCTGTTCAAGGACGCAAGTCTTAATCTATCTTTGCAGGTTTACTCCAACGTTGTTTATAAAGGTCCTGTACTGCTTGTCTGCTCCAACGATGTGATTACCTGGCTATTGAGGTTAGAAGTAGTTTAAAGTACTTTGAATCTATATAATCAATGAAAATATCTTTAAAGTCATCACGACTTCTTCCTCCACTATAACCTTATAGTGGATTGCCTCAATTAGATCTGATTGTGGGCTTAAGTTATTTTGTAAATTATTTATTCTCTTCTTTATAACTTATAGTCATTTCAAAATTATTTCTGGTTTTCAGGGTTTCTTGATCTTATATCAAAAATTGTCATAGCTCCGTGTGGATATACACCCGCGCTAACCATACCCTTCATATTATGATCATGAGCAACGCTTATGCCTGGTCCAATATTACAGGACAAACATACCCTCTTAGAAGTAGCGGGTGGGATTTTGTACAAGATATCATATCTCTCTCCCGAGCCAATAAGTTGCGTATCATGTTCATAAGGGGATTTTAATTTTCTTCCGTCCTTACCGATAGTCTTTCCGTGATGTGCGTGAGGATGCCACGCGTAGATGTGATCATATCCTATGGCCATTAGTCTTATCAATACAGTCTCGCCGTCATAAGCTACAATCCTGGACCTTGGATCGTTAACTGTAGATAGTGGGTTTTTCAGATTATCCGCAAAAATCCTTCCGTTGATCATAAAATAATTTGATTTCCAGTCAAGACCCCGTCTTATATGTCCAAGGGTTCTGAGCATTTCCATATATTCGCTGTCTATTTCACTTAAGAAAATGGTATATTCTCTATCAAATTCATAACCATAGATTTGATTAGGTTTTTTCTCAATAATTAACGGGAAATACATACCAGCCATAATATGATTAGTTGAATCTACATGACAGTGACCCATATATGAACCCTCAATATCTTTTGGTATTGTTAACAGATATCTGAATACCTCACCTGGATATACTGCCGGGTATGGCAATTTTGGTACACCATCAACATATGGAATTAGATCTAATCCATGAAAATGAATGGTATGTGCAACGTTATTAATGCCGGAATGTTCTTCCGTTTCATACCAGCCGGCATTGTGCAGGGCGATAACATAATTTTTGCCTGATTTCAGACGTAATTCATCGCCGGGTAAGTTCAGTGGTAATAATTTTGCGTCTCTCTCCTCTCTGGTCGTAATTTCTCCGACGTCAGCATAAGCTCTTGCATGAGTAAAACCCCAGAAATAGATAACCTCTCCGTCGGACATTCTCCTGTAAGCGTCTGTGGCATAAAGATGAAACTCCTTTTCTATTTGTCGCTTATTATGTAGTTTGACGAATCCGGCTTCCATTTCTGCATTTCCTGGGATTATCGTTTCTTCTGCATTAACTAACACTGTGAGAAGAAAAATAAAACCCATTATTGCTATTATCAGACAGCTTAATTTAGAGGAGTTACCAGCATTACTAATCAAATTTGCTTTAAAATGTATCATCTATCTTCTCCTTACCATTTAAAGATAATAAAACGATAAGATTTTCTAATCCGCAGAATTCAATGCGTGAGGAAATACAAAAAAATGCCACACATGAACATAAAAAACCTTTCGTATTTCCTGTATGGAAAATTAATCGCTATAGTTTTATATAGTCATTATACGTAAAAACCAGTTATAAGTAAAAATCAAACTGGTCATTACCGGGCATTATTAATATATTTTCAGATACTCACGAGACATGGAGAGGACAATTGAAACCGCTTCATTACATGGCAGTATGGCATCATCCCGAGTCTTCGGAGTTTTAAGTGCAACAATTCAGTATTAATGATTTGTTGATTGATAAGCAGAGCTATAATTGTAATAGAAAACAGCAATGTAAAAATAATTACCACTTTTTAGGCACAGAATATGCACAAAACTACAAGGAAGAATGCCGAAAGGAACAGAAATGATTGATTTTACTCGTTTAAAAAGAAATTTGAAAAAGTATTACTACCAACGGATAGCATTATTAGTCTTGGTATTTGCTGTTTTTTTCGTCCATAAATCCGATGCTGCAAGGAGTTATAAGATTGTTGTTATGCCTTTCAGGGATTATGCTCAAATGAATATGGAAGAGATGGTACCCGATGTTTTAAGAAGTATTTTTACACAATCTGGGTATTTTGAACCCGTAGATAGGGAAATTATTTATGAGAAGGTTTCTACTGCAATACCAAGCGATATGATAAAACTAGAGAATGTTACGAAGGGAGTTAACGGAGCCTGGACAACAGATCAAGTTGACATGATGGCTCGTTTAGATACAAAAACAGTAAAGAAGTTTGGCAGACAACTTAAGGCAGACTATGTTCTAAAGGGTAACATATCGTTAATCGGAAATACCGTGAGAATAGATTCTGAGCTGATAAGGGTCCAAGCAAAAAAAACAGTGGTCAGCATTACCGTAGAGGGAAACCATGAAGAGTTGTCTTCCAGTATTTTAAAGGAATTATCCGTCAAAATAACTGATTTTTGCAGAAATATAAACGCCTACGATGATGCCTTAAATATCATTAGCCTATACAACCAGGGACAATACACTTTTGATGTTTCTGAAAAGAAACTTAATGAAATACTCTCTCTTGCTAACGATGCAGTTGGTATAAGGGCTTCTTTGATGGTGCTATACCTTTCAAAAATCCGTAACGAGGAGAATGCCTTAATAGAAGATAAAGTTATTGAGGAAGGTGTAAAGATATTAATGCATTTAGATCAGAATTATGATGAAAATATTCTAAAGGTATTTTCTACCTCAGGCATTGACCCGTTTGATGAAATAGCAAGGATACTATCTAAAAGAGGTGAGAACGAAAAGGCTATTGAAGTGTATAGAAAGGCAATTAGTGTATACCCGATACACATAGCGAAGCATTATGAAGAGTTAGGTATGCTGCACTTAAATAATGGATCCGAGGATAAGGCAATAGAAGCCTTTGCAAGATCACTTGGTATACACAAAGGCAATTATGAGGTAAATTCCACTTTGGTTTCAATATTTGAGAAAAGAAGTCAATCAGATAAGGTTCGAAAACACCTCAAAGAGTGTATCAAGTATGCTCGCAATATAAAAGAGATTAAAGCCGCAAAAGAGAAGATTGATAGACTGAATAATAATTAATATTATTATAAAACATTGTGTAAAAATCCAGCGTTTTGTATAAAATATGCACATATTTTAGGTGATAAAAGTTATCATTATAGTAATTCTAGAAAAAGAATTTTTTATGAGGGTTGAAATGAATGATGCAAAATCGATGGGTAATACGGATAGCCAGGATGGCGTGAAGCCAGTAATTTTAGTGGTGGACGATGAAGAGACGATCAGATTTTGTTTACAAGAGGCATTGGCGGTTGAGGGGTACAAAGTTCATACAGAGGATAATGGGGAAAATTCTTTAAAATTAATTAAGAAAATTATTCCTGACCTTGTGATGCTGGATTTGAAGATGCCTGGAATGAATGGTCTGGATTTGCTGAAAGAGATAAAATCATATGATCAGAACATACTTGTAATTCTATTAACCGGTCATGCCTCTGTAGATTCGGCCGTGAACGCGATGAAGGCAGGCGCTTTTGATTATCTTGAGAAACCATTTAAAATGGAACATATCAAGGTAGTGATAGAAAGAGCATTGAGTACTCAATCACTAATGAGAGAAGTTTCAAGGTTGAGGGAAAAAGCAAATATAGCCTGTAGTGGTGACATTGTTGCTGTCAGTAAGGAAATGAAGAAGGTTTTTGAACATGTGAAGATAATTGCGCAGAGTCCTTCAAGTACAGTGTTAATACAGGGAGAGAGCGGGACAGGGAAAGAGTTGATTGCCAACTATGTCCACATGATGAGCGCGAGAAATAAATATAGATTTATGGAAGTTAATTGTGCTGCATTAACAGAGAATCTACTTGAAGCGGAGTTATTTGGTTATGAAAAGGGTTCATTCACCGGGGCTTCAACTACAGGAAAAGCTGGTTTGTTTGAGGCAACCCAGAGAGGTACAATGTTTCTTGATGAGATTGGAGAAATGAGTCTGCCATTACAAGCAAAATTGCTCAGAGTTTTACAGGAAAGAAAATTCAAGAGGGTTGGAGGGATAGATGATATTAATGTAGACGTAAGAATAGTTGCGTCTACCAATCGTGATTTAGAAGAAGAAGTGAAGAAGGGTACATTTAGAAAAGATCTTTTTTATCGATTAAGAGTTTTACCTGTATATTTATGCGCGTTGAGGGAGAGAAAAGATGATATTATCCCGCTTGTAAAACACTATATTCATACCTTTAACAAAGAGTTTCACAAGAATATTAATAATATTCCACCGGAAGTAGAAGGGGCTTTAAGGAACTATGATTGGCCGGGAAACGTGAGGGAACTGAAGAACGTTGTTGAAAGAGCAGTGTTACTTTCAAATAATTCAATGCTTTCAGCCGAGCACCTGTTATTGGGTTCAGAGACGGCAACAACAGAGAGTGGGTCAGGCGAAGATACTGACCAATCTATTGCAACTGTTGAGAAGCTGCATATAACGGAAGTGCTTAAAGAGACCTCATGGCGTATGACCAAGGCATCTAAAATACTGGGTATTAATCGAACTACATTATACAACAAGATTAAGCATTATGATATTAAACAATAGTGTGTAGCGTAAGTTTCTGCCTGTCATGTTCCAGGCAGATTTGATGTATAATTCGTGTCTTATTAACAGGGAAAAATTAACAAAGATACTACTATGGAAAAAGATAATGTTTCACATCAAAAAAAACTGGGGCAGATTTTAGTTGAAGATGGTCAAATTAATGATTCTGATATTGAAAAAGCGCTATGCCTGCAGGAAAAAAACCAGGAGTATCAACTTTTGGGTGTAATCCTGCTGAAGATGAATTTAATTACAAAGGCAGAGTTGTCTGCTGCATTGAACAAACAGATAGAGAAATCTGGTAATGATGAGAAATCCGGTGTTGATGTAAGCGATGATGAAGGAGTAAAAATCATTGTAGAAAAATATAAAGAAACTGAATACTTTAATGACCTGCACGAACTGATGGCTATAGTTACTCATAAAGTACGAAATCCGCTGGCGGGTATCTCAGCGGCAGCAGAGGTACTGAAGGAGAGAACAGGGAATGATAGCGCAAATGAAAAATTCTTTGAGATGATTTTTAAGGAAGTTGATCGTCTGGAGAACTTGGTGAAAGACCTTTTTAAGGCATTCTCAAAGAAATAGTAAATTTGAGATTAGAAATATAGATGTTATAACCCTTCGACTCCACTCAGTGTGACATAATCCTGAGCTGAGTTGAAGGGTAGTCTTTCATGCCATAGTAATCTGAATTGACAAATATCAGTTCACTGTAAATGATGAAAAGAGTGTTTGCCTGGTAATAATAAGGAAGAACTATAAATTGAATAACAGGGTTTTATTGGTAGATGATGAGGAAACCATCAGGTATGTTCTCAGGGAGTCTTTGGTTAGTGAGGGCTATGAGGTTGATGTGGCCCAAGACGCTTTTCAGGCGCTTGAGCATTTGAAGCAGGCACAATATGACTTGATTATAACTGACATTAAGATGCATGGTATGGATGGTATCCAATTAATACGTGAGATTAAGAAAAGCATCTCAGATTTAAAGATAATTATTATTACTGCATACGGCTCTCTCGAAACAGTCAAAGAAGCAGCAAAATTGGGTGTCGTTGAAATGATTAGTAAACCCTTTAAAATACGGGAGATTAAAGATGTAATTGTAAGAATGTTAAATGAAGGTAGTATCTCAAAAGATACTGAAAGAGAAAGAACATGCCTGTTGCGGACAAATGGGGAGATAGGGTTGTCAAAATCCGATAATCTCTTGAAACCGGATGGCCTGTCTTATTTCTTTGACGGTCCTGCATGTCAGCCAAAAAGTACTGTCGTATTCGATTCATACTCTATTAACAATAATAAGTCTACATTGATATTTGGGAATATTAATGTTCAGAGTGAACATCATAGAGATTGGTGGGAGAACCGGCAGATAGGTATAATGATCAAGACATTATTTAGATTGAAAACAGGCAAAACGCCAAAAGCTATTATCGATAGAATCAATGAGTTTTTGTATAGGAATATTCAGCCACATATCAATTTGTCGATGTTATGTGTACATATTGATAAACGAAAGAGAGTCATTCGATATGTTAATAGCGGGTGTAACCTTGTCTGTACTATGATAGCTCCGGACGGAGAGGTCGAGATAATGGAAGCAAATCCTTATCCGTTGGGCGTTTCTTCTGAAATTGACATAATTGAAGGTTCTATGCCGTATTCATATGAAAACAGATTGATGTTGTCACGAAGTAATTCAATGTCAAAAATTGTTGAAGAAGGTAACGTCATAAAAAGGAGAGTTGAAAATGCTTTAATGAATATAAACGGCTTACAAAAGGAAAATATTGAAAATGTTACAATAGATACAGCGATATCAAATGACCGGGAGGTCAGCTTAGATGAAGAGACGATATTACTAATCAGCCTTGATAAGAATTGCGAGAATCGGTCAACTAGCGGTAGCAGGCGTAAATTAGACAAAATGATTGCAGCGTCCATTATAACCTCCAACTAGAGGTGACATGGACAACTCTTTTTGTTCATGTTCTTATAATACAGAAAATGATTAAAAAATTAAAACTTAAAATAAATTCATTAATTGGGACAACAAGTGGGTATAAGGGGATTATATTTATTAACCTTTGTATCCTTGCTCTTGTTTTAGGGCTGATGTTTATCCAATATAATTGGATTAGCAAAGAAAAAAAGGCTCTTAAATCCATGATAGACAAACAGGGAAAAGAGAGAAAGACCAAAGGATTCGGTCTTAAGAAATCTTCAAAAAAATTAGCAAAAGGAACGGTTAAAAATAAAAAGAAGACTGGTTTAACAAGTGGACTCTTGCAAACAAGGAAAATAACTAAATATAACCTTGCGAATAGTATAAAAAATGCAGACATGTATTTTGATTATGATCAGTACGGAAAGGCAGTCGTTGCATATAAAAGGGTGATAAATTCTAAAATCACGTTTGATGAGAGTGACAGGGTTCTCAGCCGTTTAGCTGAAAGTTATTATAAGTTAGAAAAATATGAAAAAGCAATAGAACTATATGGAAAAGTATCAAATGATTATTTGAAGAGTCCTTATAGACTGAGCGCTCAACTGGGACTGGGAGAGTGTTTAATTTTAACTGGTAATTATGATGAGGCCAGAAGGGTTTTATATGAAGTGGCAGGTCAGGAATCCAGATATACTGAAGAAAAGGATAAAAATATGGTGATTGAAGCACATTATAAAATCGCTGAAAGTTATATTAAGCAGGCAAACCATTCTTTGAAGAAAGATGGCGCCAAACATAATACGGTTAAAGTATATTAGAAGATGAACTATTAACATATTTGTTGGTTAAATGAATCCACCAGTTCTGAGTAATCAATGAAATCTGTGGACTCATTTTCTTTGTTTTGAGTAAATTATTAATAATTAGACATGAAAATAATGAGTACAACAAATCAGAAACCTAAAATCAGAAATCTAATATTTTATTATAGAGCTTGTGTGTATCTGTTTACGATATTGTCTGTTCTGAATTTATCGTATGGATCTATAGCGGCTGATGAACTCAGTGAAAAAGAAGCCATGTTGTTAAATTTGTCACTTGATGAGTATAAAGAAAGAGTTGAAAATGAGAAAAAGATATTGGGGGGGTTAAAAAAATTACTGAATTTAAGACAACGAGAAGCCTCATTTGATGAAGAAGTGGCGACTCAGTTGGTCACAGAAAATAAAAATTTATCTATAAACAAGAGGATGGGTAATTATGATACAGTTTTATATTCAATCAGGGCCGATTTAGTTTCTATTGATGAGATACTGCAGTCATTAGTTACTGCGAGCGGGAAGAGGATTATTATCGATGACGATATTGACAGGAAGAGATTGTCTTCGGTAATTTCCATTTATCTCGAAAATACTCCTTTAGTAGACATAATTGACATTATTTTCGGTGCTAAAGGTCTTGAGACAATTATAAGTGAAAATTTAATCTTTGTCACTTTGCCTGCAAAATTAAATGTAAGTTCCGCTTATGGTTATTATCAGGAGAAGGCGATTCAGACATATCAGAAAGTAATGATAAAATATCCGAAATATGAGGGAGTCGTGCGAGCATATTATGAACTGGGGAATTTTTATCTTGCTTCTAACTTTCCGTCAATAGCGTTACAGGAATATAAGATCGTAATTGCGAATTATCCGGATCATGAATTAACAAAAAATTCAATGCTTAATGTTGGACAGTGTTATGAAATGCTGGATGATGTGGAAAATGCAAAAGTAAGTTATTTGAAATATGTAAATAGTTATCCTCACTCAAATGATACGGACGACACGTATCTTAAAATTGGTGATTTATGGAGCAAACAAGAAAACTATGAGAAGGCAATAGAGGTTTATAAGTATATAATTAAAGAGTATTATGATAAAGATACGGCCATGTTTGCTCGTTTACGACTGGGGAATTCTTTTATTAATACAGGGGATTATGATGTGGCATTGCAACTATTCTTGAGTATGAAGAAGGAATTCCAGAATGTAAATAAAAATTCAGAGTTAACGGAAAATGCGCATATTGAGAATAAGGTAGAAGGTCAGTCTCATCAATTCCAGCAGGATGGTGGCAAGGCAGGAGATGCTAGTTTAGTGTCTGAACATTTTATCATGCCTGACAAATTGCGCTATGAATTAGAGTATCAGATTGGTAATTGCTGTTATTTACTGGGTAAATATGATGAAGCGATCAGGGTTTTGAAAAACTTCAGTTTATATGAACAGAACAATGAGATGCTTGATAAGGCTTACTATAAACTGGCAGACTGTTTTTTTATGAAGCAGGATTATTTAACAGCATTTCAATTGTACAAAAATGCATTAGCAGAATTTCCTGACAGTAGTTTAGCACCATACGGTTTTTATTATAGTGGAAAAACATTACGCAAAATGAAAATGCTTGATAATGCAATAGCGACACTTAAACAAGGCCTAAGCAAACACAAGGATAGTATATATGTGGATAGGATGAAGTTTGAAATTGGGTTATGTTATCTCGATGATGAAAATTACAAAAGGTCTTTAGGTGTATTTGAAGAACTTTTAGAAGGAAACAAAGATAAAAACATGTCGGTTAAAGCAAACATTTATGCAGGAGTAAGCCTGGCGCAGGAGAAACAGCATGAAAAAGCAATTGAATATTTCCAGAAAGCTCTAGTAGGAGAGACATTAGAAAAACGAAAAGATTGGGTTTCAAAATTAGTTGGTGATTCCTATGCTGAGCTTGGATTACTTGCCGAAGCGGTAAAATCATATCAACAATAACCATATGGGGTCACACTCATTTTTCAATTATCTTTTTTAGTACATCAACTTTTTTTTTTGAATTTTCTGTTTTTCACCCTCTGATTTCTCCTCTCTTTGATATCTACCTTACTGATGCCCCGTTTATATTAAAATACTGTACAATTATTACTTTTTTCTCATTACTCATTATGTTAGAGAGAGATATAATTGTTTTTTTTCAGAATACTTAAATCGCATAATTGGTACTGAGTAAGAATATTCACTGAGGGACTCTCGTGAATAATGTGCTAATAATAAACATAAGGTAAAAAAAACAGACAGTTAATTTATTTCAGTTTTTACATTCCTCAATTTTTTTCCTGCAGTCTATAATTATATTTATACTCGAAGCACACTTTTTTTTTGCTGACGACTATAAGATGTTGTAGATTCGTGTGTTATCGAATGTCGGCATATCGATTATAAGCACGTCCAAAATGCCTCTACAGTTTTGTAAATAATGGCATTTCATTTGCTAAACTCTTAAGGTGTAAATAAAACAATAAGAGTTAAGTTGGTTATGATTATGAATAAACAAATTATAATATCAGTTATATTTGGCATACTAAATCTATGTATTGTCAGTAATGTATTTTGTGTGGAAAAAAGTCTTGATACTCATGATATGAGTGTGGATGAGATGGAAGCCATGCTTATGGATTTAAAGAGAGAAAGAGCTGAGTTGGATAAACTAAAATCAGAGTTTAAAGGTACATTCAGGATGAAGGCTGACATGCCGGAAGTACAGACGGAAGAAAATGTAGATACCAGAAGTAAAGTAGTATTAACAAATTTCAAAAAAAAGAGCATTGGTAAAAAAGAGGAACTTGTAGTAAAGAAAACCGGCTCTCCTGTTGATAAGGATAGTAAAGATGCTATGGAAATTATTACACTTAAGAATGAAGGTGAAGATATCGAGGAAAGTGAGAGACTGGAGGTTAATGAAGGAGATGAAATTATACATCCTTTTGAAATTGCAGAAAATTTATACAAATTAGGTGAGTACAAGACAGCACTGGATATATATCAGTTGATTATTAAAAAGGATATAATAAAAGACAAAAAAGTCTGGATTTCATATCAAATTGCAAATTGTTATAGAAAATTGGGTTTATATAGTGAAGCAATGGAAGCGTATAGAGAAATGCAAGAAGTATACGAGGGTACTTACTGGGCTAAACAGTCACAGTGGTATATTCAGGAGATAATGTGGCGTGCTGAGGTAGAAGAAAAAATGGAAAAGGTTATCGAGAGATGAAAAACTTAAGTTCTTACAAATCAAAGATTAAACAATTAAATAGTGTGAAAGAGCTGTTGACTATTTTTGATAGCTTTAATACTTATGCACAGAAACTTGAATCATCATATAAGCAACTACAAGAGAGAGTTAAGAAGATAGATCGGGAAATGGCCTATACAAATGAATGTCTCAACAAAAAGGTCCTGGAATTGGACAATCAGACAAGATTCTTAAATAGTATACTGGGAAGTATGCATAGTGGTGTGATTGCAGTGGATAATGATGGAATAATTATGACATTTAATAATGTGGCAGAGAGTACCTTAAATGTTGTTGCCGAAGATGTCTTGGGAAAAGATATCAGGAGCGCCCTCTCCCATATAGGCGGATTTGTTGATTTATTGTTAGAATCAATGTCAAAGAACGAAAAAATAGATAATTTAAAAAGAATAATTGAAATAGACAATGATGTAACAAGAAATATTGAGAGCAGCATATCAATTCTGAAGGATGATCGAGGAGTAATCACGGGCTTCGTTGAAATTTTCCATGATTTGTCAGAAATATGTGAATTAAAAGGACGTTTAAATAGCGCGAGTGACCTTGTTTCTGTTGGTACTATGGCTGCCAGCATTGCCCACGAGATTAGAAACCCTCTAAATGGAATTGAAGGTTTTGCGAGTTTACTGGAGCGTGAATTGGAGGGAGACAGTCTTCGTCTTATAAAGCATATAATCAAGGGAACAAAGAATATAAATAAAATAGTTACAGATTTGTTGTTTCTGGCACGTCCAATCAAACTAAACCTTCGGAAGGATGAATTGCCTAACATTATCGATAAGGCCCTTCTTTTTGTCGATCAGGAATTAGGATATAAAGGTTGTCGTAATATCCAAATAGAGAAAGATTATGAGAATTTTGATGATTTTATTTACTGTGATTCGGATCGACTGCAACAGGCTTTCTTAAATATTCTGCTCAATGCGATTCAATCTATGCCAGAAGGCGGAAAGATCAAGATATTTACACGCAAGTCAACAGCTAAGGATATACCGGTAATGCAGGTTGGGTTTGTGGATACGGGTGACGGGATCAACAATGGTACTATCAAAAAAATATTTGAACCATTTTTTACTACAAAAGATGATGGAACTGGTTTGGGTCTGGCTATAGTCCGTAAAATAATTGAGCTCCATGATGGGCGTATTAATATTTTCAGTGGGCCTGAGAAGGGAACAACTATTATGGTAAATTTGCCTGGTAATCATAACGATTTGCTAAGCATTTCAAGTGAAACAAACTATTTGAGTAGTAACGTTTTTGTGTGAATGGAGGGATAAATTGAGTATAGAGAAAATATTAGTAGTAGATGATGATGACCTTAGTAGAAGCTACTTAAGTGAAGCATTGCAAAGGAACGGTTTCTCTGTAGACAATGCAAGTGATGGACAGGAAGCAGTCAGCTTGACCGATAGGATAAACTATGACATGATCTTCCTCGATATGAGAATGCCAAGAATGGGTGGTCTGAAGGTATTAGAGAGAGTGAAGAAAACTTCAAAGGAAACTACCGTTGTTATTATGACAGCTTACGGCAGTATAGAATCGGCAGTTGAAGCAATGCAGAAAGGTGCATACGATTACATTATAAAACCATTTTCACTTGATAATATTGAGCTGCTGCTGAAAAGAGTGCAGGAGCGACAAAAATTAATAGATGAAAATAAATACTGGAGATCAAAATTAGATAGTAATGTGGAAAATGAGTTTATTTTAGACAAACGCTCCAGGATGTTCGGAGTGCTAAATAACGTTAAAAGGATTGCACAAAGCAAAGCCAGTGTATTGATCCAGGGTGAAAGTGGGACAGGCAAGGAGCTTATTGCCCATTCTATTTACTCATATAGTCAGAGAAAATCAAAGCCTTTCATCAAAGTCAACTGCGCTGCTCTCTCAGAAAGCCTATTGGAAAGTGAACTGTTTGGACATGAAAAAGGTGCTTTTACCGGAGCGGATTTAAAAAGAATGGGTCGTTTTGAATTAGCAAATGGAGGTACTCTGTTATTAGATGAGATTAGCGAGGTATCACCGAAAATTCAGGCCAAATTGTTAAGAGTTCTTGAACAAGAGGAATTTGAAAGGGTCGGCGGCACCAAGACACTTAAGGTGGATGTCAGGATTATTGCTACTACAAATAGAGATCTAAGGCAGGAAATCGAAAAAAATAATTTCAGGCAGGATTTATATTTCAGGCTTAATGTAATACCGGTAATCGTTCCCCCTTTAAGAGAGAGAAGAGAGGATGTCCCTGTTTTAGCTGAATATTTTTTTGATAAATATAAGTCAGGAATAGATACTCCATTAACCAGGATAAGTAATGAGGCTTTAGACAGATTGGCCCAATATGACTGGCCTGGAAACGTAAGGGAAATGAAAAACCTTATACATAGATGTACGGTTATGATTGACTCTGAAGTGCTTGTGCCTGAACATTTCGAGAATATGTTGACCGTAAGTAAATCTAAAAAAAATAAGGAATTTTCTGTCGGGCAGACTATAGAAGATGTAGAAAGAGATCTGATATACAAGACGCTTGAAAAAACAGGGGGTAACAAGACCCGGGCTGCTGAGATACTAGATGTAACACCTCGTACATTAAGGAACAAGTTAAGCAGGTATAAGGAATTACATTCAGAATTAGAATTAAATATTGATACGGATATTGATGAGGAAAGCAAAGTTGCTGCAGAAAGTCTTTCCCATTAGTTGTAATTATTTTACTGAAAAAGTTGTTCTTTTCTCAGAAATCAAATGCAGAAATATAGTTCTTGATGAAGGAAATCAGAAAAAATCTATCGTTAGTAAGCCAAATATGTTTAAGGGGTTAATGGGATTTTCGTGAAGATATTCATCAGTCGTTCCTTCTTCAGAATAACATATTTGCAAAATGGTGTGACAGTGGTATATGTTTTGCTGTTTTTAATTTTTAAGCAGATATTTTGTTGGTTTTTGGAGGTGACTGATAATGGACTTGTCAGATAATAATGTTGTGCTGTTATCAAAATTACTGGATCTGTCTTCTACTAAGAATAAAGTGATTGCAAATAATATTGCAAATGTAAACACGCCAGGGTATAAAAAATCTGAAGTTTCATTTGAAGAAGAATTATTGAAAGCCGTTGAAAACAAGAATATTGATAAAATTAAGAATCTGAAGGAATCGATATATTTGTCAAAAGACAAGAGTACCAGAAAGGACGGTAATAATGTGGACCTGGACAAAGAGTTAGTATCATTTTATCAAATGTCAGATAAACATAATGTTTATCTGGAAATCTTGTCGAAGAAGTTTAAGGGAATGATTGCTGCCATACAGGGAAAATAGACACGGATTTCATGTATTAACACAATTAAGAGAATGGAGGATAGTGAAAATGTCAATATTTGATAAACCATTATCTGTCTTAGATATTAGCGCTTCAGGTCTTACGGCAGAAAGAGTTAAAATGGGCGCCATTGCAAGTAATATTGCTAACGCTCAAGTCACGGAAACATCAGATGGTGGTCCATATAAGAGAAAAGAGGTAGAGTTTGCGACTGTCTTGAGTAAATCATTAATAGGAGGCAGAAATCAGAAAATGAGGCTTAATGGGGTAAAAATAAAAGGGATAACAGAATCAAAACAGCCTCCCAATATGGTCCATATTCCAGGGCATCCTCAGGCGGATAAGAATGGGTACGTTAGTATGCCGAATGTGAGTGTTGCAAAGGAAATGGTAGATATGATTGCCGCTTCCAGGTCTTACGAGGCAAATACATCAGTGATTGCCTCTTTTAGAAAGATGGGTGAAAGGGCACTCAATATAATAAGGAGATAAAGAAATGAATATTATACCACTTGGACCCATACAAAACGGAAAGATAGAACAAAAACTTGGAAAAAACGAGCAGAAGAACGGAGCAGGTTTTAAGGAAACAATAAGCAATTACGTCACCGAAGTAAATGATCTTCAGGTCAAGGCTGGAGAATCGATCGAAAACTTTGCAACCGGCAAAGTTGAGAATGTTCATGAAGTGATGATTGCAATGTCAAAGGCGGAAGTAAGTTTTAAGTTTATGATGGAGACCCGTAATAAACTTGTTGATGCTTACAAAGAAGTAATGCGGATGCAGGTATAGTATATTCTTTTCTAAATGTAGAAAACGGATTCTTTTCGACAGGCCAGATTTTACGAACTGGTAGTGGGGGTTAAAAAATCCGTAATTCTCAATTCAATACATTAATGTAGGTTAGCACTCACTCTATTTCTTTCCACACACATATATATACAACCAATGTTGTTGTCAACATTTATTATCAAGTGGTGTTTTTTACCAATCCAATCAAAACTAGTTACCACATTCATGACAATTCTAGATTCCCGCTTAACAGTTCATCTACCCTCATAAATACATGCGGGCAAGAGGTAACAATAGAAGTGTTAAGTTGTTTGATTTAAGCGTGATAGCAATTTTATTTGATGTCCAATAAAACTACGGTTAGTGCAAAATTGCTACGGATTTAACCATTTTAAAATTTACGGAAAATTGTACTAAAAAGCTTCTCGCTGCCGGCAAGATAGAAATAACTTGATTAATAATATTTTAGAACTACTGACAAGTGGTAATTTTCCTATAAAATAAAATATTTATATTGCGGTATATTATTTGCAAATTACCTAGAACAGTCGATTTATTTTAATAATAATTCAAACATAGTCACATCTAATAGGAGCCGAGAATTGAGCCAGATAGCAGGACAGTTTAGTAATATATGGAAAGGAACAAGCTTCGGACAGAGACTTGTTTTTATTGTAGTGATACTTGGGTTCATTGCAGGATTGTTAGCTGTTACTTACTGGGTAAGAACACCGGATTATGGACTATTATATAGTGATCTAGGCCAAAAGGAAGCGTCTGAAATTGTAACATATCTACGAGATAATAACATAAACTACAAGCTAAAAGATAATGGTTCTACTATATTAGTCCCATCAAATAAAATATATGAGTCTAGAATGGCTCTTGCTAAAGATAGTTTACCAGGGGGGGAAGTTGGTTTTGAGCTATTTGATAGAGTTAAGTTTGGTATGTCTGACCTGGCGCAGAAAGTTAATTATAGAAGAGCTCTTCAGGGGGAATTATCAAAGACCATTTCACAATTAGATGATGTAGAGTGGGCAAAGGTCCAGATCGTTATACCTGAGCCATCATTATTTGTTGAGGATGAAAAGCACTCCACCGCATCAGTTGTCCTAAAAATGAGAAAAAGGCATGCTATAAATCCAGGAATAATAGCTGGCATTACACACCTTGTAAGTACAAGCGTGGAAGGCTTGAGTCCGGATAGTATTTCGATTACAGACAGTAAGGGAAATCTGTTATCAAAGACCGGAGAATCAAAATTGTCAGGTGTCATCACCAATCAATTTGATTTAAGTAGAAAACTGGAAGAATATTATGCGTCAAAAGCAATGAGTATAATAGAAAAAATAACAGGGCCGGGCAAGGCGATTGTAAAAGTTAGTGCGGACTTAGACTTTAAGCATATTGATGAAAAGCAGATTGAATATGATCAGGACAAAAAAGTACCAGTAAGCCAGGTAATTACAACACAGTCTACGGAAATGCCGGGAGCAGCTAATGGAGATGCTGGTGTTAAAATGTCCAAAGAAGCGGAGGAGACTGAAACTACTCAATATGCATTGAGTAAAGTAGAACGTGCAATATCGGAACATGAGGCGGGGGTAAAAAGATTAACAGTTGCGGTTCTTGTTGATGGTAATTATGTTGAGGAAGAAACGACGGACGGCAAGATAACTAGTAAATACGTATCCAGGACTGATGACGAATTGGACCAAATAGCTGCAATTGTAAAACAGGCAATAGGTATTGATGAATCGGCCCCGAGAAATGATAAGTTTGAGATACAAAGCGTTAAGTTTCAGCAACATGTTTCTGTCTTTGTTGATGAAGAGGCAGTTGAAAAGGAAGACAAAAAAGATTTTATACTATCAATTGCCAGAAGCAGTTCTCTTGTCATAGCGGTGCTTGCATTCCTTTTCTTCGCGACAAGGACGTTGAAACGCGTGTCATTACCAACCCAACCGATTGCTGCCGGTTATGCTACATACGCCTCACCTGCAGAAATTGAGGACGGTGATGAGGACATGGATGAATCGGCGAGGAATAAAAAAGAAGATGAAAAACGACTGGTTGTAAGGGATGGAATAATTGATAACGCGAAGGAGGACCCGAGAACTACCAGCAATCTTGTTAGAAAATGGTTAAGGGAGAGTGAATAATGAATCCATCTTTTACCAGTAAGGAAAAAGTTGCAATATTACTTTTGAACCTGGGACCGGAAACAGCGGCTGATATTTTGAGTAATTTTGGTGAAAGCGAGATTGCCGAGATTAGTGATATCATCGGAAGGATGAGAAACGTCAGTAATGAAATTTCAGTTGGAGTTCTCAATGAGTTTAAGGACGAAATTCAGTCATGGCGTAAAAGTGAAGAAATTATTGATGTAATTAAGGACCACAGACCCAGTATTATACCGTTCAGGTATTTTAAGCATCTTGTAAGTGAAGAGATAATTTCAATTCTTTCCGGAGAACATACTCAATTAATTGCATTAATACTATCATATCTTGAACCGCATCAGTCTGCGGAAGTTGTAGGTACTATGTCTGAAGAGTTAAGACTTGACGTACTAAACAGAATGGCTACTTCGACTCCACCACCAGTACAAATAATTAAACAGATTGATGAGTTGCTTGAATCGAAGGTCATATCGTTAGGTGATAGAATTGATACACCAAATGAAAGGAAATATAGAGCTATTGCAGAAATACTTAATCGAAGTGATTCTGTAACTGAGAAAACTATTATGCAGCGTATTAAGGAAGAACATCCTGATATTGCACAGGAAATTAAAACACTAATGTTTGTATTTGAAGATTTGGCAATAGTTGAAGACAAGGCTTTAAGGCAAATGTTGTCAGAGACAGATACCAATACAATTGCTCTGGCTTTAAAGACTGCCAGTAAGGAAGTGAGTGAAAAAATATTTAACAATATGTCTAAGCGTATGGGCGATATGGTTAACGAGGAGCAGCAGATACTAGGCCCAAAACCCTTGTCAGAGGTTGAGGCTGCTCAGAAAATAATAGTCGATAGCTTGGCTAAATTAGAATCGCAGGGAGAAACAGTGAGAGGAAGAACCCAGGACCTCGGACCAATGGTATGAGTACTAATAATGTATATAAACTACCTGTTGTAAAAAAATCATTTGTCCTTGAGTCAAATTATACAACAGTTGAAAAAGAAGAAAAAAGGAAGAAAAAGGAAGATGAGATTGAGCGTCTGACAAAAGAATCATACCAAAGAGGCTGGGATGAAGCATTAGAAAAAAATAGAGAAGACGTTGCACTCATATGTGAAAGTATGCATAAAGCAATCAAAGATTTAAAACAGGAGAGAGATAGTATCTGGAGTAAATGTGAGAAAGAAATAATTAAGCTTACTTTTGCAATTGCTAAAAAAACAGTATTTCAAGAGATTTCTGAGAGTAATAGTCGAATAATCGAAAAAGTTGTAAGTAGTGCGATTAACAGGGTAAAAGAAAAAAAATATTGAAAGTATACATAAACCCGGATGATGCAGAAGGGTTGCAAAAAATGAAAATCAGTGGAATATCTAATGAGGAAGAGGCGTGTGAAATAGTGAGTGATAGTAATATATCCAGAGGTGGATGTAAAGTTATTACGGACTGTGGGGGTGTAGATGCAAGGATAGAAACACGTTGGAATGAGATAGTTTTAGCTTTTGCAGAGCATGATTTGAAAACAGAAAGTGGAGAATGTCAATAATAAAAGAGATGTTTGAAAAGTATCATCAAAGACTTTCAAATATAGATAATATAAATTTAACCGGGTCAGTTTCCAGGGCGACCAGTATGTTAATAGAGTCTTTGGGTCCCGAGGTCCATATCGGTGAATTATGCAGATTGACAACACAAACCGAGGAAGAGCCAGTGCTGGCAGAAGTAGTAGGATTCAAAGATAAAAAAACATTACTGATGCCTATTGCGGATATGAATGGTATCAGCCCGAAAAGTGAGGTGGTTGCCACAGGGCAGTCACTTCAGGTTAAACTTGGTATTTCTTTAATAGGAAGAGTGCTGGATGGGCTGGGAAATACAATGGACAATAAAGGCCCTGTTGATTTTGATGAAATGTGGTCAATACATAAGGATGCACCTGCGCCATTGAACAGACCTCTCATCACTGAGAGCATCAGCACCGGTGTCAGGTCAATCGACAGCCTCTTGACATGCGGAAAAGGACAGAGAATGGGTATCTTTGCGGGTAGTGGAGTCGGGAAAAGTACTCTTCTGGGAAAGATTGCAAGATCGTCTAAGGCAGAGGTAAATGTTATTGCTTTGATAGGAGAACGTGGAAGAGAGGTACGTGAATTTATTGAATATAATTTAGGATCTGAAGGTATGAAAAAATCAGTTGTGGTGGTAGTTACCTCTGATAAACCCGTTGTCGTCAGGTTGAAAGGGGCGTTTGTGGCCACTACAATAGCTGAGTATTTGAGAGATCAAGGGATGGATGTGATGTTATTAGTTGATTCCATTACCAGGCTTGCAAACGCGCAACGTGAGCTTGGGTTGGCGATAGGTGAACCGCCAACTACAAGGGGTTACACTCCATCAGTGTTTTCTGTTCTCCCCAGGCTGCTGGAAAGGACAGGTATAACGGAGAAAGGTAGCATTACGGCAATGTATACGGTACTGGTTGATGGTGATGATTTTAATGAACCTGTTTCAGATACGGTACGGGGGATCCTGGATGGTCATATTATACTATCAAGAAAACTGGCGGCACAGAACCACTTTCCAGCTATTGATATCCTGAATAGTGTGAGCAGGTGTATGATCGATATTGTCACTGCCGATCATTTGAAGGCAGCCCAGAACTTAAGATCAGTATACGCTATTTATAAAGAAGCGGAAGACATGATAAATGTGGGTGCATATGTAGAAGGAAAGAACCGTAAGATTGACTATGCCATCAATAAATATAATCATATTACTGATTACCTCAAGCAGGGTGTAAAAGAAGAGAGTGTATATGATGAAGATATAGATAAATTAATAGCAATGATACAAGATTGTGGTACTTCGGAATAACAAAAGAGAACACCTCTTATAAATTAATTAATTTAATAGTTCCTTTCATTAAAAAATATAGAAAAAATGCAAAAGTTCCATTTTAAATTAGAGCCATTGCTCAATAAACATCGGATTTACGAGGATGAGTGTGTCGCTAGATTACGGGTTGTTCAAGATGCATTCATCAATGAAAATATAAAATTGGAAAACATGAAGAAGGGCAAACTGATTAGTCAAAGTGCATTGAATTCTAAAAAGAAACTGGAAATCTTTGCTGAAGAATTAGTGACTTATGAGGATTATTTTTCTAATATTAATATTAATATTGAAACCAGTAAATCAAGGATACAGGAGATATCAATAGAGTTAAACACTGTTAAGGAGGAGCTGATTAAAATAGTTAAGAAAAGAAAGGCGATCGAGAAACTCAGGAACAGGTGGGAGGAAGAACATAAAAAACATCTGGTATTTATGTCTAACAGGGAAATGGACGATATTGCCATGACAAAATTTATTAACAAACTGGTGGTAGAAAATGATTAAGATCAAGTTGGATATTAAGAAATTTGTTCCCCATTTACTTTTCCTTATTATATTCTTTTCAGTATCATCTGTTGTGATGATAAAGCTGAAGACGGGGATTCAGAAAAAGATGGGAAAATCATATTCTGCTAAATTAATAGAGATAGAGGAGGAATACAGCAAAAGGATAAACAATGCGAAAGAGTCTGCCGACCAAAAGAAGACAACAGAGGCGGTCAGGGAACTGAAGGGGTTCTCTCCCGATGAGATAAGGAAGTATCAACAGGAATTGCGTCAAAGAATAGAATTGTATGAGAAAAAAGCTGCATTACTTGAAAAAAATGAAAAGGAAATAGAGGCTTTTAAAGCAGATGTTGAAGACCGAAAAAACGAAATATTAACTATGAGAAAAAAGCTGGATGAGAAGTTAATGCTGATAAGTAAAGCACGAATTGATCTTGATCGAGACCTTATTGTTTTTGATGAAACCGAAAGGAAAAATGTTAAAAGATTAGCTGGTATTTACGCTTCGATGGAGGCGTTAAAAGCTGCCAAGGTCTTAAATAAACTGAACAAAGATACCAGTGCTAAGGTTTTAACAGGTATGGTATCTAAAAAATCTGCAAAGATTCTTTCGGAATTAGATCCATCCGGTGCGGCTACAATTAGTGAAAAAATGAAAAACCTTCAAATAGTGAATCGGGAGGATAGTGAAACACTTAAAGAAAGAAATATAAAAAAACTTGCTGCAATTTATCAGAAAATTGAAACAGAAAAAGCTGTATCAATTATGAAGGAGCTGGAAAATGATACATCCATAAGTATCCTGTCAAAGATGAATGAAAAGAGCCTGGCCAGGATATTAGAGTTTGTAGAAACAGACGAAGCTTCAAAGCTTACTGAAGAGATCAGAAAAATAATGAAAAATGAATTTCAAAAAAATAATGATGGATTAGAAGGAGCATAAAATGGATATTGCAACGCCGGCAGGTATATTAATTGGCGCTCTTCTGCTCATAGTATCTATAATTCTGGGTGGAGGAATGGCCGGGATTGGAGGGTTTATTAACATTCCCTCAATTATGATTGTCATTGGAGGGACGGTAGCGGCAACCCTTGTCAGGTATCCGTTACAAGTGGTTACCGGACTGGTTTCTTTAATCATGAAAACTATATTTGTGAAAGTTTCGTCTCCTCAGTCAGAAATGCAGAATTTGATAGAGTATGCAAAGCTTGCCAGAAGGGAAGGGTTACTTGCTTTAGAAAGTAAAGTTGCAGATATTAAAGATGCTTTTCTCTCTAAATCTATACAGCTTCTGGTTGACGGAACTGATGCTGATGGACTTCGTACAATACTTGAAAAAGAGATTGAGAATTTGCGCGGCAGGCATTCTAAAGGCAAGGGCGTGCTCGAATCCATGGGCGTAGTCGCACCAGCATTCGGCATGATGGGGACATTAATAGGTTTGGTATTGATGCTTAGAGAACTGGATGATCCGTCAAAGATAGGTGTTGGTATGGCTACGGCGCTTTTAACTACTTTGTATGGTGTTATTGTTGCAAATTTGATCTTTCTGCCCATGAGTGGAAAACTTGATGTAAGGTCAAAGGAGGAAACTTTGGTAAAGGAGCTGATCATGGAAGGGGTTGTGTCAATACAGTCCGGAGATAATCCAAGTATAGTTGAGGAGAAGTTAAAAGGTTTTCTATCACCGGCTGAAAGGAAGGAAAAGAAGATAGAGGATTTGAAAGATAAGATTAGAAATGCAAAATAATGGAAGAAGAACCAAAAAAAGATCCTAATGAATGGGCATTGGCTTATGGCGATATGATTACATTGTTGATGACCTTCTTTGTGTTAATAATAGCAATGAGTTCTCCTAAAACTGATGAAGAGATCGAATTGATGAAGAAAAGTACCGGTATTGGTGATAATTTAATGGCTGCAGAACTTAAGGATTCTGGCATATTTAAGAAAAAGGTCAAAAGTCAGACAAAAATAATGGTTGATGCTTATGATCTTTTGCCTCCTATAGATGAACTGGAATTAATAAAAGAAGACCTTGTTGTGTTTATGGAAGATAATGAACTGTTTGATGTAATAGAGTTGCAGAAGACTAAAGAGGGATTTACGATAAGAATTATGGCTGACATTCTTTTTGATACGGGTGATATCTCGCTGAAGTTAGAATATCTGTATCTATTAGATAAGATAGCGGAATTGTTAAGTGTGATTCCAAATAATGTCAGAATTGAAGGTCACACTGATGATAGATATACTGATAATAACAATACAGGTGATAAATTGTCTATTGCACGTGCATCCAGAGTTTGTGACTACATAATTAACGAAGAAATGTTGCTCTCCTCCAGGTTTGGCGTTGCGGGGTATGGACGGAAAAGGCCATTATATCCGAACACTAACGATAATAATCGTGCTTTGAACAGAAGGGTGGAGGTAATTATAAAGGAGATACCTCAGGATGTCTAATGCAGCAGACGCAGCGAAGGTAAATGAACAGGAGAATGGTTTTGCAGTAGTGAGAAGAAAAAAAAAGAAGCCACCTGAAGATGCAAGTTTTGTAGATATGGTTGCCTTCGCAGCACTTATGACTATTTTGTTGGCATTTTTTATTATGCTATCCGCCAATGTGGGGCCGATTAAAGACGAAGAGGCAAAAGAGGCGATTGATTCTTTTAAAGAGGCATTGGATAATTTTGGTGTAAGTAAGATTGTATTAGGTAGTAGTGACTCAATATCCAATTTAGATATTAAACTGGATAATTATAGTGGCAAATATAAAAAGAAGAAAGAGTTAGATAAGAACGTATTTGCTAACACAATTGATAAGAATTTAGATATTGAGTATACAAAAACAGGTCATCAACTGGTTTTTCCAACAGAAATAGATTTCATTAATGAAGAGTTGGATATGTCATCTGAAAGTAAGATGTATTTAAATAATTTAATAAAAATAATACGAAACAGGGACTGTAAGGTTGTTGTTGGTGGATTTACCAGTGAGGATTTTGTTCCAACAGATGACTGTCCTACAAGCTGGCAAAAGTCGGCAGAATTTGCGGATGCAGTTATAAGGTACTTTAATGATATTGGTAAGATTGATAATACAAGATTGACAGCAATTGGGTATGGCAAGTATCGACCTCTGCTGGGAGAAGAGTCATCTTTTAAAACTAAAGCAGACAATAGAATAAACATAATTATTTCTGATTTATAGGAGTAACAATTACATAAAATGTTGTGATCAATTTGCTTTTAACTTTTGAGATCAGTATCTGGAGGAGACTTGCTATTTTTAAGAAAAAGAAAAAGACAAAAGATGCATCAGATGGCAATGTAGATGCAAATGCAAAAGGTGTAGCTGAAGAAAAAGAAACCGGAACTCAAGATTCCGATAAAGAAGGTGCGACAAAAATAGACCTTAAGAATACAATGATTTTGGTTGTTATTGGCATAATTGCCTTAGGGAGCGCCTTTGTATTTGTCACAAAGTTCCATTCATCTAAAGACGTCTATGATATAACAACATCTGCCGATGCTGCTCAACCGGAAACCTCTCTCGAAGATTCAGAAGAAGATCAGGTCGACGACAATCGTCCAGGCATTGAAAAAGAGAGGAAAGAAGATAAGAAAAAAAGCAAGAGTAAAGATAAGGACAAAAAGAATGGTAATGATGAGACCGGACAAATCAACAATATGCTGGATAAAATATTAGTGCCATTGGACAGTATTGTTGTTAACTTAGGAAAGGTTGACAGTAAAAGATACCTAAGGGTCATCATAAGCCTTGAAGTGAAGAGCGTCGAAATAGAAGAAACAATAAAGGCGAACAAAGTTGTCTTCAGGGATAAACTGGTTTCATTTCTTTCCTCTAAAAGTTTAAGTGAAATAAGTACGCAGACTAGTCATATTGGAATGAGAGAAGAGATTAAAGACATTCTGAATAGTGAGGTTTTAGGGTCGGATGATGCAATATCACAGGTTTATTTTTCTGATTTTATTATACAGTAATTATGGAGAACACAGAGAACGCGATACTTACCAGTGAGGAAGTGGAAAGTTTGTTGGAATCTTTTCATGAAAGTCAAGGTATTACAGCACAGACTGACATTATTGAAGAGGTAGACAGCAAGGTAAAATATTATGATTTTAAAAGGCCCAATACAATATCAAGAGAGAAGAAACGAATGTTGTATAAGGTACTTGAAACTACCGCTTATCAGATAAGCAGGGAGGTCTCTAACTTTCTACGGGCTACCACAAAGGTAAGTCTGAGTTCAATAGATGAATTAAGCTTTGAAATATTTAAAAATACTTGTCCAGAGCTAATGTTCATTAATACAATCAGGCTGAAACCACTAAAGGGGTTTGGTTGTATTGCAATGGACATGGGGTTGTGTTTGTCTATTGTGGAAAAGGCATTTGGTGGAGCGGGAAAGACTCAAAACGAAATAAGAAAATTGACGGACACTGAGACTGCAATTGTTGGTAATGTAGTTAAAATTATTTTGGATAAAATAGGTTATACGTGGAAGCCATATGATGAAATGGAATGGAATGTTTTTGATACTGCAATGGAACCAAGGTATCTAAATATTGCTTCTGAAGCAGAAGTTGTGTTGTTGGTTTCTTTTACCTTTAATCTTGAACACAGCTTTGGTGAGATGAAATTCTGTGTTCCTGTCTCAAGTATAGATCAGACATTAGACCATTTTTTCAGCAATAGACCGTCAAATTTGAAGGAAATTGATAAGGAAAGTGCCTTGTCTCTCCGGAAATTAGTCAATAACATCAAAATTGTTGTATCTGGTGTGTTGGATGAAACTAATTTTACTATAAATGATATTTCCAATCTTAAAGTAGGTGATGTATTAAGGCTGGATAATAAGGTTACGAATAATTTGAAAGTCTTTGTTGAAGGAAAAAACAAATATTATGGACAACTGGGTTTATACGGTTCAAAAAAGGCTATACAAATTGTTGGATTATCAGATGATGAATCTGATTAAACCGGTAGTCGTAGCGGACCGTTTTTGGTTAAAGTGATAATATTTGATTTTAATTGATATTATTAAGGAATGATATCTGTTTTTTTGGTTTTTAGTTGAAAAAGGGAGATCACATGGAAGATAAGAGTATTGATGATCAAAATGCATCTAGTCAAGTAGCTGATGATACAGAGACCATTAAATCTGTTAAGTTCTCTCCACTGGAACCTGTAAAATCCAAGACTGGAGAAGGCAGTTCAAATAATATTGATATGCTGATGGATGTTCATATACCGGTCCTTGTTGAACTTGGCAAGACAGAGATGTTAATGCGTGATGTTTTGTCATTAACTCCGGGAGCAATAATCGAACTGGATAGCTTGGCTGGAGAGCCGGTTAAGATATCTGTTCGCGGCAAAATAATTGCTTTTGGAGAGGTGGTGGTAGTTGATGAAAACTTTGGTGTAAAGATAACCAGGATAGCAACTCCTTAGGGGCCAATGTATAAATCGAGTTAATCAGTTTCGATATTTTATTACAGATTTATAAAACAAATCAGAAATACAAATTTTTATTGGCTTTTCTAATTCCAAAATCTGTGGACCAAAGTCAAAAATCAAATGCTTATCTATTCCATTTCCACTCCATACAAACCTCCTCAATGTTTTTCCCCCACTTATATATATGGGGCTTGAACAATATATTAATGTATTACGTAAATCCTCAATCAGCAATCCAAAATCATACCTTACCGGCAGATATAATAGGGTATCTATCTGTCTAAGAAAACTACGGTTAGTTTAAAAAGACTACGCTGTTTTCTGGTAAAGCAGTTTACAAATTACGATTTCAAATGATTTGTTTGTATCTTTAAGCACGGTAGTGGCTAAAGTCTAAATTTTAAACATGTTATAGCTGTGCATTGTGTTAAGAATATTAAAAAATAAAATGGTATCCTATTTGCGATCTTAACTTGCATATAAATTTTACTTTGTTAGTTTTCTTCTAAACTGAATATGATATGTACAACTGAAAAGTTTTTCAATGATAAAAATCTAAAATCAGTATTAGTCTTTATGTTGGTCCTCATCGGTTTTATCCTTCCTGTTATAACCCAGCAAGGTGATGTTTTTGCAGAGGCTAAATTGTCTGGGTTGTTTAATTCCGATTCGAACAAAGAATCTTTATTCAATGGATACGAAGGGTATACTAAGATGATCAGCACATTACTCATAGTTATTGCGCTGATAATTGCAGCCGTTTATGTATTAAAGAAGAAGTATGGTGTGAGTGCAGGTATGGGAAGAAGCAGGAAGTTGATACAGGTAATTGACCATGCTCCAATAGGAGTGAAGAAATCCGTTTTTCTGGTTGAAGTACCTGGAAAACATCTACTTCTTGGCGTAACCAATGACAACATCGGGTTGTTAACAGAGATCGCGAATGAAGATATTATTGTCAGTAAAAGAAGTGCTTCTGGGAGTGATAGCGTTAATAAAAAGGAATTTCTTGATATCATTAAGAAATCAATATCTGAACGAAAACAAAGATGAAATATTTACTTGTAATACTGGTGTCCATCTTGACATTTGTAGCGTTTATGTTTGTTGCGCGTACAGTAGAGGCAGACGATGCAGTTAGTGACGCTATGAAAATGACTATTAATATGGGCAATCTTGATAAGCCAAAGCAGATTGTCGGGATTGTTAAGGTCCTTCTGGTAATGACTTCTTTTACATTCTTACCAGGGCTTTTGATGGTAATGACTTCATTTACAAGAATTATTATAGTGCTGTCATTTGTAAGAAAGGCGATCTCTTCTCAACAAATGCCGCCAAATCAGATTTTGATAGGTCTTGCGATACTGGTAACTTTTTTTGTGATGGCACCTGTGTTTTCGCAAATAAACAAAGAGGCTATACAACCATTTATGCAGGAAGAGATTGGGCAGAGTGAAGCTTTTGAACGAGGGATTGGTCCATTAAAATTATTTATGTCCAGGCAGACAAGAGAAAAAGATATAGCGTTGTTTTATAATATTTCGCATATGGAAAGACCAAATTCACTGGATGATGTTCCCGCACATATTCTTTTGCCGGCATTTGTTGTAAGTGAGTTAAAAACTGCTTTTCAAATGGGCTTTGTAGTTTATCTGCCTTTTATTGTAATAGATATGGTTGTTGCAAGTGTATTGACCTCAATGGGTATGTTTATGCTACCACCGATGATGATATCCGTTCCATTTAAAATTGTTTTATTTGTACTCGTGGACGGCTGGCATCTGATTATACAATCATTAGTTTCAAGTGTGAGGTAGTATAAGGGATTGAGAGATTTGTGAATTTCTCAATTAAAATTAAACTTTTTGCATCTATGCCGCATTATAAACAAAAATGGGATATGACATAGTAACATTTCTTGGAAAGGAAACGGTGACAATTACATTAATTATGATTGCTCCACTTATTGGGACCGCATTAGTTGTGGGTCTTGCAATCGGAATCTTTCAGGCTGTTACAAGTATACAGGAACAAACTCTGACCTTCTTGCCTAAACTGTTGGCAGTGTTTGGTGTATTTGCATTCTCTTTACCATGGTTGTTGGATAAATTAACGACATTTGCAAATTTATTATTAGGGAATCTTTCTCACTACACTTTCTAGATACATGATACTAAATACTATTAATCTTCTACCATTATTTGCTATAGTGCTGATCAGGACTGCCAGTGTCCTTTTCTTTTCACCAATTTATAACCAGGCAAGCTTACCCTTAATGATAAAAATAGGATTCGCACTGGTAATTTCAATTGCAATTTTTCCCACTGTAAATAATACAGAGCAGACATTACCTGATAACCTGGTTAATTTTATTCTTTTAGTTTTCAAAGAACTCGCGATTGGTTTTTTAATTGGTTATGTGGCAACATTGGCATTTGGAGCAATTGTTATGGGCGGAGAGTTAATCAGTTCTGAAATGGGGATGTCTATGGCAGAGTTGGTAGATCCTTTATTTGGAGATCGAGTAAGTCCAGTTGCTCAAATGCTTCAAATAGTAGCGTTAATCTTGTTTTTTGCTGTGAATGGCCATCACTGGTTGATCAGTGCATTAGTCCTCAGTTACAAAACCGTGCCTTTGACAGGGTTTATTGAGTTGGGGTTTTCCATGAGCAAGATAATGCTCCTGTTTACCGGAGTATTTATGGCTGCTATTAAGATAGCAGCCCCTGTTATGATTATTCTGGGCCTTACTGTTGTGGTATCAGGTTTTCTTGCCAGGTCTACTCCGGAGATAAACATATTTTTAATAATTTTTCCAATGAAATTGCTTGTTGGCTTTTTACTTTTAGCCATAACTTTTCCTTTTATTACACGTACAATAGGCTATTTATTAGAGTTACTACGTAAAGACGTTTTTAGTATGGTACGAGGCATTTAATCAATGAAATCAACTGAAGAAAAAACGGAAGCGGCAACACCAAAACAGAAAAAAGAAGCCATTCAAAAAGGACAGGTCGCTAAAAGCCAGGATATTAATAGCGCTCTCATATTGTTGGCCGGAGTATTGCTTCTATTATTCCTGGGAGGTTCAATGATATTTCATATGAAGGATACAATGGGTATGGTTTGTAAGAATCTATTCTATGAAGATTTTGATGCAGATACTTTTGTGAGTTTAATCATGAATATTTCAATGAAGAACCTAAAAGGGGTACTTCCGATATTGGGGGGGTTTATGATAGTTGGATTAATAGCTTCTTACTCTCAAGTGGGTCTTGTTTTTAGTCGTAAGGCACTTATTCCGGATTTTAAGAGATTGAATCCTATATCAGGTGCACAAAAACTTTTTTCAAAAAGATCGTTGGTTAAGACAGCTATGGCTTTGTTGAAATTATCCATAATGGGCGGCATAGCATTTATTTCAATAAAAAATGATCTTGAGCCGTTAATGGAGTTATTAAGTATGCGAACGGAAGCAATATTTACATCCGCATCCGGTTTGGTGTTTGGGATAACCCTGAAGATCTCTATTATTTTATTAATCCTTGCTCTACTTGATTTTCTTTATCAGAGATGGCAGCATTCAAAAGATTTGATGATGACCAAGAACGAGGTAAAACAGGAAGCAAAACAGACTGATGGAGATCCTATGATAAAAGCCAGGATAAAGAATGTCCAGCGTGAAATGTCAAGAAAAAGAATGATGCAGGCAATACCGGAGGCTGATGTGGTAGTTACAAACCCGACTCATTATGCTGTTGCGCTCAAATATGATGCTGCCACAATGGATGCACCGAAGGTAATCGGGAAAGGAGTTGATCTTATCGCATTAAAGATAAGGGAAGTAGCCGCAAAACATGACATTCCTATAGTAGAGGACAGAATTCTTGCGCGTGTATTATATAGTTCAATTGAGATAAATAGTGACGTACCTCCTAAACTTTATCAGGCTGTTGCAAAGGTACTTTCATATGTCTATCAATTGCGCAATATCGTAGCAAACAGATAAGATATATTATGGATAAACAAGGTGACTGAAACTGTAATGAATACAACAGGAGAAAAAAATAAACCGCTATATAAGTATAGTGAATTTGGCCTTGCGGTCGGAGTACTGGTAATATTATTTGTACTCATAGTACCGTTACCAACTTTTCTACTGGACATCTTTATTACCATTAATATTTCTCTTTCATTTCTTGTACTCCTGGTTACATTGCATGTGAGAAGAGCACTGGAGATTTCAGCTTATCCTTCTCTTTTACTGTTCCTTACACTTTTCCGGCTTGCACTGAACGTAGCATCAACACGTCTTATCCTTATGCATGCGGAAGCCGGACAGGTAATCACCTCATTTGGTAATTTTGTTGTAGGTGGTAATGTTGTTATTGGACTGGTTGTTTTTATTATACTTACCGTTATTCAGTTTATTGTAATTACAAAAGGTGCTACCAGGGTTTCTGAGGTAGCTGCCAGATTTACTCTAGATGCGATGCCTGGTAAGCAGATGAGTATCGATGCCGATCTGAATTCTGGCGCTATTACCGAGGAAGAGGCGAAAGCGAGGCGTCTTGACATTTCACAGGAAGCTGAGTTTTATGGTTCAATGGATGGTGCAAGTAAATTTGTAAGTGGTGATGCCATTGCGGGAATTGTTATTACAATAATAAATATTGCAGGTGGTATTGTGATAGGCAGTATGATGCAGGGTATGAAAATTAATGATGCAATGTCTACTTATACGCTTTTGACAGTAGGAGACGGCTTGGTAACCCAGATTCCTTCTCTAATTAATGCCATTTCTGCAGCCTTGCTCATTACAAAATCATCATCTAAATCCAGTCTGGGCAAAGATCTCTCTTCTCAGTTGTTGACAGTACCTAGAGCATTGGGTTTAGCAGCCGGAATACTGTTTATTTTTGGTTTAATTCCCGGAATGCCTAAAATTTCATTCTTTATAATATCAGCTATTTTTGGTTTTCTTTTCGTAGTTACCAGAAAGAACCCGTCCGGACGTAAAACAGAGAAATATGTTGAAGGAATAGAGTCGGCAGGCGAAAAAACTAAGCAGATAAGTGAGCCGGAAGATGAATTTGAGGGCTTGTTGCATGTTGACAGAATGGGGATTGAAGTCGGGTATAAATTGGTCCCATTAGTAGATCCAAAAAAGGCAGGTGGAGTATTAAGCAGAATAAATTCACTTCGAAAACAGCTTGCCAGAGAGATAGGAATAATTATTCCGCCTATACGGTTAAGAGATAATCTGCAACTACCATCAAATGGATACAGTATTAAAATAAAAGGTCAGGTAGTTGATAAGGGTGAATTGATGCCAGATAGTTATCTGGCTCTAGGTGATGATGAAACAGATCCTATTGACGGGGTCAGAACAACTGATCCGGCGTATGGTTTGCCAGGTGTGTGGATAGCAGAGTCTAAAAAAGAATCTGCAGAGGCGGCAGGTTATACGATAATTGATCCTACTTCAGTTCTCGTTACCCATTTGACGGAAATTATAAAATCTCATGCTTATGAAATAGTTACCAGAGAAGACATACAGAAATTAATTGATACAACGAAAAAAGACTCACCGACTCTGGTTAATGAATTGACTCCCGCTGTTCTTACGCTGGGTGTTGTGCAGGAGGTAGTAAAGAATTTATTAAGAGAGAGAATTTCTGTAAAAGATTTTGTAACTATACTTGAAACACTTATTGATAATGCTCCGACCACTAAGGACCCTGAGGCTCTGACTGAGTTTGTAAGACAGAGGTTGTGCAGGACATTATGTGGTCAGTATCAGAGCGAATCTAATAAAATCAGCACTATTTCCTTTGAACCCGGACTTGAACAGGAAATTATAAACTCTATTCATGACATGGGGAACAAATCAGTACTTGCATTGGAGCCTAATTATGCGCAGAGAATTATTGATGCAATTGCGGAAGTGGTAAGTAAGACCTGTGCAACCAGTAACAGTGCTGTCCTTCTAACATCTTCTTCATTAAGAAATCATATTAGAAAACTAACAGAGACTGCATTGCCTTTTTTACCAGTGTTGTCATATAAAGAAATTGCACCGGGTATCCAGATTGAATCACTCGGTATTGTGAGTTTGACAAATGAAAATTAAATCATTTATTGCGTCTACAGTACAAGAGGCGCTGAAAAGTGTAAAAAGAGAGATGGGTGATGCTTCCATTATCCTCGAAACAAGAAATATAGAAGAAGGAGATATAAAGAGCAAGGCCGGTCAGGTATTGGTTGAGGTTATTGCTGCTGAAAATGTTAATGACCAAAATCCGTCTAGTGACTTAGAACAGAGTGAGGCCAGAAAAGATGATCAGGGTGGACAAGATGATAGTGGTGATATACATTCAGAATTATCTGACCATTTACATACAGGTAAACTGACTGGATTTGAGGACACAACTCCGCCAGATCGTTTGAATCACTCATCACATCAGGTGTCGACTGGTGAAGGAGGGAGGGTAATAAAATGGATAGTTGACAATAAGGTAAAAAGCTCAGAGCCTCATTTAAACCATATAATAAGAAAAGATAGTGGTAATTCAAGATTGTTGTTGGTCAGAAACGAGTCAAAACAATTGTCAGCTGAATCACAGTCAGGTCTAAAATATCCCCAGATGGGCAATGCTTCTTTAGCAGACCATTTGCTCACCGCAGATTTAATCGAAATGGCAGGATGTAGCGAAGATGAAACGCCAACTACTCTTGTTAAACAGCAATACTCGGACTCGAATTCTTTTGATTGGCCGGGACAGAGTATAGGTTTATTCAAGCAGCTTCGTATTCAACAGGTTGAAGATGAACATTCCAGAATATTAATAAACGAGGTTTTGGATCGGTTGAGCAAAGACGAATATGACAGAATGGATTTGCATTGTCAGATGCTCAGGGAAAGTATTATTCATAAAATCAAGATCTCTGATTCCCTATTAAATAATCAGGATGAATGTAAAACTATGGTTTTTCTTGGAGCAGCGGGTACCGGGAAGACTACAACTATTTTAAAACTGGCGTCCGATACAAAAAAAAGATCTGATAAGGAGATATTGTTACTAAGTATCAGAGGTAATTCTGCGGGAAAACTGAAGCAAACAGCAGACAGAATAGGCGTGACATTCAAGACGGTCACTTCACCTCGTGAACTTAGAGAAATTGGAGACAAATACGGAGGTTCTTCACATATTTTCATAGATACTCCCGGAATAAGCTACCTTGATGGTAATACCCTATCCAATCTCAAAGGATTGCTCGATGAAATACCGGATAAGGAGACTCATCTTGTTGTAAGCGCTACAATGAGATATGCTGATATTATTAACCTTATCAATAAATTTACTCCGTTTCCTATTCAAAAATTAAATTTCACCAGAGTTGATGAGACCAGTTTGTATGGAACCTTGTTTAGTGTTGCAATGGAAACCCAGATACCTCTTTCATGGATTACTGATGGGCAGGAGATTCCGGAAGATATCAGGCCGGTAACGACAGGAATTGTTGCAGATATGATACTACAGGTGTGAAAATTCCTTATAGTGTCTGCCTGACGCCAGGCAAAACAGAAGTCCTGAATAGGAAAGATCATGATAAGACAACAACTGGTATTGATTGGCTTGAAATCCAGCATTTATATTGCTGTAACAGTATTTTTCCTTTCGTGTATGATTGGGTACGCGTCAAATCTGGCTATTGAAACGCTTATGCAAAAAGCGCTCATCGCTGGTTGTCTGACAGGTCTAACTGCTTTTGTTCTGGTAATAATGTTGGTCAAATACGTTCCGAATAATATTGATATGATTAATGATGAGAATAGCAAAGATAACAAAGAACAAGGTAAATAATGAGAATGCAATTTAAATGTGGTATGTTAGTTTAAATAAATATTATTGTTTTTAAAGTTTTAATTGAAGTAGTCAGTCGCTCGTATATTGATTGTCGTTACTATAAATGAAAATAGTTTGTGAGGAAACTTTTATGCAAACAAAAATTGATGTAAAACAGAGAGAACAAAAGATGCACAAAAATGTCTCTAAAGAGAAACGTGATAAGTTTGTTATGGACTATCTACCTCTTGTAAAGTATGTGGTTGGAAAGTTTATGATTTATCTGCCTTCACATATTGATCAGGAAGATTTGTTTGAATCCGGAATTCTGGGTTTAATAGAGGCTGCAGAAAGGTTCGATACTACTAAAAATGTAAAATTTAAAACGTATGCTTTTCACAGGATCAGAGGAGCAGTTTTAGATTATCTACGTTTACAGGATTGGGTACCTCGTTCAGTAAGAGAGAAGGATAATTTAATCAAAGAAACTTATAACACCCTGGAACAAGAATTAAATAGAACTCCCCTTTCTGAAGAAATTGCTGAAGCAATGGGTATTAGTTGTAGTGAGCTGGATAAGATGCTGGCAGATATAAATATGTGTTCCATGCTCTATCTTGAGGATATTAGTTTTGGTAACGATGATGATTCTAAAGTAAAGGTTAATGAGATTATAAAGGACAATAACAGCAGTGGACCTTTAAGTAATTTGGAATTAATGGAAGAGCAAGAGATATTAGAACGCGCTATTATGGAGCTTCGTCCGAAAGAAAAACTGGTTATTACTTTATATTATTATGAGGACATGCTTTTAAGAGAAATAGCACAAGTAATGAATTTGTCAGAGTCTAGAGTGTCACAATTACACCATAGAGCATTGATGTCAATCAGGGCCAAGGCACATAAGTCAAAGCCTGATCGAGAGGTACAGTCCTCAGTATAAAATAGCTATATTATAGTTTATAAGAAAAATTTACTTTGCAAATTCTGCCAGAATAATTTTTGTCCAGCTGACTGTTTAGCCGAGTGGAAGGTTTAAAAGATACCATGATCAATAAATAGGTTGATGAACTCTTGTCTATTACAGTGGTATTTATTGAAGTAGCTGAAAAGATTAAATAGGGTCCAGGATTTGACAGATTTGTCGGGTAACAGTCATGGATGATAGTATTCAGTCAATTCGTTATGTTCCGTCAATAAAAAAACTAAATCCAAAAGGCAAAGCGGATAATAATAAAGGTAAAAAAGAAAAGAAAGATGACTTTTCAAAGCTCATATCTGATAATGACAAGGAAATGCAAAGTAGGGAAGATAACCAGGTCAATGAAGAGAATGAAACAACTTTGCAAGAAAAAGCAGATGATGATTTTGATACCAATTGTGGAATAATGTTGGATACAGAGATTTAAAGAGATGTATTATGTGACAATTGACAGAAGTACTTCAGTTTTATAAAGTTTCTGTGTGGCACAGATGTTTTTTTTGTTTATTGTCTGAAAGATGTAATACTCGCATCTACTGACTGAAGATGAATCCTCGGTGTAGTTTTAACTGCTAGTTCAATCAACTCTACCAAATCTAACCTAATCTGAGTACCTCTTTGTAAAATGCTGGTGGGGCAGGTGAATTACTGGGTATTGTCTCTAAAAAGCGCCGTCCTGTCAGATTTTGTACTTACCGCATTATAGGCTATAGGGAAAAAAATTAACAATATGTAAGAAAAAGATGGAATTATTTAACAAACATATATCTGTTAGGGAACATCATAATGTATAAGATAAATTATTTCCAAGGCATAAACTACTCTATTTACGTATCTTATGTGTTACCTCGAAAATAATATTATTAATAATGAAAATAGGCACAATGGTTGCGTAAGATAAGTACAGAGAAAATGAAACACTTTTGATACAAGTATACAACCTTATTGGACAAAATTATTCATGCTTGTACTTGAGTGTATATTTAACGGGTTAATTCGTTTATCTATGTACGTATATTATTGGTAGGTATAAGATGAAGAAATTAAAAAGAAGAAGCTTGGTTATGCATCACAAAGTAGACGCTGGAACAGGTTGCAGTAAAGGCAGTAAAGAGAATATTGCATTAGCAGATCTGGTGACAATTTTTAATGAAGAAGCTTATAATATTTGTAAAAACCGGCAAATAGCAAAACTAATTGCTTTGAAAAGTCTACAGGAATACATAAAAAAGAATACTAAAGATTTAAAGATAATTTTGTAATAAGTAGAAAGGGGTGATCACAATGTTAACAATGCTAGATAATACAACACGAAGTGGCAAAGGTAAGATATCGGATAGTATTGAAATTAATAATACATATTTTGATAGTAGAGTAGTTGATAACAAAGTAGAAGTAAATGAAGAGGCAATTGGCATAGCTTTAACTTCAGTGTTTAAATTTGAAAAATTGTTTAAGTTGATTAATAAATTAACCACATCCTTAGTGAAGGTAAAATACTCCTCTTTAATGTTAATAGAGGGAGACACCCTTCGTATAAAGTACTCAAACCATCTAACCGAGGACATTGAGCAAGAGTGTAGAGTAAAAGTAGGCGATGGGATATCAGGGTGGGTTGCTTTGAAAGGAGTGAATGTTATTGTTAAGAACATAGAGACTGATACAAGATTTGCAAAGAGAAACAATGCAAGATATTCGAGTAAGTCATTTATGTCTGTTCCTTTAATAATCAGTGGAAAAGTTATAGGTGTTTTGAATGTTAATGAAAAATCAGATGGTAGGGCTTTTAATGAAAGAGATCTAGGCCTCCTTAGGATTCTCTCACGTTATTCAGCAATAGCTATCAGAAATGCAACTCTAATAGGTAAGACTAAAGGGCTTTCAATTGTCCAGCAGCTTGATAATGATTATTATAATAAAACAGAAAAATTTCTACCGGTTACGTTAAAAAGTCTTAAGATAGGTCCTTTTAATAAAAGTGAATTATATCTGAAAAATAGTCTCAACGGTGAAAATAATTATGTGTTGTATTGGAAGGGTGGGGATAGATTATTTATTAACGAAAAAAGAGAAGAGTTTATAAGGAAAAATATTAATAAACTTTTTGTTCCAAAAAACGGTAGAAAACAATATTTGCGTTTTATGGAAACTAATATGGAAAAAATTGTGCAGAATGATAGTGCCTGTTCGAAAGAAAAGTTTGATGTTATTCAGAACGTCGCAGTTAATATTATCAGCGATTTAACTGCTATACCTGAAGAAGTATGTAATATAGAAAGGGCTAAGCAATGGATAGAGAGTGCAATGGGGCTTGTTAGGAGTTCTGGAAAGGACTATATTGGTTTGAGTAATACAAAGGGATATGACATTTATTTATACGGACATTCCATAAATGTTACTTTGATGAGTCTTGTTTTTGCACATCATATAGGTTTGAATATTGAAGAGACAGGTGAGTTTGCGTTGGGTCTGTTACTACAGGATATTGGCATGAGAAGCGTTGATTCTTTGATAATTAACAAGCCCTCAAAATTGAATAGTGATGAATATAATATTATAAAAAAACACTCAGAGATAGGGTTTCAAATGTTACAGGAGACCGGACAGGTATCTCCAGAGTCTTACATGCTTGCTCTGCTTCATCATGAAAATTTTAACGGCAGTGGTTATCCTCATGGACTTAAAGAAAACGAGATTAGTCTTTATGGTAGAATTTCCCGTATTATTGATGTATATTGTGCCATTACTTCTGACAGACCATACGCAAAAGCCTGTACATCAGATGATGCATGTATGATAATGAAAGCAAAGATGAAAGGGTTTTTTGATACTGAAGTATTGGACAACTTTATAGACTTACTAAAATCAGGTAAAGGTGTAGCTAAAACGCGTCTGGTCAGTAGCTGATCTACTTATTGATTTTCTCGACTTGTTTAATTTTACATACTGACTAACCGGTCAGTATGTAAAAGAAGTAATGATTTTTAATAAGGACTTTATGGGATGAAAATTTCTGAATGGTACTGAATTTAATGTAAAGGAGTTACTTTCCGGTTTATTGTTGTATCTTGGCTAACTTATTTTTTTATTCATGCCTTTTCGTGTGTTTTTAAATTTCCTTGCTTTCCCAACATGACAATAAATTCTTTAATTAATTTCTTATCATAATCATCTTGGAATTTGCTGAGAAGTTTAAAAGCTTCAAACGGAGATAATGCATTTTTGTATGGACGTTTAGTGGTTAATGCATCGTAGAAATCAACAATTGCTCCAATTCTCCCATATAAATGGATCTGATCGTCTTTTAAATTATACGGATATCCTTTACCTGTAAATTTTTCATGATGTTGGAGTATTGCGTAAAGAGAATTTTTCGGTATTTTTGTACTGTTGTTTTTTAGCATCTCTTTTCCGGCAATGACATGGCCCTGTATCTTCTTGAACTCATTTTCTGTCAATTTGCCGGGTTTGTTCAGAATACGCAGGTCTATAGAGCACTTACCGATGTCGTGTAACAGGGCTCCTAATCCAAGTTCCAGGAGGTCCGGGTCTCTTTTTAATTTTAATTCTGTTCCCAATCCAATACTCAGGCTACAGACATTTAACGAATGTGTATACGTGTAATAATCATGTGTAGTAATCTTTAGCAGGCTGGAAAAGTTATTCTGGTTTTCCAGGATTGTGCCTGTTAACGTTTCGACAAGATCACCTGCTTTTTCAATAGTTTCTCCACTCCTTGGGTCTTCTAGAATATCTTTGATAATAAATTTAGAATTTTCACGTAAAATACTAAAATGCAGTTCTGAAGAATTATCATTCTTTTTAGTGAGTTCTAATGCGAGTGTATTTATATATTCTTTGTATAGTGGTATGTCCTCTTTGTGGATTGCAATGGCGCATTTTATATCATGGATATCTTGTGGTACTATATTTGATAAATTGCCCTCATTATCTGGATCAATGTAAATTTCGGTATCAATATTTGATTTCTTGAAAACTTTAAAATTAATTCTCGTACCCGGCAGTAAATTTTCATTTTCAATAGGGTAGTAATTAACATAGGTTTCAAAGTATTTCTCAACCATTTTCGGATCATTAAATGGCGCCGCAAAGCCTTCTTTTGACAATTTCTGGCTACCATTGTTCCTGGTTGAATCGTAATAATTTTCAATTTTTTCCCTGTCTTCTTCTGAAACAAATATTGTTTTTACATTGTTATCGGAAAGATTCTGTAGTGTCTCTTCTGTAAATGGAAGGTCTCTCTTACGGAACAGGATGATCTTGCTACTTGTTTGAATAAATATGTCAAAATCAAGAATCGTATTTACCTTTAGTTGGTCTGTAGAAACAGAGATATATTTCAAAGTGCCTTTTGACATTATATTTCCTGAAAGGATTCTAATTCTATTAAAGAGATCTTCGTTTCTTTGTTATAAAATATGCTGAAGGTAATATTTAAATCACTGCCTTTGCCAGTTGAAGTTATATGTTACGAAATCTCATATATATATAAATATTATCGGTTTTGCATGTCAATAATTAAGTCAAAATCGAATGGGACGATTATTTTTTAAAAAGGGTAAACTAACCAAAGAAAGATATTCTTAGACAACTTATCAATATGAATACAGAGATATCAGCATTTTTATTATTTGTATAAGTGGAAGAAGTCCTATACCCTAAAGCTAAGATGACAATCATTCAACCGTGGCAGTAGACAATTAGAATAGTCAAATGTGTACAGAGTGTGAAAAAGGTTTAACGATAGCCTAGACTGTTGCCTGATTTTTCGATGGCCAGAAAGGATGTTTTCCAGAGTTACATACATTTTCATTTTATTATATCTACATACCTGGAGGGTTGGATTGGCTGATATCTCATAGATTGTTGTGCTGTTCTTCTTTTGTTAAGTTTAGTTTTCGTAATTTCTAGTGAAGATTTTATATGAGCAATGCTATTCAGGTCGTAATCTCGTACTTTAATAACTAAAGTGTGTAAACGATTTACCAAAGAATTTATTCGTTTATCTAATATGAGGCTTTTGTTATTTGTACTTAACTCTTTCACTATTTTTGTATTATTTCTATCTAAAGATTTAATTTCTTTAATATAATTTTCCTTCTCCATGGTTATCAAGCTGAGTTTTTTTATGTTTTTAGAAAGTACAACTTCCTCCTGGATTTCTGATAGCTCAAGAATTTTTTCGTAATACTTTTTCTTAGCATGTAAATAAGAAAGTGTATCTTTTATATTATCCTTCTCAGGGTATTCCATAGTCTTTATCCAGAGATGTCAATACTGCTGCTGAAATGCTCACGGGTATTAACATCTAACTCTTTATTGTCTTTTATGTTATTCCAGGATTCCCTTAATTCAGACATGACTTTCTTTGCGTTGTCTAATGCTTTTGTGTTCAGGTTTGTATTAGCATCAGTTATTTCACGTAATACGAAGTTATATAAACCTGATAATGAAGTAGCTATCTCGCCACCTTTTTCCTTATCTAATGTTGATAGCAGTTCAAAAATGATACTTGTAGCTTTATTCAGAGTATGGCCTTTTGCTTCATATTGTTTATCTAGGATCTCTTTTCTGGCTTTATCAAACAAAACAATTGCCCTGTCATACAACATTATAACCAGGTCTATCGGGCTAGCCGTTTCTACCTGTAATTTCCTGTATGATTTGTTCTGTGCTGTTTCCATATAAATACCTCGTTATAAATTTAAAAAAGTTCCTCTCGTAAGTTTCTTGAAATACTCACTCTTTCGATTTCATAGGAGTATTCATTAATCAGCCTGTCCATAGCGGGCTTATTAATCGTGTTTGCTTTGTCAATATCATCGTTGGTCGCATACATACAGTACCAACTTAGAAAATTCTTCTTTTCTATCTCTTTGTCTGTTATTACACCACTTTGTTCATTGTTTTGCATGATTTTATCATACGCAATTATTGTACCAAACTGCCATCAGTCTAAGTGTTCCTAAGTCTATGTTATTTATAATGTTATATTATGTTGGTTCCGGTATCACTGATTTTGCTTATTCTCAGTGATGTATTTCTGTACACATTTTCTCTTTTCTCCGCGGTTATCTGGAAGCTATAGAAGATGGTTGGGGTTTTGCCAGGGCCCTCAGTCTCTGGTGTACTGGATGGTTTGCAGATATTTAACCGGAAACTACTTGCCAAGCATACCAAGTTGTTGTGCCATGAAAGAGCTTACTGATTGAAGTTTTGAAAGATTTAATTCCAGTGCAACAAATTGTTCATTGAGTCGCAATGTTTCCATTGCCAGTCGCTCTTCCATCCCCAGGATGGAATTCTGCATGTCATCTATTGTATCTTGCAGACCATCCATTCTTATGGTGAGTAACCCATCAAATTGATCAATAATTGAATCAACATCACTATGCATCAATTCACCTACTCCCATTGTAAGCTTTACATTACCCTTTGTACCAGTAGTGGTGGAAGTCACTTTTAATGTAAGGTCTTCAATACTCGTGGAAGATTCAGTATCCGATGGGGCATCGCCTACCAGGATTTGGCCTGTACCTGTAGCAGCTTCACCATTTATTGTACCGGCAACGTCTGTTCCGCTGTAAGTACCCTCAGTTCCCAGGAGGTCATTTATCTCAACAGTGGTAAAACCAAATCCACTCCCATAAGTATCATGTGTAAGGACAAGATGATCACTGCCATCGTTGGATGCTGTAATCTCCATTCCGTACCTACCGGTAACACCGCCTTCGTTGGAGGTCTTTACAGAACCAAAATTCAGGCTACCGGGCTCAGTTATTGAAATCGAGACTTGGCTGTCACCGTCGGTAATGTCAGTTAACACAATATTTCCGGAAGCATTAATTGTCGCTGATACACTATTTTCATAAGCTTTTTCTATCGTGGAAAGAAAGTCCTGTACGGTACCTGTTGAGACGTCACTGATTGTATACGAATTACTTATACTAAGCCCGGACCTGTTGGTACCGGTAAATGAAATAACATCATTATCAGACAGGTCATTCGCATCTCCTCCGGTATTAATCTCATTAAACTTTGTACTGGCAGTTATTATTCCACCTCCTGCGCCTGTGGTCTTTGTATTTGCAATGCTGCCTACAAGTGTTTGTGTCCGCTCTGTATCAAGTTCTGAATTTATTGCGTTTACGATATTATCAATAGTGCTGCCATTCTCAGACGCGTTCCCATCAAGACTTATTGTCGCAACCCTGTTGGTAGCAGTATCTGTAATTGTCAGAGTATCAGTAAGACCGGCCCCGATTCCATTGGTAAGAACAATAGATCCTGTTTCGGACGCCTGAGATGCAACCGTATTAATGCTCACGGCATAGTTGCCTGCAACTGTATCTTTTGTGTGGCTTATATAAGAAATTTCAGTATTGGTAGTAGTTCCTTCCGCGACAAACATCCTTTTGACAGCATAAAAATCAGAATTAATTTTCTTTAAGAATGTGCTGTCTTTTACTGACAACTTTCCATATTTGTCCGATGTTATCCCTATTAATGAGAGAGCATTGGAATCAGTAGGAAGTAATGGTACTGAAGCTGATATGGTTGATTGAATAATACTTTTAATTGTCCTCAAAGTACTTTCACCAGACAGGATACCGGCGCTTTCCGAATCTTCGTTAAATGCGAATTCCTGATTTATGAATTCAATTATATCATTGTATGCGGTAGCAAAGTCATTTACACTTGATTTTATACTGTCAGTATCTCTGGAGATCGTCAGATTTACCGTACTTCCCGACTCAACTCGGTTTAAATCAAGGGTAACACCGCTAATGACATCATCAATAGAATTACTGCTCCGTGAGACAGCAATTCCGTCAATTGTTATCTTTGCGTCCTGGCCTGCTGTTACTTCCATATCATAACCTTCAGTAGTTACGGAAACAGTACCAAAATCAAGGGTACCACCGCCTTCATTATTCGTAATTATTTCAATACTCAACTGGCTGTCACCAGTAGTGTCATCAGTTATAATAACCTTTCCTGAAGCATCAATTGTCGCGCTGCCTGCTCCAAGGCCGAAAGTATTTTCTATCTGTGTCAGTAGACCATCTATTGTATCAGTGGTCTTGTCCGTTATTGTATATGTTCCGGTCACAGCATTCCCGTCATGGTTTGTACCTGTCAATGTAACTGTGTCGTTGTTGGCAACATTATTTGCGTCGCTACCGGTATTAATTTCTGAAAATGTTGTTGCACTGGCGACTACTCCTCCGCCAGCACCACTGGTTTTCGTGTTAGCTGTGGACCCGGTATGTTCTTCGGCGACTGAACTCTGACCCCTTTTTATGATGCCTAATGTTTCAAGTATATTGTTGGTGTCCGTATAACTTGTAGTGCCGTTAATATCAATCTGGTAAGTTGTAACTCCGTCAGTAGTAGTGCTGGCAACTGTGGCAGTCCCTTTTGATGCCCCTGTAAGTGCGGTGTTAATATTAGTTGCTATCGTAGATAAAGATTGAGAGGAAAGGTCTATAACAACACTTTCTCCTCCAATAGTTACTGTACCGTTTTGAGCAGTTGTCAAACCAAGCAGTGATTGAACTGCGGTACTGCTGCTGGAGAATGCATCTGACTTTGCTCCATCACTTGTAGCGTTCTTGATAGACTGTGTGCTTGAGGCAAGGCCCATCGCTTCCAGTATATCTTCGGCATCAGAAGACGCATCAAGTATGGAAAACTTGTCTTCCCCTGTATTATCGCTGGTAAGGACCATGCGGTTATCAGTATCTGAAACAGATATTAATGTCGCAGTTACACCGGTAGCATTAGTGCCTGAATTTGCTGTATTTATTGATGATATAACGTCAGAAAGAGAGTCTGTTGTGGATATACTTATAGCATTGCCGTTAATGACAAACTCACCGGTAAGGCCCAGTGCTGTTGATGAGCTGGTAAAACTCATTGATGACATCTGTCTTGCCTGTGCCAACTGTGAGCTGGACGTAAATGATATTGTATGTGTGCCTGGACTCGCGTCTGATGTTGTTGAAATTGAAACGAGTTCATCGGATGAAAAGTTTGTTGAGTTTGTAGACGTTGAGGTCTTAAAAACATCAAAAATGTCGTCTTCTGTAAGAGCCTTTGCCTTTGCCTGGAAGGTTGAAAGCTGAGTATTGAGCGATTTAAACGCTGTCAACTTATCGCTTTGTAACGTTTGATTATTAACAACAATATCTACACGTTTTCTACTGACACCAATAAGCTGTTCTATGAGGGTTGCAGTATCAAGACCAGAAACCAGACCTCCTATTGCACTCGTACCTGGCATTTCGCCTCCTTAATTGATTTTAGATTGCAAAATTTGAATTATAACCAAGAGGAATAACCTCCGGCAATATTCCTTTAGGTAATTTCAGGCTACTATGAAAACGTTTTACTGTTTTAATCTTTTCAATTTCATACGAATACTCATTCATTAGCCTGTTTATAGTCCCACTGTTGTTCTGTTTTGCTTTTTCTATCTCTTCCTGGGTAGCATACCAGCAGTACCAGTTAAGAAAGTTTCTTTTATCAAGATTATTTTCCATTGTTTTATGTCCTTTCTAGAATCAATGTAAAGTAAAACGCAATTTGTATTCCATATAAGACTGCAATCAGTTTTTTGTTATAGTCGCCTATTGCAATAACAACTTATGATATTAATGGTTTATATTTCTTCAATTATGTTGGGTAATTTTTTAGCACTATGACCGGAATTTTCCGCTCTTCAATGCAGGACTCACATCTCATTACTTTGTAATATGAATTCTGCTATCGGTAATTGATAAAGGGAGAGTGGTAATAACCACTCTCCCTCATAATACATTAGTTTTGATGAATATTGCCTGCTTATGTTTATCCGAGCAGACTTAAAACTACTTGAGGTGACTGGTTAGACTGGGCAAGCATTGAAGTACCTGCTTGCATCAGAATCTGGTTCTTCGTGAACGCTACTGTTTCAAGGGCCATATCCGCATCACGAATAACGGATTCGGCAGCGCTCAAATTCTCAATCGTACTGGATAGGTTAGCTGTTGCATAACCAAACTGGTTTTGTGTTTTACCAATTGTCGCGCGAGCGTCAGCCAGAGTATCCATAGCAGTATCTATCGTTGTCAATGCGGTTTGTGCACCAGACAAAGAACTTACATCAACACCTGCAGTTAATCCAGCTGTGGTCAGATCTGCCAAAGAGAAACTGATACTGTTATTACTGTTGTTCTCATAACCAACCTGGAAAGATGAAGTAGTAGTAGCGCTGGTTACCATGGTGCTGGCAGCGGCATCCATTGTGTTCAACGTATCGTTAGAGAATACTGCATTAACATCAACCTTGATGCCCAGATTTGAAAAATCCAGTGTCTGTGTATCAAGACCTGTAGACGCTGTAGTGATAGAAACCGTCTCTGTAGTAGTGCCATCTGTAATTGTCATACTGTTGTTTCCGGCAGTACTCACTGTTATACCATATTCTGTAGCGGTAGCAGCACCAGAAACATCAACGGCTGTTATACCGAATTGTGAGACCAAACTACCTGCAGAACTGACACCAAGGGATCCAAAATTACCGTCAATTAAAGATGTACCGGAATATTTTGTAGAATTGGCAATTCGGCTTATTTCTGATTCAAGGTTGTTAACTTCAGCGCTGATGTTATTTCGGTCAGTAGCACCTGTGTTAGTAGATGCAGCTTGTGTAGCAAGTTCCTTCATCCTCTGCAGGATATTCGTTATCTGGTCCGCAGCACCTTCTGCAATCTGCAACATTGAATTCGCTTCTGTAGCATTTCTACTTGCCTGCTGCAAACTCTTAATCTGTGATCTGAATCGCATAGATACAGCAAGACCTGCTGCGTCATCAGATGCCTTATTAATCCTGAAACCTGAAGAGAGTTTCTCAAGCGATTTTGATAATCCGGCATCTGCAATTTTAAGATTTCTGTGTGAGTTAAAAGCTGATATATTATTTTGTATTCTTAAACCCATTTTTTAATCCTCCTTGATTTTTGTGTAGAGTGTTGTTAAACATTCTGCAGCAAATATTTACAAAATTTTCTGCTGATCTGACTTCCCTGCCATATACAGCAAAACAAAGTAAAAACATAAAAAATTAATCAAATACTACTTTAAGCCACCTTCTAATTCATCACCTCCTCTTTCGTCATTAAAAAATTTTTGGCTATTTTAATAATTTATTACTGATATTATCATCGGAAATAAACAAAAGGACTTTAGTAAATTTCCGAAAAAAAAATAAATTTTTTCTATTTCTGATAAATGGTAGTAATCTTCAACGTTTCAAGTACTTACGTATGTGGTTAGTCTGTTCATGATTTTAAAAAGTATGATTAATATGAAAGCTAAATAGTATTAACTATATTATCGGTTAATATCTTATGGGCTTTAAATAAGCAATTGCCAATTCATAGCAATCCTTATGATGGACATATATTAAAGATACCTATCACTCATCCGAAAAGGATATCATGTTTTAAAGTGAATGATATTTAAGTTGACCGTGGATATCATGGTTATGACTATACCGGTGAGGCATCAGTACATATTGAAGGCAGAAGGGGACTAAGAAATTGCAAGTATCTGTGAGGGAGTGAATAAAACGGCGATCTGAAATGAAGTAGTGGTAGGACAAGCAAAAACGGATGGATGATCAGGGTGTGACTATCTTCATGGAATAGATGGAGACGGTATTAACGTTATCTTATCCGGATGGGGATACAACTTGAGGAAGCTCCTGAGAGGCACTTCTTTTTAGTCTGTTTTTCTATATACAAAGAACATAGCTGGTTTTACAAAATATTTAATACATCTTATTTATATGATATTATCCTGAAAAAAGACTTATTCAGGGATGATTATTTAATACCGTTTTATTTCTAGATTATCAATAATACCGGGTTTTAACAACTCCGCAATTTTAAATGAAAATTTTACCTGATGTTCCTTATGCTCTCTTAATAATACAATTCCAATTTGTATGTAAAGTTCACTTAATTCGCTGATATTATTTATTGTAATATCTCTGGGCAGGTTGAGATGTTTCAACAACTCATCGCAACTCTTTATACAGCTTTCCGGGTCATTCATAGATAATGCAATCTTGCTTAGCCCCAAATGAGCTTCTATCAGGTATTTTTCAGTGTTTAATAATTTACTAAAATACTCTTTTGCTCTGGTGTAATCATTTTCATTTAAAAAAAGAGAGCCCTGTCTCAACCGTACTTCAGGATTATTCGGATCCTTCTTTGTTAAAACATTGTATATTTCTTTAGATTTATTTGTGTTTCCAATTCCCTCATATGCTATAGCCATGTTAAATAGAGCATTAAAATGTTCCGGTTCTTTATCTGTAACAGCCTTAAATGATTTAATTGCTTCATCATACTGGTTTTTTTTCATAAGGAGGAGACCCATTTTATATATTGCCTGAGTTTCATCAGGAAGGCAATATATTATCGCCTTGAGACAGTTTAATGCTTTGTCTGATGCACCTGAGTTTTCATAAAATTCAGATGCATAATAGAGCATATGTCTGTTGCATGGATCTAACTTGATTCCCTTTGTCAGAAATTTTTCTGCAAGTTTTGAATTTCCGTGTTCTGCAAAGTGCCTGGATACATTTATATATGGCTCCCATTTCTTATGAGAGCTGTTTACAGCATTTTTGAACGCAAGCAGACCATCAGGCTCATGACCTTGCTCAAGAAAAATTATTGCCATCCGTGAGTAGGCCAGTCCAGCGTGTTGTAGTGTATTGTAAGGTATAGAGAGAACACTATTTGGGTCAGATTCGATAGACGGCAATAAATCCAGATACTTTTTAGTAGTCTCTATACATTTGTCATATTCTTTTTGAAGAAAATATATGGAGGAAAGCAGGCAGTAGGCATCTACATATTCGGAATAGAAGCTTAGTGATTTTATAGCATATTTTTTTGCGTTTGAGAGTTCATTAATGCGATAAAATGCTACGCCTGCCGAATAGTACGAAAGAAGCCTTAGTTGTGAATCACTATTTTGCAGTTCAAATAGCCTGATTGCTTCAAGCGCTTCTTTGATGCACTCACTGTTCATATTCCTGTCAAGAAATGAAACAGCAAGATTGTGGTGAGGTACCGGGTTTTCCGGATCATTTTTAATTTGCTCTTTTAACAACGTCGAAGTGCGTAGGAACTTTCTCTCCATCTGTTCGTTGTCCTGATTATAACCGTGGTGATGCAATCTGATATTTTCTTTTCTGGTAGGGGCTGAGTATCGAAGAGTATTATGGACTATTCCGTCGTAGCATATACCAAGGTGATTTCTAAATAGTCTTTCTGAATTAGCAATGGATAGGTTCTTCCCATTATTGAATTTACTATATACGGGAATAAATATCAGATCAACTCTTTGCGAAGCTTCACTCTCCAAAGGATCCTTGATAACTTCTTTAAGTCTGTGCGCGTCTTCTTTATCTATCTCTTCATCAGCATCTAGTATCAGGATCCAGTCAGAAGTCGCGTACTTAAGGGAATAATTTCTTGCCTTACTGAAACTGTTTTCCCATGGATGATGATATATCTTTGCATTATAGCTTTCGGCAATTTCAATAGTTTTGTCGGTTGAACCGGTATCTACAATAACTATTTCATCAATATAGTCTTTAACACTATCAAGACACATGGGAAGAAAATATTCTTCATTTTTTACTATCATGCAAAGAGAAAGAGTTGGATTATTGTCAAGCTTCTGATTTTTTTTCATCTTATTCATTTTTCATCCTATCAGCTTTCATCTACGTGTTTACGTATTGCATTGGAGCATTCCAGGAAATCCGGTCTAACTCTTTACTAATTCTGTATGCTGTTTCAGCCGCTTCCATCTCATCTCTTTTTTTTAGATTATCGCCTATCGAAAAAAATTTGTTTCCTAAATCGCTTAAACTTTCAATAGTTCCCTTTCTTGACATTTTTAATATTTGTAATAGTTGATCACACTCAATGACAATATCTTCGAAGTTTCCAAGCACAATGTTTACTTTACACATAAGCAGCCTGGTGTCGAATAGGGATGGTTCTATTTCAACTGCCTTTTTCCAGAAAAAGAGAGTTTCATTCAGAGCATTCTTTTTGAACTTGATATGGCCTAAATTAAATAATGCATTTACTGATTTTTCATTGATGCATAATAACTTTCTGAATGCATCTTCAGCTTTATCAATATTATTATTTTCAATATAAAACCTTCCGAGAAGTGTAAAACAATATTCCATTTCAGTTGATTCATCGACAGCCTTCTCAATCTCTGGCTTACCTCTTTCTTCCTGGCCACTGGAGAAGTAGTAAAATCCGCGTAGAAGATGTATTTTCCACTTATGACCAATTGTATGGTAGATGACATTGTTACGGAGCTCATTCTCAGACTTTCTCTGTTCCTCAGGACTATGTAAAGCAATATGTTTTTTTTCTGAAAATAGACCTGTTATTTTATTCCAGATAGTCAAGTATTTATCTGAAGCATCTATAAAATTGTTGTACTTTTTCAGGTTGTAATAAGCAAAAGCTAACAGACAGTAACCGTCCAGGAACTGATTATCCAAATCAATAGACATAAGAGCATATATCACAGAATCTTTAAATTCTTTCATTTCAGAATAAGCGGCGCTCACTATGTAGTATGAGACCAGGAAATCCTTTCTATTAAATCCTTTTTCTTCTGCCAGAGACATGGTTTTTTTACTATATGCAATGGCCTCTTTGTACATACACCTGTCCATATATGCAACTCCTAAATACATATGTGGGACTGGATTGTAAGGGTTACTTTCTATCTGTTTTTTAAGGAGTGTGGATGTACGTTTAAATTTCTTTTCCATCTTGTCCTCTGATAAGTTGTAACCATGGTGTATTATAGTGATTGGCGAATAGAGACATTTGCCACTGTATTGTATGGTATTATGGACAATTCCTCTGTAATGCACTCCTCTGAAATTCCTGTATAAGCGCACCATTTGCGCATGTCCTTCCTGGCTGGAGTCTTTATATTTATTCTTTATAATAAACGAAACAGCTGGATAGTCTCTGTTTTCAGCTATTTCTTTGAGTCTGTGAGTGTCTTCCCTGTTTAACTCTTCATCGGCATCAAGTATCAGGATCCAATCGCATGTTGCATACTTGAGAGAGTAATTTCTTGCTTTACTGAAGCTGCCTTCCCAGGGATGGTTAAATACTCTTGCTCCGTATTTCTCTGCAATCTTAATAGTCTTGTCTGTTGAACCGGTATCAACGATTACCATTTCATCTACAACATTTCGGACACTGTCAAGACATCTCTCAAGATTATCTTCTTCATTTTTTACAATCATACAGAGTGAAATGGACGACCCAATTTCTGATCCTGTTTTTCGGGTTCCTGTTTCTTGTATATTATCTTTTCCTTTATCTATAAAAACCTCCCTGTCGGCAGACTGGCGCAACCTGGTATTATTAATTAATGCCTTTTTTACCTGTTCGAATACTCCTGACCAGTCATTTAGGCGGGCCTGCCGGAAAAGACTCATACTCGGATACCATGGGCTATCGTTGCGATTTAATAACCAACGCCAATCCGGTACAAAAGGCAGAAGTGTCCAGACCGGTTTGCCAATAGCACCTGCCAGATGCGTGACAACGGTATCTACAGAAATAACAAGATCAAGATTGGAGATTATTGCTGCAGTATCGGCAAAGTCGTTTATTTCATCATCCAGTCTTATTATTTTTTCTCCACCAGGATATTTATCAATTTCAGCAGAAGAGTGTCCCTTTTGTAGGCTGTAGATAGATAGCTCCGGAATCTCTGTCAGCATAGCAAAATCAGACAGCGAACAAGACCTGATCTGGTCTTTTTTGTGGTTTGGATTACCAGCCCAGACTATACCAATTTTGAAATTGCGGTCACCATCAAGACGCAAATGCCACTGATCGATCAGGGTTGGATCTGCAGTAATGTAAGGAACACCTGATGGTATTGTTTCTAATGTAGATTTAAACAGTCCAGGCAGGCTTAATAGGGGGGCATGAACATCATACTCTACTGATATTTTACCGGAAGGATTTTTTTCTATAATTTTATCAAATCCAGTATAGTTTTTAAGAAGGCGAAAGAGCTCCTGCTTACATTCGAATATTACACGTCCTCCTTGTGCCTTGACCATAGGAAGATATCTTAGAAATTGAATAGTGTCTCCAAATCCCTGTTCCGTGTGAACAAGTATTGTTTTACCATTCAGAGGTTTCCCGTTCCAGATTGGACGATTTAAGTTTCCAGGTTTGTAATTATCTGTTTGCAATCTCCATTCGTATTCCTGCCATCCGCTTTTGAAGTCTCCATTTAATAGTGATATAATCGCTTTGCTGAGATGCGCGTCGATATAATTTGGTTCCAGAGATATAGCACGATTATAGCATTTATCTGCTTCATCTATTTTGCCCTGTTCCTGAAGTATCGTACCTAGATTATTGTGTGCTAATGCATAATTCGGCTTAATTGTTATTGCCTGTCTGTAACTATTAATAGCCGCGTCGTAGTTCTTCTGCTCCTTGAAAGTGTTACCAAGATTGTAATGGGCCTTTGCGTAATCCGGCTTGATTGTAATTGCTTTATTAAAAGCTTCAACTGCCTTGTCGAATTTACATGACTCAAAAAATGAGGAACCAAGATTGCAATATGCTTCGGCATAATCCGGTTTAAGTACAGTTGCCTGTTTGTAGTTTACCAAGGCATCTTCATATCGCCCGGACGCATGAAGCGCGGAACCAAGATTGTTGTATGTAATTGCATCATCCGGACTCAGAACAAGTGCTTTTTCAAGTAATACGCAGGCCTCATCATGGTTCCCTGTCTGTATTTTTAGTGTGCCCAGGAGAGATATTGCATCTATGTTATCATGCTGTTTCTTAAGTATTTTATTGTAAATGAAAGAGGCTTCTACGAGTTTTCCTGCCTGGTGAAGCTTATTCGCTTGTTGAAGCATGCTTGCCAATTCTGTAATTTGAAATGTAGATTTATGAATGTTAGTTTTCATTATATGTTATTGAATGTTCGATATTCATATTTAAATCTTACTTATGGTGGATTTACTTTGCTTAATCCAGCACATACCTTACATTTTTTATGTTTGGAAATTTGTATTCCTCAATCTGCACTCCGGAACCAATGCTTCCTTCACCTGCTCAAACACTCCTGTCCAATCATTTAACTGTTTTTGTCTAAACAACCGCATACTCGGATACCACGGGCTATCGGTACGTTTAAGCCACCAACGCCAGTCAGGCGCTGAATGTAATAATGTCCACACCGGTTTACCTATAGCTCCGGCTAAATGTACTACAGCAGTGTCTGTTGAAATGACAAGATCCAGATTACTCATTACTGCCGCAGTGTCCGCAAAATCATTTAACTCTTTACTCAAGTCTTTGATACTTAACTCTGGAATATTATCTTTTTCTAAAGTGGATGATCCTTTTTGAAGACTGTAGAGTGATAGCTCTCTTATTTCTGCTAAAGCCGCGAAATCTGACAGGGAGCTGGACCTGGTATTGTAGTTCTTAAATAAGGGATTACCTGCCCATACAATACCAATCTTATATTTACTGTCATTGCTTAGCCTATATCGCCATTTCTCTGAAAGGCCCGCATCTACCGAGACATAGGGAACATCAGATGGTATTGAATCTATGGTAGTTTTAAATAACCCTGGTAAACTTAAAAGTGGTATATGAAAATCAAAATGTATATCCGGAACAGTATGAGATGATCTCTCTATAATTCTATCAATTCCATCACAGTTTTTGAGCAGACGCAAGAGACTGTCATGACACTCGAATATCACGTGTCCTCCCTGTGCTTTAACCATGGGAAGATATCGAACAAATTGTATAGTATCTCCAAAACCCTGCTCTGCATGAACCAGAATAGTATTTCCACTCAGAGAAGAGCCGTCCCACCTTGGTTTAAGGAAGTCTCTTAGACTATTGGTCTTTGTTTTAAGCCTCCATTCGTATTCCGGCCAACCCTCTATGAAGTTCTCATTTAATAATAGTGCGATAGATTTATTCTTATGTGCCGTAGGTTCATCAGGGTTCAGAGATATAGCTTGATCATAATTTTCTACTGCCTTGTCAATATTACCAAACTCCTGGTATATTGAACCGAGATTTGAGTATGCCATCGCATACTCAGGGTTTAATGCAATAGTTTTTTTATAACATGTTTTCGCTTCGTCCAATAGTCCTGCTTCCTGCAAAGCAGAACCCAGGTTGCAATTTGCTAATACAAAGTCAGGATTTAATGAAAGAGCTTTTTTATATACCGTTATTGCCTTATCAATCTTTCTAAGCTCTTGATATGCAGCACCAAGATTGCAGTATGCCATTACATAATCCGACCTGAATGTCGTTGCAATTTTGTAACAAACTATCGCTTCATCAATCTTACCAAGTTCCTGAAGGACAGAGCCAAGATTGCAGTGCGCCATTGCGTAATCCGGTTTAAGCATTATTGCTTTCTTGTAACTATCAACTGCTTTATCAGGACTATGCAGTGAACGGAGAACATTACCCAGATTGTAGTATGCGTCAACATAATTCTGTTTATACAATATTGCCTGAGTATAGCTTTCAACAGCCTTTTTGAGTTGTCCCTGCTCCTTGAATGCATTACCAAGGTTATAATGTGCTTCAGCATATTCCGGTCTGAGTGATATTGACTTCTTATAACTTACAATGGCTTCCTCAAGCTTTCCTGATCCATGAAGTGATGTACCGAGGTTACAATGTGCTATAGCGTGATCAGGCATTAATTTAAGTGTTTTTCTGAAAAACCTACATGCAGTGTCAAAGTCCATTTGTTGCAAATTAAGCGTTCCCAGGAGGAAGAGAGCATCTATCTGGTTCGGTTGCTCTTTGATCAGTTTATTATAAAGTTTTTCGGCTTTTGTTAGCATTCCTGCCTGATGCAGCTGGTACGCTTCCTGAATCAATGTATTGGTTTTTATTTCTGGCATAATAAGTTTAACCACTCTTCAGATCTTTTGTTATAAGTACTTCTGATTGTTCTCTCTTTCGAGATGAGTCCACTACTGTATTCCCTTTGAAAGAGTGGAGGGAGTTCTGATATTTAGTCTAACTATTTTTTACGTTTACATTAAGATCTGTTTCCGGTGTTGTTACATTTAAATACTTAAGGTTTTCAGCGATCATATTCGCTTTCTTGAAAAACTGGTTCGCCTGGGCATGTCTTCCTAATTTTCTTAGTAAAGCGCCTATTTTCAGATGTGGAATATCGTAATCAGAATAAACATTGATTGCAGATTCATAGCATTCAAGGGCCTGCTTGATTTTTCCAATTCTTTCAAACTCTTCTCCCAGTAATATCCATGTTCTTATCGAGTGTGGTTCCTGTTTAAGTGCTTTACATAAGCAGTCAATAGGATTAGGTGATATGGATGCTGCAAACATGAATGTCAGATAGTTTTCAGGTTCCATGGTTACCGCTTCTTCAAATATTGCGTTCGCCAATTGCATATTACGTTGTATCTGCATAGCAAGCAATCCATCATGGAGAAGATCTTCAAAACGTGTAGCCTTTAATTGTAGATGTCTTTCGTTAACAATTGCTCCTTCAAGTTTCGATATCCCTTCAAACCATTTAATACTTCTCTCAACTTCATTGCTTTGTCTGTGTGGAAATTTTAGATGTTGTCGGTAAAAATCCAATCTGTCTCGTCCATGCTGTAACTGAAGGCGTTCTCGTATTACATATTGCCGGGCCTCTTTCGCGACATTCTGTGCTGAAATACGGTCATCTGTAAGCCGGTTGAGAGTGACAATCAATTCTCCGGTATTTTTATAAAGAAAGCCTGTTTTACCAACGTTTACAGATTCAATGTAGGGCCCAGTGTGGGCCATTACCGGTACTATTCCTGAAACGGCATATTCCAGAAATTTTATATCTGACCGTGAACGATTAAAAGCATAGTCCTTTAAAGGTGCAATACCAATGTCTATATTCTGGAGAAAATTATAATAATCGTCTAATAATCCAGGTGGGGTCCATCTCTTCTTATGCTGTGGAAGAGAATCAAAGAGTTTCCAGATTGGTTCTGAGCACATCAGGTGTAGAGACACATTGGGTCTTGTGATTATCCAATTTATCAGAGGTTGTGCAATCTCAGCCATGTCTGCCATATGTCCGTGAGACCCTCCCCAACCAATTACCTGTTCATTGTTCTTCTTTAATGGTTTTTCCGGTGGGACATTCAGGATTTGATTGGGAAAAACTGTGCAATTTCTGTTCAAATATCCGTAGAGTTTCTTCAGCTCAGGAGATGATACCTGTAACGCATTGCAGCTATTTGCGAGGCGGAATCCCAAATCAAGATTTTGTTTGTTCTTGAAGAAAAAATAGACCGGATTCCATGTCTGCAGGGCGTTAAGGTCGTCTGCTATTTCATAAACTGTCAGTTTTCTTTGTTCTTTTCTTCCTCTGATCAGGGGAAGAATATCCGGGTCACAGATATTCTTCAAGATCAAGACATCTGCTTTCATCATTATCTCGGTCTTGTGTCGGTGCTGGTTAGTCAAATTGATTACGCGTACTCCCTCTTCCTGTGCCATAGCAATTCCGGGCGCATGTGTACGATAAAAGTAGTCACCACTACCCTCATTTTGTGGCGGTTCTACTTGTGCAATTAACAGTCGATTATTATTCTTGATATGTTTCATTTATATATGTCACTCCAATAATTTAATAGATCTTTCTCTTGTCTTTTATATGAATACTCACCGGCTGTTTTAATTGCCTGGCCCCTTTTTTTACTAATTACTTCATCATCATTCTCGATTAATGTTATTACTTGTCCAAGCGTTTTTGCGCAGTCGGTAATATTGTTCCATTCACACCAGAATCCGTTGTCTTCTGATGCATATTCCAGTCCACCATCTCCGTGAAAACCCACAACTATACAACCGCTGGCCATTGCTTCTATTGGTGGTAGCCCAAACCCTTCATAAGTGCTGGTGGAGAGGAAAACAGCAGATTCATTCATGATTTCTGCCACCTTTGATTCTTTAACTTTATCAATGCATATCCACGGAATTTTATCATATTGCTTATAAAGTTTTTTGAAGAGGTTTCTGATGAAATTCAGTTCACCTGGAATTTTTCTCGGCATATACGCAATTTGCAATTTTTTATTTCGTGGTTCAAATAGATCCAACGGAATCGCATTGTGAATGACCGGTACTTCAGAATAACCAAAAACTTCGCTGATAAAATCGCTTATAATACTTGAACAACAGAATATGCCTGTCACACCAAAATTCCGCCAGGAGTCATTATTTTGGAGACCATTGAAAATATAATAATGGTTCTGGCAAAAGACAAATTTCCTGGTCTGTATATTTTTGAATACATTAAGTGCCGTATTATGATCCTCCGGAATAACAACAATATCATTTGGTGATATCCTGAGATTGTCTTTTGCATATAGTATAGGCACGTCACACTCCAGCCACGGAATCCTGAAGTCTTTCTGGGTATGGAGTACAAATGCGGGATAGCCATTATTTACTAAATGCAATACATGTGAGTAGATTACCTTCACCCCTCCAGAAGGTTCAAGGCTATCGTAGTTGACATATATAATCCTGCCAGTCGGCTTTGGGCTTTGAATTTCTGTTTTTTGAACTCTGATTGTTTGCATCTATTAAAATTTAATATGTGTTTGTTCAATTATACATGATTTTATTCTTCCAAGGTAATATAGCCAAATTCATGCCAAAATGATTTTCTTAACCAGTGCTTGAAAATTTAAATATCAATTGTTTAAGGGCTTGTCAATGCGTAGCTTACGAGCAAAAGATAGTGTAAAGACCTGTTAAATATATTTTGTTTTGATTACAGAGAAGGTATATTGTCTAATTATTAGTCAATTTGATGAGATAATTTTTAATTCCGGCTAATTTTGCACAGACAATACCTGATGAAAATAAAAAGTAATGTTGTCGTAATATTATTTGTCCTGGTTATTCTTACCGGTTGTGCAACAACAGGCACACACCACACCGTGAAAAACTCACGGGAAGCAGCGACAGACATTCTTAATAGATACATTGGAAAAAAAGTCCCTGGTGTCCAGTACATTGTAGTTGACAAAAACCATACCATTTTCGAATACTCAGGCGGTTTGGCTGATATCAAAAATCAAAGACGTATGAAGTTCAGTACGACAATGCCCGCTTATTCATTAACCAAATTGATTACGGCAGCAGCGGTTTTACAACTTGTAGAAAGAGATATGGTTAGTCTCGACGACAAAATGAACCAATATTTATCATCTAGACCATATAGCAATGATATCACGATTCGACATCTCCTCAGCCATACATCCGGTATCCCTCATCCATTTCCAATAAGAATGGATATTGAACACATAATGATGTGGGTATGCCCCATAGACAATAGCGAACGAATTGATGAGGATTCAGCATTGGTGCAGGTCCTTCAAGAACATAAAAAGCTTTTATTTAAGCCTGGAAAAAAATATGGCTATTCAAATATAGGATACTGGCTGCTGGGCAAAATAATTGAAAGTGTAACTAACCAAAGGTATATCGATTATATTAAAGAAAATTTATTTAAACCATTAAAACTTGAAGAACAAGAGCTAGGTTTTGATATATATGATCGAGCTAATCATGCGAAAGGATATTTAGCAAAATACTCTCTATCAAACTTTTTTAAAAGGGTCCTGATAGATAAAATCGCATGGTGTGATTATGAGGGTAAATGGCTCCATTTACGAGGATGTTACATGAATGGGCCGTCAGTGGCCGGCTTAATCGGTAACGCACGAGGCTTCAGCCGCTTCTTGCAGGATCAATTGAAAGACAACTCTCACTTGTTTAACCATGAAACAAAAGAGCTATATTATACACAACAGCAAAATAATAGTGGCAAACTTCTTAATACTACTTTAGGATGGCATATTGGAAAATTGGAAGGGGTTGAATATTTCTACAGAAGGGGTAATGGTGTCGGGTTTTACAATGAAATGAGAATATATCCAACCAGAGGTATTGCTACAATTATTATGACCAATAAACGTATAAGTAATGCAAACAGAATTATGAGAAAACTAGATAAGATATTTCTTAAATCAACTCCTTTGACAACCAATATAAATTTTTAATAAGATTTATTTGTTCTATTTTAGAGCGTTATTTCTATAATTAATTACTCATTTACTTCCGTTACCTGCAAACAGAAATTGTTAGTTAATTCCTCTTTTACCTGTTCAAATACTTCTGTCCAATTACCAGGCTGATTTTGACGAAATAAGCGCATGGTCGGATACCATGGGCTGTCATTACGTTTAAGTAGCCAGCGCCAGTCAGGCGCGAAAGGTAAAAGAGTCCACACCGGTTTGCCAATAGCACCCGCCAGATGAGCAACTGCGGTGTCAACTGTTATTACAAGATCCAGGTTAGCAATTACGGCAGCTGTGTCGGCAAAGTCATTTAATCCTTTGCCAATGTTGACTATGTTCATTCCAATTGGTGTATCTTTGGAATCGATCGGGTAATTAACCTTTTGAAGACTGTAAAAGGACCACTCTGGGACATCAGTTAATTTGTTAAAATCAGATAGTGAACAGGAACGATTATGATCTTTTGAATGATGTGGGTTTCCCGCCCAGACTAATCCAATTTTAAAATCTTTACGAGTCTTAAACCAGCTTGCCCATTGATCTACCAGTATCTGATCCGGGGTAATATATGGTGTTTTTAGCGGTATTGATTTCAGTGTAGTTTCAAATAATCCCGGCAAGTCTAAGAGATGAATATGGACATCAGGTTGTTCCGGTAATGTATTAACAGAACTCTTTTCTATAATTTCATCGATTCCATTGTAATTTTTAAATAAGCGATGAAGACTTTTATGGCACGCTAATACTACATGGCCACCTTGTTCTTTAACCATCGGCAGATATCTGACAAATTGTATGGTATCTCCAAAACCCTGTTCTGCGTGGACCAAAATAGATTTTCCATTCAGTGGACCGCCATTCCACATATGATGATTACGAGTTGTAGAGGCGCGATTTTTTATGTTGAGCCGCCATTTGTATTCTTTCCATCCTTCCTTAAAGTTCTCTGTCAGTAATAATACAAATGATCTGTTTACATGAGCCAGAGCAAAATCCGGCTTCAGTATAGTTGCCTGCTTATAATATGCTAAAGCCTCACCATGTTTACCTGAATCCTGGAGCGCTGTCCCTAGGTTGTTGTATGCTTCCGCAAAGTTCGGTTTTAGCGCTATTGCTTTTCTGTAGTTTTCTACAGCTTGATCAAGTTGGCACAATTCTTGAAGAATAGTGCCTAGATTATTGTATGCCTCGGCATATTTTGGTCTGATCTCTAAAGCCCGGTTATAACTTATAACAGCTTCCTGAAGTTTATGTTGTTCAAGAAGTGCAGTTCCTAGATTATTATGCGCTTCCGCATAGTCTGGTTTTAGTGCTATTGCTTTTCTATAGCTTTCAACAGATTCATCAAGCCTGCCCAAATCCTTAAATGCAGTACCAAGGTTGTTGTGTGCAAGGGCCAAATCAGGATTGATCTCAGTTGATCTTTTGTAACTTGCTGCTGCATCATTTAGTTTGCCTGATTCATGAAGCAAAGAACCAAGATTGCAATGTGCCATTGCATAGTAAGGATTAAGTGTTATTGCCTTTTTGTAGCTTACAATTGCCTCATCTGGTCTGCCCGATTCCTGAAGTGCCGCGCCTAGGTTACAGTGTATTTCAGCATTGTCAGGTTTTAGAGATACGGCTTGCAGGTAATTTACGACGGCTTCTTTGATCTTACCTTGTTCTCTGTATGTATTACCGAGGCTGTAATATGCGTCGCTGTAGTCAGGCTTGAGTTCTTTTGCTTTCCTGTAGCTGGCCAATGCATCATCAATTCTTCCTGTTCCATGAAGAGCAGAGCCAAGATGGAAGTGTGTCAGTGCATTATCAGGGTGCTTTTTAATAGCTATGTTGTAACACATTATTGCGGAGGTGAAATCTCCAGCCTGATGATGCCTATGTGCTTCTTGTAATAAGTCTGATAATCTCAGGTTTTGGATTTCAGAATTTGTAGTCTTATTTTCCCCATAAATACCAATCTGTGGTCCAAAAATGGAAATTAATGATGTTTTTACTTTATCAAACACACCTCTCCAATCACTAAATACGGATTGTCTGAACAAGCGCATTTCAGGATACCATGGACTGCATTCACGATTAAGGAACCAGCGCCAGTCAGATGAAGTATGCAAGAGTGTCCATACAGGTTTGCCTATTGCCCCGGCAAGATGTGCAACTGCCGTATCAGTGGAAATTATTAAGTCCAGATTATTCATTACAGCAGCAGTGTCATCGAAATCGTTCAACTCTTTATCAAGGTTGATAACTTTCATATCTTCAGGCGCGTTTAATGCTTCCTCAGACGATGGGCCTTTTTGAAGGCTGTAGAAAGTAATACCTGGGATTTCTGACAACGAAATAAAATCATCAAATGTACAAGAGCGATAATGGTCTTTAAATGTTGATCTACCAGCCCAGACGATGCCGATTTTCAAATTATTATTATTGGAAAGTTGTAATCTCCACTTTTCTGAAAGTACAGGGTCCACTGTTATATAAGGTGTACATGATGGGATAGAATCCATATTTGTGCCGAATATGCCAGGCAGGCTTAACAGATGAATGTGTGTGTCGAAAACTATGTCCTGGCTGGGCATCATTTCTACAATTTCATCTATACCTGCGCAATTTTTCAGTAAACGAATAAGCTCCTTCTGGCATTCAAATATCACATGTCCTCCAAGGTCTTTGACCATTGGCAGGTAGCGTACAAATTGGATGGTATCTCCATATCCCTGTTCAGCATGTACAAAAATTGTTTTTCCATTCAGCGGTGAACCGTCCCAATGGGGCAGTTGGAATTTGCTGGAGTTATAATTTTTTGTTTGCAGTCTCCACTCATATTCCGGCCATCCATCTTCAAGGTTTTCTGTTAACAGCAATGCGGACGACCTGTTTATGTGCGCGTGAACACTTTTGGGATTATATTTTACTGCCAGGTTGTAACTCCTGATTGCTTCTTCATGCTTACCCTGTTTCTGTAGTGTGGATGCTAGATTATTGTGTGCATCCGAAAAGTCAGGTTGGAGCAATATTGCACGTCGACAACTTGTTTCCGCTTCAGCAAATTTACCAATGTCCTTAAGTAGATTTCCTAAATTATTGTGTGCCATTGCATAGTCCGGTTTAAGCGCTAAAGACTTATTATAGTTTTTGATTGCCTCTTCAAATTTGTTCTGTTCTTTAAATACTGTTCCAAGATTATTGTATGCTGCTGCATGGTCAGGTTTAAGTATTATTGTGTTCTCCAGTAACGCACGAGCTGTTCCTGTATCACCTTGCTGCAGTTTAAGTGTTCCAAGGAAAAAGATTGTGTCAATGTTTGCAGGTTCTGTTTCAAGTATTTTATTATAAAGTATTTCCGCATCAACAAAATTTCCAGCCTGGTGAAGTTTAAGTGCTTCTTGACACTTCCTCATGTTACCTTTCACTTTTTGATTCATAGAATTTGAAATCCTTAACTCTAGCTATCACTATGTTGCAATACATATTTGTTTATGTTTAGTTGTTTTTTTTAATGTCATTGACTTCTTGTAATAATGCATTCTTTACTTCCTTAAACAGGTAAGTCCAGTCATTTAATATGTTTTGTCTGAATAAACGCATTTCCGGATACCATGGGCTGTCGTTACGATTAAGCAGCCAGCGCCAGTCCGGTGCAAAATGTAACAGGTTCCACACTGGTTTACCAAGTGCTCCCGCAAGATGTGCGACAGCAGTATCAACTGAAATGACAAGGTCCAGATTATCGATTATGGCAGCTGTGTCAGCAAAGTCTCTTAACTGATTATTCAGATTAATGATCTTTATTCCTGGCGGTGTGTTCTCCGTTTCACCGGATGCCGGTCCTTTTTGAAGACTGTAAAAAGCCGTCCCTTGAATATTCAACAAGGGATAGAAGTCTTTGAGAGAACAGGAGCGGATATTGTCTCTCTTGTTCTCAGCGTTTCCTGCCCATACAATACCTATCTTAAAATCATTGTTGTACGTGTGTAGATTACGCCACAGTTTTGCTAATCCGGAATTAACACTAATGTAAGGTGTCTCAGATGGTATTGAATTCAAGGTGGTGTTAAAAATTCCCGGTAAACTTAAAAGGCTGATATGTGTATCAAATGTTATTTTCGGTTCAGTTGTTTTTTCGACCACCTTATCGATTCCTGTACAATCTCTAAGTAGACGATGCAGACTCTTGTGACATTCGAAAATTACGCGGCCTCCCTGTTCCTGTACCATTGGCAGGTAACGTACAAATTGTATAGTGTCTCCAAAACCTTGCTCAGCATATACCAGAATGGTCTTGCCCTTAAGAGGTGACCCGTCCCATCTGAGATTGTGGAACTTTCTCAGACAGTGTGCTTTTGTTTTAAGTCTCCATTCATTTTCCTCCCATCCCTCTTTATATTTTCCTGTTAACAATAATGCAAAAGATCTGTTTAAGTGTGCTTCCGTATAATCCGGTTCAAGTTCTATTGCATTGTCATAACACGTTATTGCTTCGTCAACCCTCTCCTGTTTCTGGAGTATTGCGCCAAGGTTGTTGTGGAGTTCAGCACTACCGGGATTAAGTGTTACTGCCAGGTGGCAATATAATACCGCTTCCACCGTGTTACCCTGTTTCTGTGATACCGTGCCAAGGTTACTGTGTGCTCTTGCATGGTCCGGCATAAGCTTTATTGCTTGTTTATAATTTGCTATTGCTTCGTCAAGTTTTCTCTGTTCTTGAAGTATTGTGCCAAGATTGTTGAATGCATCGGCGTTCTCCGGATTGAGTTCAATCGAGTGTTTGCAGCATTCGACTGCTTCATCAAACCTATCCAGCTCTTTAAGTACGGAACCAAGGTTACTGTATAACTCTGGATTGTCCGGTTGAAGTTCTATTGCCTTTTTATAGCTTTTTACCGCTTCCTCAAGTTGACCGGACCCTTGCAGTATCACACCAAGCGTGTTATGTGATTCAGGATAATTTGGGTTTATCTCTATTGCTTTGTTACAACTGGTTAATGCCTCTTCTAATCTGCCTGAATCTTTAAGTGTGGAAGCAAGATTAGTCTGTATAAGGTATGCATCTGGTTTTAATTTTAAGGCTCTATTGTAGCTCTCTATCGCTTCATCATATTCTCCCTGTTTTGAAAGAATAGTAGCAAGATTATTGAGAATATCAATATTATCCGGATCAAGAATTTGTGCACGTTTAATACTTTTAATAGACTCATCAAGTTTGCCCAGTTCCTGAAGAATCGCTCCAAGTCGACTGTGTGCTACTGGATAGTCAGGTTTCAGAGAGATTGACTTTCTATATTCTCTCTCCGCGTCATCAATTTTTCCAAGTTCCTTAAACACATTTCCAAGATTTAAAAATGCCTCATGATCGTCCGGCTTTAAAATAATTGCCTGTTTGTAATGTTCAATCGCCTTATTAAATTTATGCTGTTTGTAAAATATATTGCCTAAATTATAAAATGCTTCAGAATAATCCGGTGCAAGACATAATGCTCTTTTGTAACTCTCTGCCGCCTCATCAAGTTTACCTTGATTCTGAAGTACTGTACCCAGATTATTATTAGCTTCTACATGATCTGGTTTGAGCAAAACTGTTTTTTGCAGGAGCTCGGCAGCTTTATCGAGATTTCCAGCTTGAAGATATAATGTGCCCAGGAGGAAGTTTGCATCAATATGTTCCTGCTGTTGTGCAAGTATTTTCTGATAAAGTATAGATGCTTCTTTTAAATTTCCCGCTTGATGATATGTGTGTCCTTTCTGCAGACAATCCTTTATATTAATTTCATCTTGACTCTTTGGAGTGTTTTTTAAAAATGGCTGGAGGTATCCAAGTTTGTTTTGCCTCAAATATAATCCATACTTGTCAGCAATTTTCATTTGATATTCAATATTATTCCGGAATTCGTTAATATGGTAATTGCTGTCTCTTTCTCCCTTGTCATAAATGGAATACTTTCCTCGTTTTACTTTTGGCGAACCAACTTTGATCAATCGTTCAAGATTACCCTTGCTTATGTCATCAGTCTCCTCCGTATCAAGCCTGGCATGCAATGGAAGTGCGGCGCTACAATTAACACAATACTGCTTCATCTGTTCTACATAGTCCTTCGGAGTTTTTTTCCACCATTCCGGTGACACAGTCCAACCACCCGGTCCATCAAAAACAATATCGAAGGCTGCTGCTATTTCACAGAAAAAAGCTCCTTTAGGGTTGATTGAGGCGCTCCAACAGTTTTGTACCCAGCAATGGTCAATGAGGTACCACATTTTAAATTTGTCTACGACAGATTCATTTGCCGAAACAAGTATCGGAGAATGATACAACTTGCCCAGTGTATGGTCGTTTAAAAGTACATTACCGAATACATCAGCAATTATAGGAGCGTACTTCTCTTTTCCCTTTGGCAGTGTTGACCATAGACCACATTTTATTTTATCGGGGACCTTTGATTTAAGATATGCAGCCATCTCTGTAAACTGAGGATGCAGCAGGGGCTCACCACCCATAATTCCTATAATCTTTGGATAATCTACAAGTGAATCTACCGCTTTCTTGAAGAAGTCTAAATCCATAAAGAATGGTTTTTTTGAGTGACCGACCAGCCGTGTACAGTTAGCACATTGGTGTACACATGCATTAGTGATTTCTATCTGGATTACATCCATATCCAGTAATGGTCGCATAATTTCTCCTGGAATTGAATTTTAGTATTATCTAATAATGAATATAATTATTTTCTGTTGTATGCTTTTTCAATTGCCATTTCAAAGAATTGTTCCAGTTCATGTACGCTTTCCCTGTCTTCATACAAACAATCTGCTTTCAATTTAATTCTTTCTGTTATTTCACTTCTCCATGCTTTATCATTTGCAAGTCGATATGCTGTATCAACATATGACACACTATTGTCGACTACACATTCCATTATATTTAGCTTCTTATAGAGAGCGAGAGTCAGTCTGCTGCGTAAATAATCACCCGGCCATGTTACAATCGGAATGTTAAATGCAAAAGCCTCCAGACTTGTATTGCCGCCTCCATAGTGAGGTGGATCCAGAAGTACGTCCGAAATATTCAGTAAAGATAAATACTCATTTGTAGCCATTCTGGGTAGAAACTTTACACGGGCTATAACATCAGAAAATGTTCTGGAGAAACGGTCAAGCAGCATTTTTTCCCAATGTTTGTATTTTCCTTCGATTAACACTAATAATCCATATTTGTCTTTACGTAAGAGATTTCCCAGAGTTTTGTCAAAATCGGGGTGTAATTTGAAAAGGGTCTGTGGGCATACGTATAGATTATAATTTTTGTGTAGACCAAAATATTCTCTTGGCCGTAGTTCTTGTGTAAGCTTGGGTCGATAGTAATAGATAGTTAGTCTGTCCGGGAGGACCAGTTGTTCCGTGTAATGCTTTTCTGCTCCAGGCAATTCGGCCATTTCAGATGAAATAAAATAGTCTATATTAGGAATTCCAGTCGTTACAGGGTGTCCCCATGTGACACATTGGACCGGTGCCAGACGTGAGAACGCCAGAAAGTAAGTTAAAGTATCCATACCAATTTCAAGATAAAACAAAATATCCAGTGAACATTCTGCAATTTTTTGACGTGCAGGTTTTAACTTTCTCGGCAACACAATAACATCATCTGCATCACAATCTATGGCTTTTGACGTAGCATTCTCGTCTTCGTCATTAAACCGAAATAATGTAACGTGAAAACGTTCCCTGCAGATATGTTTAATAATTCCATGGTTTAACAGTCCGATAGTGTGGTTAGTAAGATAGTGAGAGATTATGCCTAGTTTGATCTTTTTATTTGATTGTGAACGTTCTTTATTAATGTCAGGTGATATCCAGGAAAGTTCAGGACAGACATTAATATGAAAAGATGCGATTTTTTTCTGTATTTCCTTGTCATCCAGCCCCTGGTATACAAGGAAGAAATTTGTTGAACCTATTTCTGTCGTAGGATCTTCAATCTTAAGCCCTTTGGTATTCAGTGCCTCTAAGCCTTTAAAGAGATTTTTTCTGTACTGTTTTATAGATTCCTGCGACTCATTTATAGTGGGATGTAGTAGAGCTACCTTTATTTCAATTCCCGGATTATGTTTTAATTGTAATGATTTTTGATAACTAATAAGCGCATCATGTGTATTACCAAATTCCTCTAGTATGATACCAATATTTTTGTGTACCTCAGCATTAAGAGGTTTTAGTTCTCGTGATTTCTTGTAATAAGTTAAAGCATCTTCAGCATTGCCCTGTTTTTTATAGACAGCACCAAGATTGCCATACGCTTCCGCATAGTCAGGTTTAAGTTCAATGGCACGATTATAGCTTACAATTGCTTCGTCAAACTTCCTCAATTCCTGTAATATAGTCCCCAAATTGTTGTGTAAATAAGGATGGTGTTGATTGAGAGTTACTGCATGTTGACAATTCTGTAGCGCCTTTTCAAATTTGCCTTGTTCATGCAATGCCGTGCCAAGGTTACTGTATGCCATGGCATGGTTAACGTTAATCATTATCACTTGTTTATAGTTTGTAATCGCTTCATCAAGTCTGCCTTCTTCCTGAAGAATCGTACCAAGATTATTGTAGGCGTCTGCGTATTCAGGATTAATAGCAATTGCACGACGGCAACTAACCTTGGCTTCATCAATTCTGCCCAACTCTTTAAGTGCTGAACCCAGGTTATTGTGTGTATCAGGGTCTTCAGGTTTCAGTCTTATTGCCTTATTGTAGTTAATAATAGCATCTTCATGATTACCGGTTTTTTGTAAAATAGTACCTAGATTGTTGTATGCTTCAGCATGATTGGAGTCTAATTCAATTGCTTTTTTACAGCTCTCCATTGCTTCATCCAGCCTGCCGGACTCTTTCAATGCTGATGCGATATTACTGTGTATTTTCGGGTCTACTGGCTTAAGATTTAGTGCGTTTCTAAAACTTTTTAGTGCGTCATCATGTTTACACAGTTTGGAAAGCACGATGCCAAGGTTATTGTGCGCTATTACGAAATCAGGTTTAAGTGTAATTACTTTCCTATAACATGTTGCGGCATCTTCAGGTTTTCCAAGTTCCTGGAAAATGTTACCAATATTTAAGTGTGCATCATAGTTATCCGGTCTGAAGAGTATTGCATGTTTGTAGTTTTCTAGAGCCTTATCATATTTACGCTGTTTGTTATATACAGTACCTAGATTATAGAATGCTTCAGCATTATCTGGTGCAAGGTTCAATGCTCTATAATAACTTTCTACTGCTTCATCAAGTTTACCCTGATTCTGAAAAATAATACCAAGATTATTGTGGGCCTTTACATGGTTTGGATTGAGTATAATTACTTTTTTCAAAAATGTAGCAGCAGCATCAAGTTTTCCCGATTGTAAATATAAAGTACCAATTAAAAAGACTACATCAATGTGATGCGGATTTGTTTTGTATACCTGAAGATAAAACGCTGCCGCATCATTTAAATTTCCTTCCTGATGATATTTTAATGCTTTTTGTAATATATTATTTGAATTTTCCATAATATAGATAATTGATGATTTCTTAGATTTTCTAGACTTACTTGAGCTAAATACATGCCAAAGGCAGTTTCGGTCTCTAATTTGTGTATAACATGAACATATAATTAATTTTTTCATTAGTTCGGGAAATAAGTTGTATCTTATTCAGATTTAAGATTTGATTACAAACAGTGGATTATGTTGATATGTTATCATAATCTATTGTATTTCTGCGAGTTATGATGTGTATTTATAATCAGAACAAATAGATGTCTTGAAGAATTTATAAAAAATTCTAATAATTGAATAAAAAATTTTCTTTTGGGAACTATATTTTATAAATACTCTTTCTGTTGATATTTTATTTTATTACTGTATAAATTTTCACCATTTTAGAATATTTTTCCCGTTAAATAACAGTAGTGGCCCGTTTTTTTGTATATGCAGCCATTGGACCATAAAGTATTTTGCGTTAAAACCAGAGCGGACAACGCAGATTATTTAAGGAAACTAACATATAAATGATTGACTACTATTCTCCTTTAAAGTCAGAGCGTATAGCAGAATATGGCGATAATCCACGTACTGAGATTGTAGACCTTGTTCGGGAAGCACCTGAAAATGTATTTGAAATTGGATGTGGTTCCGGTGCAACGGGAATGGCTATTAAACAAAAATTTCCGAAAGTAACATATATTGGGTTGGATTCTAATGGTGATTCTATAGACATTGCACAATCTCGATTGGACAGGGTCATTGTGTCTGATATAGAAAAAGTTCCACTAGATACCTTTGGATTAGAGAAGGAGTGTTTTGATCTTATAATTTGTGCCGATATCCTTGAACATCTTTATGATCCATGGAAGGTCCTCCATTGTCTGCATGACTATCTTACAACAGATGGAAAGATCATTGCCAGTATTCCAAATGTACAGTACATCAATCACATTATCAATTTTATGCATGGTAAATGGAAATATGATGATAATGGTCTTCTCGATGCGACACACATTCGTTTCTTTACTCTTAATGAGATAGTTAAGATGTTTACCGGAACAGGCTATAATATTATTCATTGCAGTGGTGCGACCAATCCAAAACTCAACAGTGATACATGGCCAAGCGATTTTGATTTTGGGAAATTTGTATTGAAAAATATTACAAGGGAAGAGGCTTTTAGATTTTCTGTGCTTCAATACCTGATAATAGCGGAGAGAGTTGACTCAGAATAAAAGGAAAAACATGCAAATCAATTTTGTAGATTTAAATAAGCAATACAATCACATAAAGAGTGAGGTTGATGGCGCTATTCAGAGAGTCATCAAAAACAGTTCATTTATAGGTGGTGAAGAAGTTTGTTCTTTTGAAGAGGAGTTTGCTCGATATTGTGACGCGCGTTACTGCGTTGCTGTAAATTCCGGAACAGACGCGTTAAAGTTTATCTGTTTGGCCTTGGGTATAAAAGAGGGTGATGAAGTGATTCTCCCCGTTAATACTTTCATAGCTACAGCGCTCGGTGTAAGCAGCATTGGCGCTATACCGGTTTTTGTGGATTGTGAGAATGATACTTACAATATTGATACGGAGAAGATTGAAGAGAAAATAACCTCCAGAACTAAAGCAATAATTGCTGTCCATCTTTATGGGCAACCGGCAGAAATGGACTCTGTTTTGTCGATAGCTCAAAGGCATCGTCTTTATGTTATTGAGGATGCATGTCAAGCTCATGGTGCTTTTTATAAAACCCGAAGAGTTGGGACTTTCGGTATTGCTTCGGCCTTTAGTTTTTATCCAGGTAAAAATCTTGGTGCATATGGAGACGGGGGGGGTGTTATAACGAACAATGCGGGAATTGATGAAAAAATAAAGAAACTTCGTGAATACGGGCAGGAAGAGAAGTATGTCCATACAGAGATGGGTACAAATTCACGTCTGGATGGATTGCAGGCCGCCATTCTGCGTATTAAGTTAAAATATCTTGATGAATGGAATGATAAACGTAAAAAGGTAGCGGCCTTTTATTACGAATCATTGAACGGCCTTCAAATTAATCTACCGGAAACCAGGCCGGAGCGTGATCATGTTTACCATCTGTTTGTTATTGAAACCGATAAACGTAATGAGTTGCTACAGTACCTGAAACAAAAAAATATATTTTGTGGTATCCATTATCCCATTCCACTTCACTATCAGGGAGTATATAGAGGATTAGCTTATAAGTCAGGAGATTTTCCTGTTTCCGAACTTTCTGCTTCAAGAATATTGTCACTTCCCATATATCCGGAGTTGGAAAAAGAAGAGATAATCTATATAAAAAATGCGATCGATGAATTTGCATTGACTTCAGTTAGTCCTTTAGTGTCCATTAATTAAAAGTTGAATGAGATGATAATTTAGCAGTTGGAGTTTTGTAGTCAATATTGGAGAATAGTTAATGAATATTTTGCTCAGTTATACATCGAACCCAATGACAACCGCTTCTTATCTGGAGAAGGCGATACGGAAGATTTGCGGGGTGATTACCTATGGGCCTGCAATAAATAAAGGAATGTTAAAATCATGGGATTTGTTAGATGTCGAAGACAGGGTAAGAAATCATCAAATACCTTTTTCAGATGGCGATATGATTCGTGTAATAAGGAAGTTGCCTGCAGGATGGCACCCGGATGTATTTTTGTATGTGGATACTGGTATTTTCTATCCACTGATAAATTTAGATTTGCTTGAGTGTATAAAAGCGTGTTATTTGATTGATTCTCACATAAATTTTGATAGTCATCTGGAATTTGCCAGGGATTTTGATGTCGTATTTGTTGCTCACAAACCTGCAGTAGAGATGTTTAAGGCGAGTGGCATCGAAGATGTATTCTGGATTCCTCCTGCTTGTGATCCCCAATTACACGGGAAAACGAGAGGAGAGGGTTTGTACGACATTAGTTTTGTGGGGACTCTTAATTCAGAATTTAATCCTGAAAGAGTAAACCTGTTTAATGCATTAAAGCAAAGTTTTAACGTTTATTACGAGAGGTGCTTTCTGGAAAGGATGGCAGAGGTTTTGTATCAATCAAAAATAGTATTTCATAAATCTGTAAATGATGGATTAGCCATGAGGGTTTTTGAAGTACTTGCCTCCGGGAGTATGCTTCTCACAGATGAATCGAAAGGAAGTGGGCTTACAAATCTCTTTGAAAATAGAAAGCATATTGTAATATACAGAAATGAAAAGGAGCTTCTGGAACTTGCGGATTATTACTTGAGACATGAAGATGATAGAAAAAAAATAGCTGTTGAAGGAATGAGAAAGGTTTTAACAGAACACACTTACCGCCATAGAGCAGAGGATATGATAAGAACATTATCCATGTTTAAAAAAATGAGGGATATTCAGTTACAACTATTAACCTGACTCCTGATGTTTTCTCTATTTTGTTTCTGGGCCGGAAAAAATAATACTGTTTTGAAAGAATTATCTCCATAATCACACTGGGCTGATCAAAGCACCTACAGATTGCATATCATATATAATACAATTATCAATGTACTATAAATAGTATGCATGTTTTAGAAGAATCTATAGGTTTATCCGTGAGTCTGAAAATTAATTTGACATTGCGAGTTATTTTTGTTAGCGTTATTAACGTTCTAAAATATCTATAATAAATGTGTAGTTAAAATCAGAAAGACAAATAAGCTTATTATACATCTTATTGTATTGTTGTTACGTTAAACGTGAAGGAAGGGGGGTTGTATTGTGAGGGTAATGAGAAATTTTATTATAATATTGATAGTTTGTTTCGTTGCTGTTATGGGTTCGACGAGTGTATTTGCAGGATATCTTAATTTTTCGGATGGTGATGATTTTACCTTTTTTCCGCTCCCAACCGCATGGGATCCGGGGCTGAATACAGCCCGAGTTGGGGGTTTTCCAGCACCGGGTGCCGCTAGCTGGAGCGTGATGGGGCCCACATTAAGCGCAAGTCCTGGTGATCCTCATTCCGGATCTACCACGTCTGATTTGACCGCTTTGTATGCCGGTGGGGTAGATGAAATAACTACTATAGGTTTGACATTGGACAAGTGGGCGGCCGTGTCGGGTTTTACGAATCTAGGTATGGTAGCCGACAGTGGTGTCGACATAGGTGCACCTGAAGCATCTGGTGGTCACCTTGGGGACATCCGCGTCGGGGCAATTTTCATTGATGGTACTGTTGGTCCGAATGTCCTCGCACATGCGTTTCAACCTGGTACTGAAGCTATATTCGGTCCTGGGGGTACAATTGCAGGTGACATGCACTTCGATGACTCAAATATATGGTCCGATGGCGGGGGCGGAGGCACCATCGATTTTCACACCGTTGCGCTACACGAGCTTGGTCATGCGCTAGGTCTGGGCCACTCAGCAGTAGCCGGTTCAGTAATGGAAGCGACGTATGCTGGCCCTCGGCGCGCACTGCACGCAGACGATATTGCTGGCATCACTGCCATTTATGGAGCACTACCAGTAACTGCTGTTCCTGAGCCTGGCACAGTATTACTATTAGGTATAGGTGTCTTTGGGATGTTTGGGTACGGTTTGCTGAGAAGGAAACAGGTTCAAAATTTAAAAAGCTGATGCACATGGTTAATTCTGTGTGTCCTTTATAGCAGGAAAAGTTATTATGGTTGTGCCTGACGGCACAACCATAATAAATAAGCAGGATCATGTCAATATGAAACACCATAGTTTTGTGAAGCCACTTTCAGGATATATCGTTTTACTATTCATTCTCGTTTTAGTTTCTTCCAGTACCAATGCAATGTGGGTAAAAGCGTCTGATTCAGAATTAGTTGAACACTCAGATGTAATTATAACCGCTGAACTGATAGCTTGTACACAGATAACCATACACCAGCAGGAAACCAATATCGGTATTCTCAAAGTGGAGGAGGTTTTAAAGGGAGATGATAATCAATCTGCCTTTCTTCTCGCTTTACCATCTGCCAGAGTGCTGCGAAAAAGTGATGATATCTTCTACAAAATTGGGCAGAAGGGGTTATGGTGTCTGCGTGAACGAAAGCTTAAGGGAGAAGCCGGTATTTATCTTGCTGACCAACCGCAGCGTTTCACATCAGAAGAACACGCAGCTGGTCAAATAGAAGCGATTAGAAAAATAGTGGCAGAGGAAAACAAGCAGTAGTGTTCAATTAGCATTTAAGAAAAAATAATTTGTATTCATCATAGGGCATTTAAAAATTATTAACTTGTAACGCATTAGATAATTCATTAAAAAATTTGAATGCTTATTAAGAATAGCATCTGCTCTGTCAGAATCATAATCACTATTAGGGTTCAAACAACTTATTAAGAAGGATGCGTGCTTCAGGTCGGTAGGGATCCGCAGCCTCAAGGGCTAAGAGCATTCTACGATCACCCGATGGGTCAGAAACTGCACTTTGCTGGGCAAGGACGAAAACAATCACATAGCTGGTGCGGAAATCGTGGCTTGTTCGGATACTCTCCAGGTAAGCATCAATTGCTTCAGACTTGCGACCTTTTACGCGCAAAATTTCGCCCTTCAAATAGATATTGCGGGCAGACAGATAGTTGTCCAGTTGTGTGTGAAAGTCGCTTCCACCTGTAGTAATTACATCGGATGAATGGGGTTGAAAATCTCTAAGAGAGTATCCAGGTTAGTATAACTTGGTAGCGGTTTCTCGTAAGTGAAACGAGGCACACCGAAGGTCACTAAGTCTCTCTTGCCAGCCAATAGGGTTCCGAAGAGAGTAAAGCCGTTTGACAGGGAAGATTTAATAAGCGTATCAGCCAGACCTTTTTTAAAAACCATACCTGGCTACCTGGGTTGAATTTTATTTGAAAATTGCATCTTGTGGAGAGTGTCCAGATTTTTCAAAATATTTAAGCGGTGTCTGGTTGTTCAGCAAACCGATTTCAATAACACTACCGTTGGTTGTTACTACCAGTAGTGTTCCGGAATCAGTTACTTCTTTGATATGACCAGTCTTCTCTTGTGGTGATAGAGTAACATTACTATGCAGCCTTGAGCGTGTTACTGTAACTTGTAACAGTTTCCCATCAGGCAGACACAAGGAGGTTAGTGGCTGCTGGAATGGATCAAAGGAGAAAGCACATATTTTCCTCTGGATTTCTACGCCTGTTTTGGCCCAATCAATAACCCGGTCCCGATCGAAATCAATACTATCATAAGGGTAGTATAGTTTAGCTGACATATCTTGTGGGTAAGATTTAACTGCGTTACTCAAGAGAGCAGGATAAGAATCTATGAAGAGTTTAACCGCCGCTTCACTCATCGAATCAAAAAGGTCTCGTGCTGTCGTCTCCTCTCTAATTGGAACGGATGACTGCGCGATGATATCTCCTTCATCGAATTGTTCAACCATGTAGTGAAGGGTTGAGCCGGCTTGCTTCTCTCCATTCAGTATTGCCCACGCAATGGGATAGCAGCCACCGTATCTTGGAAGCAGACCAAAATGCAGGTTTATACAACCTGATGTTGGCAGGTTCAGTATTGCAGGTTTAAGTAGTGGACGGTATTGGATTGAGAAAATGACATCCGGTTGAAGTTGTTTTAACTCATCAAGATAGTCATTAATGTTACCAACAAATACTTTCAGTCGTCTCTTAGCTCCAAACGAAATCAAATCAGCCTGCCAGTCTTCCGGAGCAGCGACGATAGCACATATCTCTGTGTCTTCCCTTTTGTAAAGAAATTCCAGGCACTGTTCAGCTACCCATTTCTCTCCACACACAACAACTCTTTTTTTCTTCATATTGAATAAGGCTACTTTCCATAAATTATGACGAAGAGCGTGGAAACAAGTCAAAACCTCTAACCTGTAATATGCAACCCGATACTATTTATTACCTACTCCTGGCTGCCAGCTTGTTAATTCAGTGAAATAAGCGAAAAGTTCACCAAAGAGCCGTTCGATCTCGTTGCGGCTTAAGGCATTTGTTGCAACAAAAGACTCATACTCTCCCTGACGTCCTTTTACCCAGCTCTTCTCTTCCGGTACATCAAATATCTGGATATCATACCTGTTCGGATTCTTGTAAACCGGGGTACCCGGGTACGGCATAAAAATATTAAAACCGAATTTATGTGGCCTTACCCGTTCCATCCAACGGCGTGTTTCCTCAACAGTTTCATAGGTCTCTCCGGGTAGTCCTATCATAATAAATACATTTGCAGTAATTCCAACTTGTTTACATAGTTCGACAAAAGCCGCATTTTGCTCGATAGTCTCTTTCTTATCGACAATATCAAGGATTTTCTGTGATCCGCTTTCTACACCAACACCGATTTCGACACACCCTGCTCTCTTCATTGCTATCAGCATCTCTCTGGTTGTAGTTGCTCTGGCATAGCAACGCCACTTTATATTTAATGTTTCCATTCGACTGCATAATTCAAACAGCCTTTTTTTACGAAGGGTTATTGTGTCATCAAGAAACAGGAAGTGTTTGAAATCATATCTGTTAATTATATGTTTAAGCTCAGAGATTACATAGTTAGCACTATGGAATCTTGTCCCGCTCTGCCAGACTTCCTTTGAACAGAAAGAACAAACGTAGGGACATCCTCTACTGGTAATCAGAGTTGTTCCACTGCCATCATCAATAGTATACGCGAAAGAACGGATATCAACCAGATGACGTGAGGGAATAGGTATTGAATCCATATCTCGTATGTACGGTGCTCGTATAATACCTGGAGCTTGCCTCTTTTCTCTATTTGTTACAAGCTGTAACATTGCTTCTTCTCCCTCTCCGGCTACTACAAAATCAAAACCGTCTCGAACACATTTCTCCGGTAATGATGAAGGGTATGCGCCTCCAATGGTTATTCTGGATTTTGGATTTCTTCTACGTAAAAGTTTCAGGATTTTAAGTGCCTGTGGGTATTGAGGAGATGTTGATGTGATACCGTATAGGTCTGCATCCATATATTGTTCCAACGCATTTTCAAGTTCTGTTTCTCTGCCAGCCAGATCAGCTACATTTATATCAATTCCATTATTTTCAAGAAATCCTGCTACATAGAGAAGGCCAAGAGGAGGAAAGGCTTTCTGGTCTATAAGAAAGGGACTTGGAGGAGAAATTAATGTGACTTTCAAATGGTGACCTCCATCGGAACCTCTTTTTTTCTGGATGAAATGTCCGTAGAAATATCAACCGGTGCTCCACGCTTTTCTAATGACTGGTTTATGGCTTCCATCACACGTATTACGTTAAGTCCATTTGTTCCGTCTGTTAGAGGAAAGTGGTCATTTGAAACACAGGAAACAAAATGACTGCATTGATTTTTAAGAGGTTCACTGGTATTGATGCGAGGACTTAAAATGTCACCATCACGTAGCTGTAGTTGAAATTCTCCAAAACTATCAGCTTCACCGGTCATTGCGGCCCCTTTTTCAAAGATACGTACACTTTCCATACTGTTCAGATCATTGAATACAATCCGTTTGTTGCTTCCTACTACTGAAATTTCACGAACTTTGTTTGAATTTATCCAACTTACGTGTATGTGACCGAGTATATTTTGCGGATATCCAAGAGTGAGAAAACCTACATCAGGACGTCCGTTTAAATAGTTTCCACCGACTGCGCTTACCCAGAGCGGTTGAGTATTAAGGAGAAAAGAAAAAATTGATATATCATGAGGGGCCAGGTCCCAGATAGCATTAACATCCTGACGGATCAGTCCCAGATGTGTGCGAGTAGCTTTCATATAGTAAATTGAACCGATATCATCATCTGACATATATTCCTTTATCTTACGAATAGACGGATTGTAAAGGAATGTATGCCCAACCATCAGCTTCAAATTCCTCTCCTCAGCAATCTTTACCAACTCTTCTCCTTCCTCGACAGTGGTAGTCAGAGGTTTCTCAACCAGAACATGTTTATTGTTTAATAGACAGGCTTTGGTAATATCATGATGAGTTGATGCTTCAGTTGCGACAACAACCGCATCCACCTCATCATCAGCAAGGAGTTCGTCCATAAGCTTTGTCGGGAATACATAAGGAAATTTGCGATGCATCTTCTGGAGCCTTTCATCACTCGTATCACACACTCGCGAAACAATTACATCCGGTAGCTCACTGAAAACCCGGACATAATTTATACCCCAATATCCACAACCAATGATTCCTATACGTATCATAATACTTTCCTTAAATAAATTATTTGAACATTGTAGCACGGACAAACTCTGTTTGTCTGTGCTTACACATTTATAATGTACAAACTCGAAGCTTAGTCTTTCAAAAGTCAATAACATTTCGCGCCTCCCCGCCTGAATGACGAAGTCGGGCAGGCGTTCAGTGTTACACCATACATAGCAGGGTCAAATGATAGTCTTATATCACAATACAGCCTAACTTGGCCGCTAAAAACATGCCAAAATTGTGTTTTGGTCTGGAATTTGTATATTCTTTCTGTTGAATATTATCAGGGCTTATATAATAACACTTACGCGTGATAGTTATCGGAAAAATCATTAAGTACATTTTTAACTGTATAAACTTTTATTGTTGATGATTAAATTATATACACTTTAGAAAAAATATTCCCCGGATTCTGGGTAATTATTGGTCGGCAAATTGAAAATTTGTAAATAAACCGGAATTCCACGAATATAAATACGATATTGATGTATTTGCAAACTTGAAATTTTGTGCTGTACACCCATACTCAAGGATGGAAGGCTATAAGAGAGTAAGGAACGATCTTAGCTATATTATTTTTTTTGATGCAGATGAGATTATTGAATATGTAAGGTTTAAAGAATATTTATCTGAAAACGGTTTTAAAGATTATAACGAGATCTTATGCTCTAATTATTACTAATTTCAGGGACGTAACCTTCAGGGCTAAAAAATTAGAAGACTCAATTCTTATGGTAAGAAAGCGTGTTTTGACACCTGTTATGATAAGAGAAGTGATTTTACATGGGCAAGATAGATTGGGTCTTGTTAGTATCGTACCGGAAAAAAGGATACGAAATATTTACGGACTTGATGGAAAACCGATGGCAGACCACTATAGTTGGGTAAGAACGCAGGAAGAGATGATAAAGAAAGTACAGACTTTTGACCACAAATCTGACTTGAATTGGATTTCTTTAATTGAAAATCAATTTTCGCAAGATTTTAATGGTACTGATTTTATAAATGGATATGAATATGAAATTGTTTAGCCGTACATTAGATTGCCAGAAAACAAACTGTAACTTAATTACGGGACAGATCATTATTTTGCATTTATACAACAGAAATGTTAATCGGAGTTTATTATGCAACAAGAAAATTTTACAAAATCAGGAGTATCACGCAGCTTTATAATACCGGTACTCGACTATTCATCGCACAGTCCATACAATATTAATACATTGTTGGATGACTTGAAGGATATACATGGTGAGGTGATCTGTATTTTCAACAGTCAGGAGGTTTTTGATAAACTCCGCAATCATCCACGCATCGATAAATACTGTTTTAATAAGTTAAATGCGGGTGTGAGCAGATCGTGGAATATAGGGATTAACATGGCGGAGGGGCGAACAGTATTTGTTCTTAACGCGGATATTCATTTACAGTCACTTGCGGTCAGCCAGTTAGAATCGTATCTTCTTCGGCTTGATAAGGCTGTTATTGTCGGTCCACAAGGTTCACATCTTGACTTTAAAAATCTCAGTGTTATCAGATATTTTGAACGAGGGACGTTTAACGAGCCGGTACAGGTACATGATGTCTCCGGTTTTCTTTTTGCAATTCACCTTGAGAGGTTTCTTAAGCATAACCTCATGTATGATGTACAATTCAGCCCCTGTTTTTATGAGGAGTGGGACATGGGGTTGCAGGTAATGAAAGCCGGTTTGTCCTGCTATGTTGTTCCGGTAAAGGGTTTTGAGCATCATTGGGGAGCATCTCACGATGAGGATCTTTCAGTAAATTATTTTGGCAGAGAGGTGACCAGAAAGGAAATAATGACAAATAATAGAGAAAGGTTTGTTGCAAAGTGGCTTAAAGGTGATACAAAAAGAGAGGTCAGATTGTGATATATTTAATTTTACCGAGGGGAAATAATTTTGGCTGGGGTGTCTGTGGTAAGTACCTTGTCAAGGAGATATCAGATATTACAGACGTAAAATATATTACGGAGAGTTTTGGCGTAGAAGATATTGGTGACGAGTATGAGTTCCACTTTCTTAAAAGTAAACTGCTTAGCGATGAGGATGCAAATGAGATTAACAGTGATCTTAAAAGAAGGGTTAGTGGGCCAGTTCTGCAGGCGATAGGCAACCATACACTGACGCCATGGGGACCTGAAATAAAGGGTACTTTCAAGGCTGGATACACATTTTTTGAAGAAAATATACTTAGACAGGAGTATATTCAGAACGGAAAAGAGAACTTTGATATTGTAATTACTGGATCAACATGGTGTGAAGATGTCCTTAGAGACCACGGTCTAGATAATGTTGCGACGGTGATACAGGGTGTTGACCAGCAGGTTTTCAATACGCATCATTCAGAGAAAGAGATTTTCAAAGACAAATTTGTGATATTTTCAGGTGGCAAGTTTGAAATTCGTAAGGGGCAGGACATTGTTATAAAGGCTTATAAGGTTTTACAGGATAGGCATAAGGATGTTATGCTTGTCAATGCCTGGTTCAATATGTGGGGTGACAGTATGGGGACAATGGCAGCTTCTCCGTATATAAAATATGATGTTAAATCAAAAGATTATGCTACGGCTATGAACGGTATTTTAAATGATAATGGACTGGACACAGGGCGGATAGTTACGCTTCTTCCTCGGTCCAATGCTCTGATGGCAAAGATTTACAAAAATACCGATATTGGTTTTTTTACTAACAGGTGTGAGGGTGGCACGAATCTCGTGCTTATGGAATATATGGCGTGCGGGAAACCGGTAATCGCCTCAAATAACAGCGGCCATAGAGATGTTATCAATAAAGATAATTCAATTATGATAAAGAATATGAAAAAAATCGATATTAACAAAAACGGAAAAAGAGTAGCCATATGGGATGATCCGGACCTGGATGAGACTATCTGCCATCTGGAATGGGCGTATCAACACAGAGATGAGTTGGAATTATATGGATCACAGGCGGGGAATGACCTGAAAGAGCTTACATGGAAGAGGAGTGCTGAGCAGTTTGTTGAGATTATCGGTGGAATCAGGCAGAAAAAGCAAACTGATAATCAATATTGTACTGAATAAAAATAATTTATATTAAATCATTACGGTTTTTGCAGAAGGTGAGGATGTTTTTCCTTTACCTGTTCCATAAGTTCAGCATCCAGCTTTGTCTTATACAAGGTTTTAGCCTCTGAAAGCTGATCTATGGTTAAATTGTCTACACTTCTCATGTCGGCACCTGTGAGACAGGCATTCTGCAGGTTGACTTTACTGAGGTTTGTTTTATTGAGTTTTGTTTTGTTCAGATCTGCTTCGCTAAGGTTAGCTCCACTTAAGTTGGCCCCACTCAATCTGGCCTTACACAGGTTAGCTTTTATAAGTTTGACGTTACCCAATTCTGCTTTACTCAAATTTGCCTTAGTCAGATCAGCCTCACTCATGTCGGCTCCTGTCAGAACTGCTCCATGCAGCAGGAAGGTGCCTCTCAGGTTCGCGTTTCTCAGGTTGGTTTCCTTAAGTATTATTCCCCACAAGTTGGCACTGCTCAAATCGACACCGCACATATTTGCTCTGCTCAGATTAACCTTACTCAGCTTCATACAGCTCATTCTTGTTTCACTCAGGTCAGCACAATGTCCATCTGCACCAATAGTACTAAGCCAGATTTTATGCTCTTCATGCACATTGCGAAGATCATCAACGCTGATTTTTCGTCCTTTTTTCCCTCCCATTGGGTAAACTCCTTTTGTGAAATCCTAATATATTATCACTTAAGTCGGGTTATAGCAAAATTTTTCGACAAGATATAACAAAGATTATCATGGTATAATAGTGGTGTTGGTTTGTTAAATCAAGGAGAAAAGGGGGAGTAGGGTGTTTATCCCTGACATCCGATCCTGCATAAAAGTGAAATCGTAGAGTGAGATCTCTCCTCACTGGTTATTGCTTACTTCTCATTATGAGATCAACAAGTATGCATTCGTGTAGATGGTCAAGGTCAAAAGGTTTGGTTATGTACTCGTCGGCTCCATTCTCAAAGGCTGTTTTGCTGAATGTGTTGTCTAATAAGCCGGATATCATTATAATACCGATATCTTTGTCAAACAGCCTTACACGTCTCAAGACTTCCAGGCCGCCCATTCCTGTCATGACAATATCGAGGAGCATGACATCAGGTTTCAGGTTCTTTACTTTTTCCAGTGCATCCATTCCACTGTGTGATGTAATGACATCGTATTTCATCTCCTCCAGGTAGTGCTTCATCATATAACATATGTTGGTATTATCATCTACAACTAATATTGTATTCATAGATAGATTCTTAAGTTTAATTGTTGGGAATGATTCCGGTTGTTTCAGGTTGCAGTTCTATCTTCCTGGTAGTGAACGTGGGTCCGGATGGTTGTTACGACATACAGCATTTCTAAAATTGATTACTTTAGCAGGAAGATCTTGTTTCAGGTTTTTGTTGGATTGTAGATATATATGCAACATCTCAATAGTTTGTTCCATCTGCTTTGTTGCCTCTATATCGTTGCCGTGTAATATGCTTAAAACTTTTTTTATATAATACTGATCAGTATATTTCATATGTATAGTGTATAGCAATACTTGTGCCAAAAAAGATGATACAGCAATGGGGTAGATTTTGTTAGTATTTGAAGTTATTTATTCAAAATAAATAGGGCTCTATGAGCTACATATATATGTCACCTTGTTCTCATGAACACTGCATTTAGTATTTTCAACTCGAAAGAGTTCTTCTTTCGAGTTTTCTAACGAAGGAGCATAAGTTTGGATCAGACCTCTCTATAGAGTGTGTCATGTCACACTTTTGTGCCAGTACATTTTTGTGCCATTGGCACGCTTTGTGGTTGAATAACAGGTGTTTCGTCATATTATGTCGTTTTTCTATTCATAAAGTTATCATATGGAGGTATATCTACCACATTGTAGACCGTCTCTTTCTTGACACTCTATTATAAAAGTGATAGTATCAGCCAACTTATAAATGAGATGCCGGTATAATTAAGATGAATAAAGAGATTGCAAAGGTTTTACTTGAAAAAAAAGCAGTAAAATTAAACGCGAAAGATCCGTTTACGTTTGTTTCAGGCATCAGGAGCCCTATTTATTGTGACAACAGGCAGATGATTGCGTACCCTGAAGAGAGAGAAAAGATAGTGAATGCGTTTATTCACGAATCTCAGAATCATGATTTTGAGATTGTCGCGGGTACATCAACTGCGGGAATACCATGGGCATCATGGATAAGTGACAAGTTGAATAAACCGATGTCCTATATCAGGGGAGCAAAAAAAGGTCATGGTGCGGGTAATCAGGTTGAAGGTGCAGAAATAAACGGGAAAAGAGTCCTCATTATAGAAGATCTTATCAGTACAGGAGGAAGCAGTTTCCGCGCTGTAGAGACGGTGCGGAAAGGCGGAGGGAGTTGTGTTGCTGTTGTAGCGATTTTTACATATGACTTTATAAAAGCTGGAAAAGTTTTTAGTGAGGGGGGATGTAAATTGCTGACGATTACCAATTTCTCTACGCTTGTAAATGTTGCAAAAAACGATGGAATATTAACTGAGACGGAATTATCTCTTGTACTGGACTGGAACAAAGATCCAAAAAACTGGGGGCCGAAGCACGGGTTTCCAAACGTGGATAAAGGGTAAATCTATGACTTATATTAATGATCTAAGAGAGAGAGCAAAGGTTGTTAAGAGTATTGTCTGTATGGGTATTGACCCGGTAATGGAAAAGATCCCTGTCAATGGTGAGCCGCAACAGGTTATTGAAGGGTTCTATCTTGCTATCCTGAATGAGATGAATAAAAGGAATTCATATCCTGCCATAATAAAACCGAATATTGCGTATTTCGAACAATATGGATTTACAGGATTAAATGCACTGCATACAATTATCAGTCAATATAATGCGTCCGGAATACCAACAATCCTTGATGCAAAACGTGGAGATATAGGAAAAACATCAACTGCATACGCGAAATCTGTATTTGAATTCTGGGATGCAGATGCTGTGACTATAGCTCCATATATGGGAAGTGATTCTGTTGGACCGTTTACTGAATGGTGTGAGAAAAAGAAGGGTGTTTATATACTATGCAGGACTTCAAATGAGGGGGCAGTTGATCTTCAGGACCTCAAAGTTGACGGTGTGCCGGTGTATATGAAACTTGCTGAAAGCATTATCAAGTGGCATAAGCCTGGCGTTGGCGCTGTTGTAGGGGCAACTTACCTTGAGGAGTTAGAAGAGATCAGTAAGTTCTTTGTTGAGTCAGGGAAAGAGGTTCCGCTATTAATACCTGGTGTAGGGTCACAGGGTGGGAGTGCAGGAGAAGTTGTAGAAGCCTTGAGAAAGACAAAGAACGACATTCTAATTCACAGAATAAACAGTTCAAGTGGAATCAATTACGCATATATGAAAAAAAACACATCTGATTATGCTAATGCGGCGGTTGATGCACTGGAAGAGATTAATAATGAAATCGGGCCGTTAGTGTAGGTCAAGTGATCCTGACTGATGACAAATAAGGCAGGCATACCAAATACAATCATCCTACGTTTTTCTTCGCGCGCTTTGCGCGTGGTTTGCGGTGAAAAATTGCTGTTTTTTCCTCCACCTCAAAAAACGCTCCCAAAAGCATGAATTATCTGGAGAAGAATAATGAGAGATCCACTTGTTGCAGAAGTTAGAAAGGATCGGATGAAGCATGCAATAATTCCATTTTATATCAATGCCGTCTTTTGCCAACAGGGCAGCCCTGCTTGACAATTCCTCAATCCGAAGGTCAATAGGCTTAAGGGCAGAACAGGTTTTTGTGAATACCGCTTTTGTCATACCAGAATTCTGTTATCGGATATCCAGGTGGTTCGTTCAATCCGGATTCCAACTTAAAACATGCCTGCCCGAATACTTACAGGCGGGCGGGAAAGACAGCTATGGAGTATTCATTTGTAACAGGTAAAGACCTGACTATACGGTACTGATAAAAACTATCATTTTTCTCTTTAATATTAAGAATCCGCCGACTATTATAGTATTTTATCAGCATACGGTAAGGTTTTTGCGTTCGATATATAATGGGGGCAAAAACAAAAAAGTTTTTTAATTGATGTATTTTAAATATTTTGTTTTTTTGAAAATTATTAGTTTAGTAAGTCTTCTAAAGTTTGTGTTTCTAGATGGTTGTGACTATGTAGAATTAATATAATCATGTGCCCGGACATGAAACAGACGGTATTGAATACTTTGTAAAAGCAGATGTTTATCAGGATTCAATCGAAAAAATTGCGTATTTTATTTGGTTTAAAATGTGTGTTGAGGTAGAAATATTTTCAGACACCTTAACATTTACGTTAATGATAAGGTACAACAAGATAAGCACAGGCATGTTTGTATAATTATAAAATGTTTTAATTAATAACAATCTTATAGAGGGTACAAAATGGATGTTACTAAAGTATTTGGTACAAATGTATTTAATGATGAAGTAATGAGGAAGTGGTTGCCGAAGGATACATATAAAGCGCTTAGGCAAACCATTGACAATGAACTGCATTTGCCACCTGAGGTTGCGGATGTGGTTGCGAATGCTATGAAAGATTGGGCAATTGAAAAGGGTGCGACTCATTATACACATTGGTTTCAACCGTTGACTGGAAGTACAGCGGAGAAACACGACTCCTTTATTTCACCGACTGCTCAAGGCGGAGTTGTCATGGAGTTTTCCGGTAAGCAGCTTGTTAAGGGTGAACCGGACGCGTCAAGTTTTCCAAGTGGAGGTCTCAGGGCCACATTTGAAGCGCGTGGATATACTGCCTGGGACTGTACCTCACCCGCTTTCCTTAAGGAAGATGCTGCCGGGGATGTTACGCTCTGCATCCCAACCGCGTTTTGTTCATATACGAGTGAAGCGTTGGATAAGAAAACCCCGTTGCTGCGATCAATGGCAGCGGTTTCACAACAGTCGCTTCGTGTTTTGCGAGCGCTGGGTAATAAAACTGTCAGTAAGGTGAACGCAAACATTGGCGCGGAACAGGAGTACTTCCTTGTAGACAAAAAGTTCTTTGAGCAAAGATTGGATTTAATAGTTGCGGGGAGGACAATTTTTGGCGCGCCAGCTCCGAAAGGGCAGGAGATGGAGGACCACTATTTCGGACAGATTAAGGATCGTGTAGCGGATTTTATGAAAGACCTCGATAAGGAGTTATGGAAGTTGGGTATTGCCGCTACAACAAAGCATAATGAGGTTGCTCCATCACAATTTGAAATGGCGCCAATTTTCACTACGGCAAACATTGCGGCAGACCACAATCAACTTGTTATGGAAACACTGCAGAAAATTGCTTTAAGACGTGATCTTGTCTGCCTGTTGCATGAAAAACCCTATGCAGGGGTTAATGGATCTGGGAAACATACGAACTGGTCATTGAGTACTGATGAAGGCGCAAATTTACTTGAACCTGGGAGCACACCACATGCTAACGCACAGTTCCTGCTTTTTATCTGTGCTCTTATTGCCAGCGTTGACCGTCATGCAGATATATTACGAAGGTCCGCGGCAAATTCAGGTAATGATCATCGTCTCGGTGGAAATGAGGCGCCGCCGGCAATTATCTCGATATTTATGGGTGAAGAGTTGACAGAAATTCTGGAGACTATCGCAAAGGGGAAGAAAGCAAAATCAAAAGTATCCACTACTCTCAAGGTGGGGATCGATACAATGCCGCATCTTCCAAAGGATAATGCCGACAGAAACCGCACATCACCTTTCGCGTTTACAGGTAATAAATTTGAGTTTCGCATGGTTCCCTCGTCCGCTTCTATTTCAAGACCGTGTATTGTATTGAATGCTATTGTAGCGGAAGCGCTTGATGAAATTGCAACCAGGCTTGAGAAGGCAAAGAATGTAAATAAAGAGACAGCTTCTATTATAAAAGATACCATGAGAGAACATGGAAGGATCATCTTCAATGGTAACAATTACTCAGATGAATGGGAAAAAGAGGCGGAGAAGCGGGGCTTGCCAAATATTGATTCTACCGTAGAAGCACTTAAAACATTTCCAGAAAAAAAATCTGTTAGCATGTTCCAGAAATATAAAATCCTTACAAAAGAAGAAGTACGTGCCAGATATGAGATTTATCTCGGTCAATATTCAAAACAAATTAATATTGAAGCGAATACGGCGCTCGATATGGTAAGAAGCCTATACATTCCCGCAATTGTGCACTACACCAGTGAGCTTGCTGAAGTGATTCAAAGGCTGGAAACGATAAATGCGTCCGCGGAAGTTCAGAGAGATCTGCTGTTAAAAGTTTCAACTCATCTGGAATCAGCATATAGTAACACCCGGAAACTGGGATCTGAACGGGAGAATGCGCTTAATGTTTCTGACAGTTTAAAACGTGCCGAGGCATTTCGAGATAAGGTACTTGTCGCGATAACTGAATTGCGTGTAGATATTGATGCGCTGGAGAACTTGATCCCACGAAAATTGTGGCCTGTGCCAACGTATGCTGATCTTCTTTTTAAATTGTAGTTTTGTTTTTACATGGAAGAAGTGTATGTGAAATAGTGTTAGATGAGAAGGGTAAAGTGTTAAATTGTTTTTATGAGTAAAAGTTGCTTACCTGAAATGCCAATTATCCGTCCGCCGAGTGAGTGGAGAAGCCTGCTTGTACGTATCACAAGAGGCTGCAAGTGGGATCTCTGTAGATTTTGTGGTATCTATCCTCATTTTGGTGAGCCGGGTTTTTCCGTAAGGACTGTTGCTGATATCAAAAATGATATCAATCTTCTCAAACAACAGCACCCTGGTGCGGAAACTGCGTTCTTTGGTGATGCAGATCCGTTACAGGCGGGGGTTGATACCTTTGTAGAAATCGCCGAATATCTTCGCAAACTTATACCGGTTAAGAGGCTTACCTGTTATGCAAGAGCCTCAACTATCCGGAAGTTGAAAGAGGATGCTATCAAGAATCTTGCACGCGCTGGTCTAAACAGGGTGCATATCGGACTTGAATCGGGAGATATTAAGATCTTGCGGTTTCATCGAAAAGGTCAGACTCCTGAAATGATCAGAGAAATAACCGACTGGCTGAAAAAGACCGGAATTGAAATCTCTTTCTATGTTCTCCTGGGTTTGGGCGGTAGCAACCATTGGCACGACCATATCCATGAAACAGCGAAACTTATCAATGAAACAGGACCGGAATTTATTCGAATCAGAAGATTGTGGCTTTATGAAAAAGACGCCGTCCTTTCCGGTCCCGAATCTCCACTTTTAAAAGAGATCCGTAACGGTTCTTTCCAACCGCAAACCCCTGAAGGATGTGTTGTGGAACTCAGGTATCTGATCGAAAAACTTGATAACCTTTCCACATTTGTGATATGTGATCATGTAAATAATTATGTACAGGTTTCCGGTAATGTCAGAGAAGATAAAGAAGATATGCTGAAGACGATTGATTCATTCCTTGCCCTTCCGGAAAATGAGAGAGAAGCACATTACCGTGCGGTTGATTCATCTCTTTGACAATGAACTATAGTATCATCTCTTAAGTAGCAAAAATTAAAAAATATCACATTCAAAATTAAGCTAATTCACTCAAAATTTACAAATAAGTATTCACTTTACCATTCTAAGTTCTACAACAAAAAGATGCAGGAACAGAAAGAGAAATCACTTACATACAAAACTGGGGAATATCCGAGTTGCGAGAGTGTTTGAATGATATTCTTATAAAAGTATATTAGTATCATTTTGATCTGTTTTGTATCTTGATTACTTTACACACAGACCCCATTTATCTACATTGTTGTGCCTGAAGCGATCTTTATATAATCAAACTACATCTCAACAGTTATATACCTGTGTCTCTTTCAAGTTTAAATTTACTCTTGATTTAGATCATACTGTGAGTATTATATCTTTAAAGTTGATACAGTTTGCCGGATATCAAACTACACAGAAATACTTATGAATTATGAAAAGATGACAAAGGCTGAACTTATAAGGGAACTCAATCGGTTAGAATCAAGATTAGAAATAATCAGTGCCAGAGGAAGGGCTGAAAAGGTTGAAGAGAAACTAAAGGTATCTGAGGAAAAGTATAAAAGTTTGATTGAAAACCTTCAGGATAATTTTATCTTCTACTCGCACAATACAGAAGGTGTATTCACATACGTCAGCACATCAATCATGAACGTGCTTGGTTATCTACCGGAAGAGTTTCTCTCTCATTACTCAAAATATATGACAGACAACCCTGAAAATGAAAAAGTGGTAAAACAAACAGCCCTTAGCTTAAAAGGTATCAAACAACCTCCGTATGAGGTTGAAATTTACCATAAAAACGGTTCTGTAAGAACATTAAAAGTTCAAGAAGTTCCTGTCTTTGATGAACAAGGTAGGGTTTCTGCGGTGGACGGTATTGCTGAAGATGTTACAAATCGTAAGAAAGCAGCAAAAGTACTGTGGGAAAGTAAAGAGAAGTATTATTCTCTGGTCAATGATATTCTTAATAGCTCAATGGTCGGTATATTTATTCTCGATAAAAAATTCAATGTTGTATGTGCAAATCAAGCTATTGAACGTTTCTTTGGCATGCGGAAAGAATGTTTTATCGGGAAGGATAAAAAACAACTTATATGCAATCACATTAAAAATATCTTTGAGAATCCAAAATCTTTTATGGAGACCGTGATTGCTACATATGACAATAATACCTATACAGAAAGCTTCGAATGCCATGTATTATCTGACGGAAAACGAGAAGAACGTTATCTTGAACATTGGAGTATGCCTATTGATACTGGCGTGTATAAAGGCGGTCGTATCGAACAATATACCGATATTACTAAAAGCAGGAAAACAAAGGATGCACTTTGCGAGTCACAGAAAATGCTGGGTATAGTTATGGATAATATTCCTCAATCCATTTACTGGAAAGATACAAAAAGTGTTTACATGGGATGTAATAAGAACTTTGCTAAGAAAGCCGGCAAGGAAAGTGTGGAAGAGGTCATTGGAAAAACAGATTATGATCTTGCCTGGAAGAAAGAGGAGTCAGACTTCTTCCATAAATGCGATCGAAGGGTGATGGACACAAAAAAACCTGAATATCACATTGTAAAACGACGGCAGCAGGCAGATGGTAAACAAGCATGGTTTGATACAAATAAGATACCACTTTGCGATTTTATGGGTAATGTAATTGGCATACTAGGTACATCTGAAGATATCACAGAGCGTCAGGAAGCGGAAGGTATAATTGAAAAATTTAAAATACTTATCAATAATATATCTGATTTAGCTTATATATGTGATGCCAATGGGAACGTTCTGTATCTGAATAATGCATTTGAGGAATTATCAGGGCATAAACCAGAAGAGTTTATAGGGAAACCATTTACACCGCTTTTTGATAAAGAAAATCTGAAAAAAGCAATGGAATTATATACAAAGACATTGGAAGGAAAAACACTTCGCCGAGAAGTAACTTTTAAAAATACTGGTATTGTATGTGAATATAATAACATTCCATTACGAGATAAACAAGGAAACATAATTGGTGTTCTTGGTATAGCGCGAAACATCACTGAGCGCAAAAAGATGGAAGAAGAGCTGACTAAATTAAATACTACACTTCAAGAACAGGATAAAGTGAGAACAGCTTTTATGTCTACAGTCTCTCATGAGGTAAGAACTCCGCTTACCCTGGTTTTAGGCTTTGTAAGGATCATAGACAAAAAACTTGAGAGAATTATATTTCCTCTTATCAATATTGATAACAGTAAAGTTAATAAAGCAGTAAAACAAATTAGAAAGAATTTCAAAATTATAAAGTCCGAGGGGGATAGACTGACATTTCTTATAAACGATATCCTTGATATATCAAAAATTGAGGCCGGAAAAATTGATTGGCAGATGAAAAACCTATCGGTTGCTGAGATAATTAAAGGATCTTTAGAAGCGAGTAATAGTTTCTACGAAATGTACGAACTTGAAATAGTTGCGGAGATTGAAAGTGGACTGCCTGAGGTTATGGCTAATAATGATAAACTGAAACAGGTCTTGATTAATCTGATTTCCAATGCATTAAAATTCACTGAACAAGGGCCTGTATTATGCAGTGCAAGAAAGGTAAATAGAGAGATAGTGATAAGTGTAATAGACAAAGGCATTGGTGTCGCAGAGGCTGATCAAGAGAGGATATTTGAAAAATTTTATCAAATACGAAACGAACACAAAGACACATTAAAAGGGACAGGACTTGGCCTGGCAATTTGCAAAGAAATTGTTGAGTATCATGGTGGGAGGATATGGGTAGAGAGTAAACTGGGAAAGGGGAGTAATTTCTCATTTTCCATCCCGTATATTTCTGAGTAATTGCAGAGCTTGTTTATTGTATCAGCATGCTGGTTAAAAACTATGCACTTTAAGTGCATAGTGGTTTAGTGCAGGTATGACAGAAGTGTTGAAGTACTTGACCTCAAACAGAGGAGATGAAAGACCGTTCCTGGTAAGATAACGTATGGGTTTTATTTACAAGGGTTGGTATCAAGAGTGATAATTTTCAGACGAATAAACAATAAACTGTACCTGGCAAAGGACAAATATACTCCTTCCTTTATCATAGAGATGTGTAAAATTGGTCCTGATGTTATGAGACTGGTTGAACAGGAAAAGTTTGAATCACTGTTTATCATTATGATGATCGAGTGCCCGAATGAGGTTAGAGTTGAATTGGAATTGGCTGAAAACACATTAAGCAATTTAAAGCAGCATCGACCGGAAATAGTAACAAAGATCGAAGAGATGCTTGCTCATAAGTGGATTGAGAGTGAAAAAGCGGAGGAAGACCTCGGTGGCACTGCCCTGGTAGACTGGATTCTTAAATATGAAAAAAGTAGTCCCTGAAGCCGGCTCCTCTCTTCAGTTATGTCAATCATATTAAACAGACATAGTTCTGCATTAGTGGGAAAGGAGAAATCAGAAAAGTAAACCTCTTCCCGATTTCAATTCTTAGAGTAGTACCGTCTCAACTAATTAATCTCACTCCATAAACCTTCAAGTCTTTTTACATTTTCTTTAAGTTTCCCTGATGTGTTTGATAATGTTGATAGTTCGTTTCGTATGGATTCAGCACTGTTATTGCGTATGTCTTTCCCTTTTTCCATAGCCTGTTCTATATTCTCAATAAGTTCATTTCCCAGATTACTGATCTCTTTGGAGTATTGATTAAACGTACCACCTATCCTTGTCGCAAGCGAAGAGCGTGTCCTTCCACAGTTTCTGCCAACTTCAGAGGCTACAAACTCAATCATCTCCTTCAGTATCAATTTTCTAATGATGGATTTAGGCATGAAAGTCCTTAGTATTGATTTAACCTCTTCTTCAGTCATAGACATATTTTCCTGGACCATATAGTAGAATCTTTTATCTTCAGCCAGATCAATAGAGATGTCAGATTGTTGCATTGAGACTTCAAAGAGCTGTTCGGCGGCATTCTTAAATTCCTGCATGATATCGTTGGAACGTTTTGTGAAGCGATTGAAGGTCTCCTGGATACTGTCAGATATCACAATTTCAACCTTTTCTTTGAAAATATCAAATCCTTTAACGATTTCATCCTTGATAACTTTCTGCATCTCTTCTCGTAAAGTGGTTGGATTGTAGTTTCGATTGTCATCGTAGAAATGCTGTATACAGCTCCTGATCCGTGAAGTCTCAGTGTCATTAAAGGCTTGTAACATCTCTTCTACTTTTTTGTTTAATTTAACCGTTTCTCCTTTTATCAGATAAGCAATGTCCTCTTTGTCTTTTTTGAGATTTTCATTAAGTTTATGAAAGGTGTTTATCTTGTTTTCCAACTCCTCTTCAGAAGCGGTCAGTGTCGCGCTTTCAATAGCTATCTGAGACACCGTTTGAAGTGTGATACGCTTTAGTTTGGAGATTGCGGTGTTCAGAACGATCCGGCCTGTCTCTGAAGAGAGAAAATCCCCTATGGCATCTTCCAGGTTTGTAAGTCCGCTCTCTAAAAGCAGGTCTTCATCATCTGAGGCTTTCGCCTCAAGTGCATTTCTGGCAGAGATTGGCCATATCTCCTGAACGGTAAACCCCATTTCTTTCAGCACATTCATGTTGTGGTGAGACATTTCGGTAATCTCTTCCGGTATCAGGTTGTCAACTTTATTCAAAACAAAGAATATCTTCTGTGTAGAACTTTTGATTGTTTCAAGTAGCTCTTTTTCAACCTGTGAAATGGGAACATCGGCACTCATTAGAAAAACTGCGGCATCCAGGTGGTCTAAAAATTCATAGGTAGTTTCTGTATTATGAAGGAATGTAGAACCAATACCCGGAGTGTCTACAAGCTGCATTCCCTCTTCAAGGAGTGGAATCGGGTATTCAATAGACGCACATTTAACTCCACGTCTGTTTTCCGGATTACCGCTTTCCGTCACATAATTATGGATATCTTCAATTTGAACATTGTCCTCAGTGCCGTCATTCATGAAGATAGTGCATCTGATTTCACTCCCGAATTTAAGGATCGTTACAATGGATGTTAACGGTACTACGGAAGAGGGAAGAATCTTATTACCTACCAGGCTATTGATGAGCGTAGTCTTTCCTCTTTTAAACTGTCCTAATATTACGAGATTAAAGTGGTTTAAGATTAACTGTTCCCTGACAGCGAGTAGCCTTTCGTTGCCTGTTCCTTTTTTATCCTTCAACAGGCTATTTATGTTTGCAACGATGTTCAGAATATCTGTTTTGTGATTTATAAATTTTTCTAACATGTTACAGGTGTCATTCTAATAAAAAAACTCCTATCAAAGTACAAAACTTCAATAGGAGTTGTCATTCGTAATGAAGTACCGGAGCTAATAATTTTTTAAATGGTAGTAACTATACAATCTCTTGTCAAGATGATTTAGGGAGAAAGATAGATATAATAACAGTGAATAGAAGAAAAACGGAAGAGATGAATAAACAGCCCTCAAGTGCATTTGCCATATAATAAAATCCAACACCAAGCGATACTCCCTCTCTCTTTGAGTAAGCTAATATTAATTTGTAACCACTGTAATTATTCTATTATCTTTAATAGTTTGATACCTTAAGTTCTTCCATAGTTCCCTTTACAAGAAAGACGATGCGTTCACAGATGTTGGTCACACGGTCTGCAATTCTTTCAAGATTATGAGCTGCCCATAGCAGGTAAGTTGCTCTCGTAATTATCGTAGGTTTCTCAGTCATAAATGAAAGGAGTTCCCTGTATACCTGATCGTATAGATTATCAACTTCATCATCTTCATTGCAGATGGCAATTGCCTTTTCAGCATCCCTGTTTATAAACGCTTCTAAGCTTCTCGTAAGCATGTCAGATGTTTTTTCAGCCATCCTTGGAATATCTATTAGCGGTTTTACCAGAGGCTGGTTTCCATGCATAATCGCTATTTTTGCGATTCCCTCCGCATGATCACCCATGCGTTCCATATCTGTGCTTATGCTCAGAACTGCTATCAGTTCTCGCAAATCAGTTGCAACAGGCTGCTGGGTTGCAAGCAGGTTAATACATTGCTCCTCAATATCCCAACGTTTTCTGTTGATAAGACGATCATCAACTACTATTTTTTCAGCTTTTGTGACATCAAGGTCTCTTAACGCTTCAACCGAACGGTTTAACGCAATATAAACCATCTCTCCCTGGCAGATTATCTCTTTTTCAAGTGTCTTCATGTTTTCCCTGAAAGCTTTTCTTGCCATAATTTCCCTCCCTTTTATAATGATTTAATAATGGCTGTTTGAGAAACAGCTCCTACATTTATTGATCAAGCTGAAGTGGGCATTGCCCACCGAAAATATTCCTTAATCGAAATTGAAACAGTTGGCAATATCCACCTTACACGAATATTTCTAACGTCAGCGGACGGTGTCAGATTTAACCGAAATTACCGCTGATATAATCTTCAGTAAGTTTTTCTTTAGGATTTGTAAATAATGTATTAGTGTCTCCGTATTCAATGAGTTTCCCCATATAGAGAAATCCTGTAATATCTGAAGCCCTTGCAGCCTGCTGCATATTGTGGGTAACAATGATAACGGTGTATCGTTTTTTTAATTTCATCATTAACTCTTCTATCTTGAATGTACTGGAAGGATCAAGGGCAGAACATGGTTCGTCCATCAGGATTATTTCAGGTTCAATTGCAAGCGCCCTTGCAATGCACAGTCTCTGCTGCTGTCCACCTGACAGTTCCATAGCGGGTGAGTGTATGCGATCTTTAACTTCTTTCAGCAAACCGCAATCTTGCAGCGTTGCTTCAACAGTTTCGGAGATTTTTCTTTTATCTTTGGTACCATTTATTCTTAAACCGTATGCGACATTATCAAAGATTGACTTCGGAAATGGATTTGGTTTCTGAAATACCATTCCTATTTTTCTCCTGATCTCAGTAACATCGGTATCAGCTGCATAAATATTTTTTTTATGAAATAGTATTTCTCCTTCTACTTTTGTTTCAGGTATAAGTTCATTCATTCTGTTTATACATCGTAGCAGTGTTGATTTTCCACATCCTGAGGGGCCGATAATAGCCGTTATCTTTTTCTCTTCTATTTCCTGATTGATATTCTTTAAAACCTGCTTTTTGCCATACATTAAACTCAGATTTTTTATTGTAATGTTATTGTTCATTTGTTTTGTATTAAGATCTTGACCAGACCCTGGTCGTGGTTGTGAATAACTTACCTCTATTATAGGATTTACTGCCTGCATATCTTACTCCATTCGTTTTATAAATATCAATTTTACAATTTTTTATAGTGCAGATGTAACATACTTCTTTCTCAGTCTGTTTCTTACGATTATTGCGACCAGGTTTAACACAAGAACTGTCATTAGTAAAATGAGAGTTGTGGTATAAACCATTGGTAATGCGGCTTCTACATTCGGAGATTGAAATCCTACGTCGTATATATGGAACCCTAGATGCATAAATTTTCTTTCAAGGTGGATAAACGGAGAATAACTATCAAGAGGGAGAGACGGTGCCAGCTTTACAACACCGGTTATCATCAGTGGTGCGACCTCTCCAGCGGCCCTTGCCATTGCCAGTATCATACCGGTAAGAATCCCCGGTGTTGCCTGAGGAAGCGTTACTTTCCAAAGCGTTTCAAATTTTGTGGCGCCAAGTCCATATGAAGCTTCTTTTAACGATTTTGGAACGGAAGATATTCCTTCCTCAGTGGCAACCACCACAACCGGTACTGTCAAGAGTGCCAGGGTAAGCGATGCCCAGAGAATACCGCCGGTCCCAAAAGTAGGTGTTGGCAAGGCTTCGCTGAAAAACAGTTTATCTATTCCTCCTCCGATAAAGTATATAAAAAATCCCAGCCCGAATACTCCAAATACTATTGATGGTACACCTGCCAGATTATTCACTGAGATCCTTACAATCCTGGAGAAGACATTATCACGTGTATACTCTTTCAGGTAAACTGCTGTCAGCACACCAAGTGGTGTAACTGCCAGGCTCATGATGAGGACCATGGTAACTGTTCCAAAAATAGCAGGGAACACACCTCCCTCCGTATTTGCCTCTCTCGGTTCTGCTGAAACAAATTCCCAGAATTTGATAAGATAAAAACAGGACTTTGTATAGATACCCATTTGATTTGGATCATATATACGAATAATCTGAAAGATCGGAAGTATCTCTTCGCTGCCATCAGCCAGTTCTATTATCACCTTATGCTCTTTTGCTGAAGTATAAAGATTAGTAAGAGTATCTACCTTTTTTCTATATAACTTATCAAGAGCTTCCACTTTTGCATTTATAGATACGGTTTTTTTTCGGGTACTAACTGTTTGCGATTGCTTTGCCAGACCCTTTAGTTCAAGACGATATTTTTCCATCTTATAGTTTATTTTACCAATATCTATTTTTTCTATGCGTCTGATTTTTTTGTAAATGGACTTACTTTCCTTTAACAAGGGTTTCATTTCCGTCAGACTTAAAGGTTCAATGCCATTGTCATGTTTTATTCCTTTTAAAAAACCATACATGTTTCCCCACTCACGTCTTTCAATGGTCAATGCTGTGGGGGGATAATCATGAGAAAGGATGGTTGAATCATCAAACCATTTGAAGTCCATACCGTAAATATCTCTATTTCCTAGTTTTAATTTTGTTCTATAAGAGTCATTGGTGTTTGGTATAGGTTCTCTTTTCGCCACTTCGCCAAGGACTGCGCTGTTATCATGTAACATAAGCCTGGTGATATTGTGCGGCCAGAATATGCCTAGCCCCTTAAACATAATGAGTGCAACCAGTCCAATGATCATCAAAAGGCTGATAGTAAGAGTACCGCCAGTCAGCCAGATATATGGATTTCCTGTTTTAAATGTTTTTTTCATAGTAATTACAAATGACTATATTTCTTTTTGATTTTCTGTCTTATCAGTTCAGCAATAGTATTCACTATAAACGTTGTTATGAAGAGAAGCAGGGCCGCTAGAAAGAGAACACGATAAAGGGTTCCTCCAACAGGAGCTTCCGGTATTTCAACCGCAATATTCGCGGCAAGTGCCCTGAAACCGTTAAAAAAATTCCAGTCCATAATGGGAGTATTGCCGGTTGCCATAAGAACAACCATAGTCTCACCTACCGCTCTTCCGAAACCAAGCATAACGGCAGAAAAAATTGCCGGGCTCGCAATAGGCAAGACAATTTTTACCGCTGTCTGCCACGGAACAGCACCAAGTGCAAGTGAGGCGGAGGTGAGGTTCCTTGGGACATTGCTCATTGCATCTTCAGATATCGTAAAGATAATCGGTAATACAGCAAACCCCATTGCAAATCCAACTACAACAGCATTTCTCTGGTCATACTGCAGGCCTAGAATATCCAGAATCCATTGCCGGTAATCTCCCATAAAGAGAAAAGACTCAAAAGGTCCACTAAGGTAGATTGATGCAGAAATAGCAGCGATGAAAAATGGAATAAGAAAAAGAGTTTCTGCCCCATTACTATATTTCCCTTTTATGTAACCCGGAATGCATTTCCATATACAAAATGCCATTGTAATAAATAGTAAGAGAAATAACGGCATAACTATGATTGCCGGAAATATCTTTTCCATTAAAGGTGCAAGCCAAAGACCTGCAAGGAATCCTAGAATAACACTGGGAAGCGCTGCCATAAATTCGATAGCTGGCTTTATAATCTTCTTTAAAGAATTATGGAGAAATTGAGAGGTATATAATGCCGAAAGAATACCAATGGGTATGGCAATAATCATGGCATAAATAGTCCCTTTTATAGTACCAAAGATTAATGGTACGAGACTGAGTTTTGGTTCAAAATCATCAGTACCTCCTGTCGATTGCCAGGAATATTCAGGCTCTTCATACCCTTCATACCATATTTTTCCGAAAAGGGTCTTAATGGTTGTTTCAGGGTGAGGATTTGAAATCCTCCAGTGTGTCAGGTTGCCTGCAGCATCAGCTGCAAGAATACCATTTGCCTTTGGTGAATAAGCGATAGCTGTTGGCTTCGCCTTTGATATAAGCCTTAAGAGTGTCTGTTCTGATGTAGCATGCTTCAGGTGGATTGTTCCATCAGATGAAGCAGTTACAAAGCACTTGTTTCTTATGGATGATGCAATAGATGTTATGTCTGACTGGTGCTGCTCAATAATATGTATTTTTTTAAGAGCCCAGCCTGTCGGCTTTGCTTCGTCTCTTACGCGCATCCACGTGCTAATACCTCCATTCCGGTCTCCTGCTACAAGAGAAACATCTCCCAGCAGAAACCCGAGTGATGTTATTGATTCTTCAGATACTTTTACTTTTTCTTCCAGAAAAGGATTTTCCTTCTCTCTCATATTTATATGGATTACCTCTCCATGTGAAGTTCCAATATAGAGGTTCTCCAGAAAGTAGTCAATTGCCAGTGATGTTATCTGTGGCTTCTTTCTCTGTCCTGTTGTATCATCAGGTATTGCCTTCTCCAGTATGGCAGTAATGTCCGTTATTATTTCATTTTTTTTCTCTCCACCAAAAAGATTCTCTTCTATCTCTGTTGATTTTAGTTTAAGTTTGCCATCTTTCGAATAAAAAACGGTAACGGTTACTTTCTCATCGCTTTTTGAGGTAATATATCGTATTCTTTTTCTTTCTTCATCAGTATGTTTAACTTCTTGATCAGAAATTTCAGGGGTAATAATTCTCTCATCATTTTCAAATGACACGGAAAAATTAATATTAACCATTAAAACCCTGCCGTCTGCAGTTCCAATAATAATGCGGTCTCTGTCTTTACAGATTGCAGTGATGGAAGATCTTTCGATCCCTTTAATACTATGTTCCTTTATCAGCTTACCGTCAGAAAGGGAGATAAAGTCAATATTGCCATCTTCATAAATCGCGTAGGCAATCTCCTGATACTCATCCAGGCCAACTGAAACAGGTTTATCTCTCAATGAAAAGGTGTTTTCTTTCAATACATTGGCACCTTTTAAGAGAGGGAAAACTTCCAGGAAAATGAATATAAACAGGGCAAGGATTACAATAATGACAACCGCACCACCCAGGGTAATACCCCAGTGGGCGGTTCTGTCAATTAATCTTTTTTTCTTCAGGTTTTTCATAAACAAATTTTAAGTATAGGTATTTCAATATTTGTAACATTTCGACTCCCCGTCCGATCCGGCATGGGCGGGTGCTCAGTGTGACGTCATTTTGAGTGGAGTCGAGGAATAATAGTTGTCTAATTACTACTTTATTTTTCCAAGTTCTTCTTTTACAACGGTAACAGGTACAGGGAGATAACCGTCTTTTATAACGACTTCCTGACCTTCTTTACTTAATATGTATTTAACAAACTCTTGAATCAACGGATCAAGAGGCTTGTTCGGTTTCTTATTAACATAGACATAGAGAAACCTTGCCAGTGGATATGAACCATCCAATACATTCTCTAGTACCGCTTCTTTATATGAGTTGCCTTTTTTTACAAGAGGTACTGCACGTACACCGGAGGTCTTGTATCCGATACCACTGTATCCTATTCCATACCTGTCTTCAGTCACTCCCTGTACAACAGATGCGGATCCAGGTTGTTCTTTGACCGTATTTTTGTAATCACCCTTGAAAAGCGCTTTTTTCTTGAAGTAGCCATACGTTCCGGATGCGGAGTTACGTCCGTAAAGACTAATCGGCCTGTTTCCCCATTGACCTGGTAATCCTACCTTACCCCATGTTGTAATATCCTCTCTATGTGCACCTTTTCTCGTTTTTGAAAAAATCGCGTCTACCTGGGCAAAATTCAAACCTTTTATAGGGTTATCTTTATTTACGTATACGGCCAGTGCATCAAGGGAGGTTCTTATCTGTGTCGGTTTATAGCCATATCTTCTTTCAAAATCATCTACTTCTGTTGGTTTCATAGCCCTGCTCATCGGGCCTAACTGTGAAGTCCCAAGTATTAATGCGGGTGGGGCGGTTGAAGAGCCTTTACCCTCTATCTGTATTTTGACGTTGGGATATAACCTGTTAAACCCTTCGGCCCAGAAAGTCATCAGGTTATTCATAGTGTCAGAGCCTATACTGTTGAGATTTCCGGAAACACCACTAACTTTTGTATAAGGTTGTATGCCGGAGTCAACTGCCACTGCCTCTCCTTTAGTGGATAAACTTGCCAGACACATGCTGATTAGTATTACAGCAATAAAAAATTGTTTCATCATAACTATTGTTCCTCCTTTAATTAATTAAAATGCCAACTGGTATTGCAGACGGTAAGTGTTGTCTATATCATCTGATCGGCTGGCTGAATTTGGCAGTTCATTGTCCTGACGGATCCAGTTAAACTGCAGCTTATTATCGTGAGTTCCGTTAATAAACCAGTTGACTCCTAAAGCGACCTCTCTTACAGCGTCTTCATCTCTTTCATCATCAAAGTCAACGAGTGAATACCGGCCTGCTACCTCAAGTTTTTTTGGCAGAATGAAATATCCTCCCTGTACAAAGAAACCTCTGTCAATGATGACACCGGAACCAACAGAATCAATATTGTTTGCGCGGATATCATCAAACCTTCGCCAGTATGCTTCTGCGTTAGTTGAAAAACCCTTATACTTAAGACCGTACTCGGCTACTACGCTGGTCTTGTTAACCTCTTTAAGTGTAATACCGGTACCAACAGGGGGGTCAAGATCAATGGTAGTGCTGCTAAATCTTTCTCTATCCGCAGCTCCGTCGTATGCCATGGCAGCGGATACGTGGGCAATTGGTTTCTTTGAAAAATTGATATCGCTCTCAACCTCTCCTATACCCTTACCATACGCACCGAACGGGTTCCAGGAGACCCTTGCTATATAAAGCATTTCGTTGTTGTCATTCGATCTCTGGTTCCTGGCGTTACCGTTAAATGCACCTGTATAATACTCAAACTTTTTATTAAACAGTTTGCCGTGCAGCATTACACCGATCTGCCGGTCCATAGTAAACTCATCCTGTGAGCTGGCACGGTCTATCATCTGCTGGTTCTGAGAGGATACCACACGCTGTCTGTTCCATGGTACCTTCCATTGACCAAACTGGACAGAAAATGCCGGATTTTTGTTCCAAGATGCATAGAAGTCATACAGTTCTATGGCCCTGCTGCCGTCAACAGTGCCTGTAGATGATAGAGCAAGTTCTATCTTATATTTGAAGTGTTTGTATGCCTTGCCGGAAAATTTTACTCGCGATCGGCGTATCCTGAATGAACTGTCATCCTGTTGTTCGTCTGTGTCGTGCATATTATCACGGTCCTCATAGCTATACCTAAACTGGATCCTTCCGTTTATCTTCATGGAGAATCTCTTGTCCTTTGTCTCAAAGAAAAACCCTTTCTTATAGCCTAACTTGGGTCTCTTAATAATTTCAGCCCACATACCCTTGCCCTCTCCTTTTTGGAGATATTCGTCAACCTTCTTGCCAATTACTTCATCATCTATGGGCGTTACATACGATTTTGAGATATCTTCCTGTATCTCTATTTTGTCCTTCAGATTCTCAATCATTCCCTGCTGTTTACGCATCATCTCTTCCATTTTTTTTAATTGCCATTTCAAATCATTACTTTCCTGAGCCGTTACATCCTTAACTGGTTCAAGAAAAAAAGTTAGGGTCAAAAGTGCAATTATCATCCAACATATTGTTGAAAGCTTCATCATATCTATCTTCTCCTTTTTTCTGTTCTTTACTGCCAGTTGACTGGACAGTCTCTATACTTACTAAAAAGTACTTACTACTTTTTCGGTTGTCCGATTGGTAAAGGTATATAAAATGATAAGACATTACCTCCTCTCTTTATTAATTGAATTAGTATTTACAGGATATCAGTATCTATTTAAACGTGCCTGTTTTGGCTTCTGATAATTAAATCTTAATTTCTCCGTTTTATCAATTTGTACAACTCTGCCATCCTGTACTGTTATTTGAATGTAACCGTATTTAGTATCCTTTAACAAATCCGCCAATATCGGGATGGTTCGTTGTACACTTTCCTCAAAAGAAATTTTTTTAATATTTCTGGTATATTCCATTGACATCCTCAATTTTCTCAGTATTCAATACGGTAAGTCTTTTTAATTGGATTTGATAATACTTCTGCACTGTTAACTGAGTATAAAGAAAGTGTTAATTTTTTGTTAATTTAAAAAAAATTTATTAAATGATTGATCAGAATAGTTTTATATACATAGTTAAGATGTATTCTTCTTTTTTTATTGTATTAAACATTAATTGTTGATTATTTGGAAATATTGGAAATTATTGATAGCTGAGAATAAACCAGTTTCTCCGCCTGAATGACAAGTTGGGCTGGCCAAACAGGCTTTTTGCAAATTCCCCTTTGGGAAAGTTGAAGCGGTGAACACAAAAGGAGATGGCATATTCAACAATACTGTAGGTATGGGCGAATATATGCTTAGGGCTGGTGGTCGTGAACAGGAGTAAATAGTAGTTATGATAGCCTTATTTTGATGTGAAAATTATTGCCAACTGGTGTTTCAGATCGGGTTGTACCGTAATAATACAGATGTGAACATTTGAGGATGAGCGGCGCTTTTATTTCTTTGCATGGCTTGCTTTTGGTTAAAGTAAAACAGCAAATAAAATTGCTCAAAATTTATGTTACACATGATCGTCCTCTCTTTCGAGAGAATTCCAGTATTGGATTTCTCTCGAAAGAGAGGAATAATTAATTTTTTCTTCATATAACAGTCCCGTCAGGAATAACTGCTCCTTTTTCCACTACAACTATTCCATCCTTGATCAAATAACCATCTCCTTCCCTATAGTCTGATTTCTCCTGATTGATAATTTTTACATTATTGCCTATATAAGCATTCTTATCTATGATTGCTCGTTCAATTACACAGTTGTTTCCAATACCAAGTTTTATCTGCCCCTCTTTCCCTGTTTCTCTCGTTTCGTAATAATCAGCTCCCATAATAATTGAGTCTGTGATGGAGGTATTCCTGTTAATTATACTTCGCACACCAATTACGGATCGGTTGATAGAGACTTTGTGAACATTGCACCCGTCAGAAATGAGTGAATCTCGAATGTCACATTGTTCTAAGCGGGTAGGGGGTAAGAACAGCGGTTGCGCATAAATAGGATGTTCTGTGTCGTAGAATGAGATCTGTGGAGAAGGAGAAGTCAGCTTAATATTGGCTTCATAAAATGCCCGTATCGTACCAATATCTTCCCAATAAGCATTATGAAAGAAACCGGTCAGCTTTTTCTTTCCGAGAAGGCTTGGGATAATATGTTTTCCGAAATCAGCTTCATCAGTGCTTTCCATAAGCTCGCAGAGATAATCTTTAGAAAACAGGTAGATCCCCATATTTGCCAGGACATAATCCTTGTCAGGGCTTAGCCCTTCAGATTGTTTAACTGATGAAGGAATATAATATGATTTAATAAGTGAAGTGTCTTTTGGCTTTTCTGTAAATGCCGTGATATCTCCTTTATCATCTACCATGGCAAGTCCAAACTCAGATGCTTTTGCCTTGTCCACGACGGTCAGTGCAATTGTTACGTCCGCACTGCTCTCTTTATGCTTTGAGATAATCTGATTATAGTCCATTTTGTACAATTGGTCGCCTGAAAGGATCATGCAGTATCTTACATTCATGTCAGCCGAAATATGTTTAATGTTTTTTCTTATAGCGTCTGCAGTTCCCTGTAACCACTCCTTACTTTCCATACTCTGCTCAGCAGCAAGGATACGAATATATCCATGCGAGAAATGGTCGAATTTGTAGGTTTCGTAAACACTCCTGTTAAGAGACTCTGAATTGAATTGAGTAATGACAAAGATCTTTTTTATTCCGGAATTAATACAATTGCTCACCGGTATGTCGACAAGCCGATATTTTCCGGCAAGTGGGACTGCCGGCTTTGACCTCTCTTTTGTTAAAGGGAAAAGGCGAGTCCCTTTTCCTCCACCCAGAATTATACCAGCTACATGGTTCATGTTCGGATTGTTCATGGCATTGCTCCTTTCACGCCAACCTTGTCATATGAGAGCCTGATTTTTTTAAATTTCTCCCGGACAAAAGGTGTCGAGGACTTTCCTCAGAAAAAAACACTGAAGATTTCCATTATTGTATAAAGAAATGTAAAATTATAAAGCCTTTTTGATTCAGTACAGGGAAAACAACTTGATATTATCCGGCCATTGTCTTAATATCGATTATGTTTATTAAAAGGTGGCAATTATAAAGTTTGGCGGTATGCCTCTTTTTTTTTGGACAAAAAGCACCGAGGACTTTTCACGAGGGATCTGGAATTGGAGTCCTCCCTGTCCGAGCGGTTTGGTCTGGCGGGTCGAAATAGAGGTCAGTTAATGTTTATGTAACACATGATGATTACTATAGAAAGGGTATTAACAGTGAAAATTTCTGTAAATATAATTAGTTGTTTAGATTCACGTAGGATCAACTGTTTTTTGATGATGGTTCTGGTAACATTGTTTACTTTACCGGTATTTGCTCAGGAGGAATTGTGGGAGGAATTGAATGATAAGGCTGCTAAGCTTTTACAGGAGAGAAGATACGCGGATGCAATAAAGGTGGGTGAAGAAGCAATTAAGGTTGCGGAAGATATATTTACTCCAGACCATCCCTGTATTGCTATTTCCAAGAATTTACTTGGAACACTTTATTGGACCTATAGCAGGTTTTCAGAAGCGGAACCTCTCTTCAGACAGGCACTTGATATTTATGTAAAAGGTCTTGGTCCTGATCATCCCAAAGTTGCCACAGTCTTGCAGAATTTAGCAGATATGTATCTGGCTCAGGATAGATATGGTGAAGCAGAGCCTCTTTACAAGGATGCTCTTAATATATATGAGAACGCTTTTGGACTTGACCATCCCAGTGTTGTGGCTGCGTTGAACAGTCTGGGAGGGCTTTTCCAGGATCAGGGGAAATACGCAGATGCGTTACCGGTTTTCGAACGTGCATTGAGTATCGAAGAAGAGACACTTGGCCCGGATCATCCTGATATCGCCACGTCACTGAACAATCTGGCTACACTTAATTACTATCTGGGAATTAATGATATGGCTGAGTCTCTTTATATACGGGCACTGGAGATATATGAAAAAACGTATGGTAAAGGCCATCCATTTGTCGCAACCGTGCTGGTGAACATGGTAGAGTTTTATGAGAAGATTGGAAAGGCAGACGAAGCAGAACTATTCGCGGAAAGAGTGAAGCAGATTCAGTCACAGTACGAGTGATGGTAAGGGGGATAAAAATAGTTTAAGCTGTTCAAACGGTTTAAACCGTTTGAACAGCTTCTATTTCCTGATTTTAGACACTTCAAGATTGCTTACTGAGTTATCCATCCTTCTTGAGTTGATTGGCAACTGATGTAATGAGAACATGTTGAGCTTCGACGAGTTTTTTATATTTGGATTCAATTCTTTGCATATTCTTTGACCGTATTGCGTCAAGTAGATCACCTTCAATTTCGGCAACTTCAATTCTTTTATAATAATCCATAGTTTCTTTCAAATGAGCCAGAACAATTTTTCCGGTCAGAACCGGATGGTTATTGGTGACATTTGCATCCTCAAAAATCGTTCCATGTTCAAGTTCTACTTCCAGGCCTTGTCGGAAAGTTGCAAGTGAGATGTCCATGTTTGTTGTATTTACCAGTTTCAAGATTATTGACGTCTCTTCATCGGAGACGACGGGATCTTTTATTAAAGACCAATCTCTCAATCCAAGTTTATCGCATACTCTCTTAACTTCATCTTTTGTTACATATTCGGTCAAAGGCATTGTTCACTCCTTTTCTTAACAATCATTCCTTTTTGATATACTTTATCGATTTTAATATAATGTTTTTGATAAAGCAAGTAGAAATTCATACCTAATAGGTGAGTATTTGTCATGAACTCCGAAGGAAGGAAACAGGCGTTAATGGCTCTTCTTTATTTATGCTTTTTATGGCAATCGCTTCTGATTTGTGCAAGAGATTCAATTGCTGAAATCATTGCTTTCGAGTCAGAGGATTTATATGCTTCATAGAAATAAGAAGCCTGTTTTAGAAATGTTTCGTAAAATTCCTCTCCTTTGTCAGGATAACTACACATTTTTTTTGAATCCTGATAAAATCGTTCTACCATATCTAACTCCGGGAGAGTTTGCTCTTGTATACAACTCTTCTTGATGGCTTTAAAATCAAGTGACATACGTTTCTTCAAATCTTTGTAGCCTTCAACGCCAGATTCTGTTGATGATGTAGATTCGCCATTGTTATCCGCTTTCCTCGCATCTTCCTCTATTGATGATAAGGAGTTTATTATTTTAAATTTTAGTTTAGACGAGAATGTGTCGCCTTTGGCTTTCAGGCTGATCTTTACCTCTGTATTATCTGCAATTGAGAACTTGTCTCTGCCTATAGCAACGACACCACTCTCCAGTTCGTTTGCAAGTGTTCTCAGCTTCGTTGCTGTCTCTTTGGCTGAAAGACAAAACTCTTGTTTTTGTTTATTTGAGTCTGACATCATTACCTCCATTTCATCGAATATTTATCAAAAGCTACGCTGATGAAGTTGTTCAAATAAGATTCCACAGTATATTACATTATATAAATGAAGAGAATAGGGGGATAACAGTTTATCACATATGGTAGGGGAGTGCAAGGAGCACATTGGGTGATTCCTCAAAAGCAACATAAGATAGAGCCTGCTAAATTGTATTATTTACTGAGTAGAAACATAATTATCAATGTATAGTAAATTAATTTTAAATACATTTCAGTCCAGAATAAAAAAATAATTTGATAAAAAGTTTCCAATGTTTTAATCTAGAGCGCAGCAGTCGTGGTAAGAAAATTTTGATGAATTAAAATATGGGAGATACTAACTATAAATTTGTTATCAATAAGCAATGCTTATGAGAAATATATTTAAGGGAGATATGTTGAATGAAGAAAATTAATAATGGATATTTGGCTATGATTTTTACATTTTTTCTGACAACAGGGATTTTAGCCTTTGGGTGGAACTCTAAAGAGGCTTTTTGCGGAGGTATTGAATCTCTTCATACAGATAGATCTACACCAAGTCAGGGCTTGATGCGCATAATCAACTCTCATACATCTAAAATGCTGGATGCTATAATGATTGGTGATTTTAAGGAGGTTATCAAGGAGTCAAAAGAAATTATCAATGCCAGTGAAGTGGTCATGCGTATGTTTTTTCCTGAAGAAGGAAAGGCTGGAGAGTGGTTTCAGAAAGCGGGAAATGATCCTGATGATCCAAAAGCTGTTCAAGCTATGAAGGATGACTTTGAGAAATATCTTAATCTGGTCACTGATGCTGCCAAAAAAGTCGCTGAAACATCCAGGAGAAAAAATATAGTAGAAACCTATAACAGTTTTGACTCCATGTTGAGAAAAGCGTGCTTTAAGTGTCACCAAACATCACGTCTGGAATGGCCTGGATGGATGAAGAAGGACGATGCAAAATAATTCAGGATAAAGTGAGTATAGGAGAGGGAGGTGCTCTTTAACCGTTATCAGAATACAATACAATTAGTCTGGACGTGATGAACTATTGAAACTACTTTTTCTTAAGTAGCCTAGATCAACTTCCTTCAATAATTCTATCATGAATCTTTTGGACTTTACGGGCATTATGACCCTCAATTTTTTTAATAGTATGGATCTGCTCTGGAGACGCCTCATAAATGTGCTTGTCAATATACCAGTTCACACTTTCTGTATATGGTGGTGTGGTGAGTGAACCTTTGTAGAAATAAAGCCCTTCTTCGGATTTGTTTTTTCTGGCAACCATTAAAAGATCACTTAATCTTACACGGCCTGACTGGATATTCTGGATTGAGTGTGTTTCTTCCGGAATGAATTCACGAAAGTCACTGATAAACTTATTCTCTTCTCCCATCTTAAAGAGAATACTTGCCACCAGATATTCGATCCTGCCATTTTCCTTATCTTCAGCAGCATTTACAATATGCATCTCCATTGGATATGTCATACCGTCCAACTGATGCTCTGATGGGGTATGAAAATGCATCTGCTTGAATTGGAATGTTTTACCGTGAGCCGAGATAGTACTACCCTCAGCAAAATGGAGCTGTATTGTGTGGCCCAGGTTTGCAACGGCATTTACTTCGTCCTTGTATCTGACGGTAATAGTACGGCTATCTACCTGCTCAACCGATTTAGTAAGAATATTAATAGGCGACTGGATCAAACCGTGTTCAAGGCCCGGCAAAGCAAACCCCTGTTTGTTTTTTTTGAAACATCAAAGAATTGTGCCTCTAACTCTTCAGCTTGTCTATTATCCTGTAGAATCTTACTGATGTTAATACTATTGCTTGAATTACAGGCGGCTGACAGGAGAATTGCCAGTAAGATTACAATGATTATCTGTTTCATTATCGCAAATATTTTCAAAAAAAAATAATGTCGTCCGGCCGTCGGGAAGGAATGATGAAAACAGCATATGTATGTAACAGACATAACCGGGTATTAATGTTAGGATTGGTTATTAGCAATATTAATGCCGAATATTTATCAGGCAAGCATAATGATCTTGTGCTATATAACCAGTTTTATAGTAACATCTTGTAAATATACAAAAAACAAATTTAAAACATTACATTTTACTATGGCTTAATTATTGCGAAAATATTACGAAAGACAAGGGTGTGTTAAGCGAAAAATAATCAATGTGATGTGGGTAAGCACCCAGTTAATCACGTCTAGCGAGTTGCTCCAGTTCCTTGGAATCGACATTCCAAGGCAGTAAATCATTTACTGGTTTTCGATCTCGTAAATACATTGGCATCTCTTCGAAAACCTTTCGAAGATACCAGTAAGGCTCTAATCCATTAGCCCTTGCAGTTTCAACCAGCGAATACCAAGTTGCAGTTGCCCTTGCACCGGCCTCGCTTTGTGCAAACAACCACACCTTTCTACCCGTCGCAATAGGCCGGATATGACGTTCCGCATTGTTGTTGTCCAGTTGCAGGCGTCCGTCTTCCACGAAAACTGTTAGTTTTGACCATTGGTTGTTAATGTAGGTAAATGCATTCGACAGCAAACCTCCATAGCTAAACGCCTGCACCTGATTTCTATTAATCCAGGAACGGATCTTATCCAAGCAAGACTTAACTACCTCTTGTCTATATCTCTTTCGTTGATCCGGTGGTTTCTCTTTTTCTTGATTGTCAAGGTAGTAGAGTTCTCTGATCAACTCCATGCCTTGCCGGGCAATATTGGCAGCGCCTGGCGAACTGGCTTTTCTTGCAACATCAAACTTACGACGAACATGTGCCCAGCATCCCAACTGGATAACATTAGGACGCGAGGCTGATGCCCCATAACCAGCGTAACCATCGGTTTGCAAAAAACCACTGAACCCTTCCAACAGTTTGCTGGCTACAGCTCCTGCACGGCTGGGACTGTAGTGCATAAGTACAATCGGGGTATCGTTACCGCCAGTAACACGACACCAGATATAGGACTTCTGTTTAGCAGTTCGTCCTTCTTCGCTCAGAACCTGAAGGGTGGTTTCATCAATGTGAAGATAGTCATGTCCATCAAGCGCATTTTCCATGGTAGCTACCAGAGGAGAAATAATTTGCTCTGCACCTTTGATCATCCAGTCTGCCAATGTGGTACTGGTGAACGGTACGCCAAAACGTTTTCCAGCAATAGAAGCTATACGGTTTAGCGGAAGACCATCAGCAAATTTGCTCGAACCAACCCAGGCAAGAACACCTGGTGATGCTTGGGTTCGAGGCAAAGGAGCCGGTGGACTTTGTTGTGCAGTTATTGGCGGTTGCTTGCACTTGGAGTTAGAGCAACTGTACTTGAACTTAATGTTCTCTATTACTTGAAACCTGGCGGGAATCACGTCGTACTGAAATGAAACCTCTTCTCCTATTCGATTCAGGCAAGAACCACAGGAACACTGTTTCTCTTCTTCCAGCAGATCATGCTCCACGCGAACACGCGGAAGATGCTGGGGAGGGACACGTCGACCACCAGTCTTTCTGGTGTGCTCAGGTACCTTAGTTTCGGTTGCAGGTTCAACCTCACAAGCAGCATCCTCGTTACCGAACAGCAATTGCTGGCGCTTATCAAAACGCTCAGACTTTGAACTGAAACGATGATAAAGGAGGTAGTTGATCTTTTCTTCGAGTAGCATGATCTGGTGGTCTCTAGATTCGAGTTTACAACGCAACTCATCGTTCTGCGCAAGCACATTTTCAATACTAAAATCTGTTATTTCAACCACCGCTTCCATGACCTAAATCATACCATATTTCCTATTCATTCGATAGCTTATACTGCAATTATTACTGGTTTTTTTACCAAACTTTAAAGGGTGTTAACTTGGTGCTTACTGATGTGGTGTTGGTACTTGTTAAATCGATGCTGATATCACACGAACTATTGAGTTAGAAGAGGATCTCTGTCTTCTGAAAGAGATTGTGTATATTTATTTCAGTAGTGTTTTCAGAAAATCTATAACCAGATCAGATTTAATAGGAATCGTGATGGATATAAACGAGATTAATAAGCCGCAGTTGTGTGTTTGTGATTTACAACTACGGCTTAAAAGCGAATGACATGGCTATAAATTTACGATTTGATTAACACGTAATCTCCGCTTTAACTTTTTCGGCTGCTTCTGTTCCATGTTCTGAGGCAGCTTCAGCGGCATCCTTAACTTCTGAAATTGTTTCAGTAACTACAGGCTCTGCTTCAGAGTCTGTTTCAGCTTTCAACTCTTCTACTTTCTCAGTAATCACTGTTTTTATATCTGTAGTAGCCTCAGCAGTTTCAGGAACTGTTGAAGCCGCTTTCTTTTTTGCTCCAACTTTTACGGCACATTCAGATTTTAATGCATTTATCATCTTATCCCTTCTCGCTATACTCGCAGCGTCATCTGCTGCCAATGCAGGGGGAATTGCAGTTCCCATAATAGCAATTGCAAGTACAACCAATACAAAAGATATCTTTTTTACAACCATGGCTACTTCTCCTTCTTTTCTACGAGTACAGATTGTGCGGATAAATGTTTATCATCCGTGTCAGTAAAATAAATAAATTACCAGATATGTTAAAGTAGTAAATATATATTAAAAAACTTAACGGAATTGTGTATCTTTAGCCTATATCTTGTCAAATATTTTTATCTGTTATTTCTTAGAACTATCTTTTTTGTGGTGGATACCGAAGAGGTGTTTTATAGTTTCTACATATTGAAACCCACCTCCGTTTTTTGCCTTTTCTTTTCCTACCTTGGCAGGTTTGTGGAGGATTTTATTAAGCGTCCGCTGCATTGAATAGACGATGTGTTCCCACTCTTCGTGTGCAATATCTCCAAGTTTTGGGCGCAGTCTTTCAAGTTCCTGTTCACCAATATCATGAAAGTGATTTCTTAACTGAGAAATAGCAGGACCGATCTTCAGTTCTTCTGTCCATGCCATGTATTGAGATACTTCCTTATCAATAATGACCTGGCACTTGCCGAGTTCATTTTCCCTTTCGTCTATATTACTGCTCACTACTGTCTGCAGGTCGTCAATATTATAGAGATAGACATTGTCGATATTTGCTATTTCCGGGTTTATGTCTCTGGGTACGGCAATATCTACAAGTAACATGGGGTTTCCCCTGCGAACCTTTATAGCATGTCTTACATGCTCTGTTTTGACCACATAGTGAGGGGCAGAAGTAGAACTGATGATTATGTCTGCTTCTGGGAGATAATCTTCAAGCTTTTCATAATTGATGGCTTTCCCATCATACTCTTCTGCAAGTGACATAGCCTTGTCGAAGCTTCTATTCGCGACGATTGTAGACTTTGCACCGCAATCCACTAAATGTTTTAAAACAAGTTCGCACATTTCTCCTGCGCCGATAATAAAAATCGTCTTTTCAGAGAAATCTTTGAAGATTTTGATGGCAAGGTCAACAGCTACTGTGCTAACGGAAACTTTTCCACGGCCGATATTGGTTTTTGTATGCACCTCCTTGGCAACGTTCAGGGAACGTTGAAAGAGTTGGTTTAAAATACTTCCAGTCGTTTCCGCAGCTGTTGCAGTCATATACGCTTCTTTTACCTGGGAAAGGATCTGCGTCTCACCTCTTACCAGGGAGTCAAGGCTGGAAGAGACAAAGAACAAGTGCCTGACAGCGTTTATGCCCTGGTAGTGATACATATGATCAGCAAATTTTTCCTTTGGCAAATTATGAAAGGCGGAAAGAAAATCCAGCAGCGTATCTTTGTCCATGCTGTTATCAGGTGATGTCGCGTAAATCTCAACACGATTACATGTCGATAGAATAACAGTCTCTGAAGACGGAAAAGACTGTGCAAATGAAGAGAGCGCGATTGGAACAGAGGAAGGGCTGAATGCAAGCTTCTCCCTGATTTCCACTGGTGCGGAGTCATGATTTAGACCAAGTGTATGTAAATTCATAATAATATATATTAATTCTTATTTTAGGAACCACTGATTACACAGATACCATTCTATGGTTTCTATCTTTCATTTAATAATCATGGATGTTATTAGTTTTTAGATTAAACTTTTACCATTCAGGTTTCTTCCGGTATTATTATCTCCTGCTCAAGCGTAGCTGAGTTTTTTTCATACCCATGTTTATGCCCCATTAAAAATGGGCCGATAAAGGTAAGTATTACAATAACAAAACCGGCTATGGTAACCACCGCTACCCTTGTACCATGAAAAGAAGCCCCGAGCCTTAAGTGTAATATTGCGGCATAAATAAGCCACGTCAAAGATCCCAATAATACTTTTGGGTCCAGATACCATTGTAGTCCCAGTATATTGGTTGTTTTGGCCCATACGGTTCCTGAAACCAGGCCAATCGTCAATAATGGAAAACCCATCGTGATAGTTTTCCACATTAACGTGTCCAGGGTCTCAAGAGAGGGTAAACTCTCAAAAAGAGGGCCAAATGATTTTTTCTTCAATTGTCTTTCCATCGTCAGGTACATTATGCTGAATATGAAAGAGACAGTAAATGAGGCATAGCCCAGGAATATTGGTATTATGTGGGCAAACAGCCAGAATGTTTTCAAGTCAGCCGTCAGGGCCAGATCGTTATTAACCAGCGTGATTGCAGCAATTGAAAACCCTGTAACGACCGGCATAACAAATGGCATCAGAGATTGCAACCTGTATAAAAACTTGAGTATCACAGAGAGTAATACAATCAGGGACAGATAGAATGTGGATGACTCAAAAAGGGTCGATATCGGCAGTGTACCGGATTGTGAACTTATAATAATCAAAAATGCACAGTGGATTGATAAACCTGAAAGGAGAAAGTAATCGGCCAGCTTTTTACTGAATCTGTTCGAATTAAATATAGATCCTACTTCCCAGATTGAATCCAGAAGATAGAGGACAATTGCTGCTATAAAAATGTATTGTATCGGACTAAGCATGCTTACTCTTACTAAAAAAAATTAATTATCAAATAAAAAAGCCTGAATTGAAAGATTTCTAACAACAGCTACCGTCTTTTCCTATAAGCTTTACTTGACACTTCCTGCCCGTACTGTTCGGTCAGGCGGGCAGGTACTTATAACTTGGTAGCAGTTTTGCCACGCCATTATGTCTATGTCTGGTATATAGTTATATAAATCATTCGAGCTTGTGTAAATTATAGGAAATATTTGATTTTATACAAATTAAGTAATTAATCAAATAAAAAAATGTGTTCTGTTAAGCCAATCGTTATTACAAAATATTTATTAATGTATTTATAAAAAAACAGGATTTTTCTATTTCGCTAAAAACAAGACATTATAAATTGGCTTGACAACATGTTTTTACCCCTTGATTTAAATATGTTTGTGTGTTTTTTGGAAAGCTAAATGGATGATCTTCCATTTTATATATAATTGGCAGATATGTATAAATAATTAAACAATAGTACAGAAAAAACTTAATGGTTACAATACGTTGTTTATTGTTTTGTAATACTATGGAGGGTGTTTTTTATTGGTATATTTCCACACGAGTAAAGATAATCCAGCAAAGATAAACAGTGATGCTGCGTTGCTGAATGGTCCCATCCATTGATGGCCAAGCTCAAGAGAGGTGATAAATGTTCCGCTGTATGACGCCGCCAGCGCCAGCCCAACTCCTATAAGCGCGCTTCCGGCAATCAATCCTGAACTGAATAAGATCCCGCTTTCACATCTTTTCTTCAACTGGTTTTCTTCTTTTGTTTTTTCTGTGAAAAATCTCAGTAGTCCTCCTGCCATTATGGGTGTAGTAAGGTATAACGGTAGATATACACCTACCGCAAATGGAAGAGATCTGATACCGACAAGTTCTATAAGTGCCGCAAGGAATATTCCGATAATGACAAATCTCCAGGGAAGTTCACCTGTTATTACGCCCTTTACTACCAGCGACATTAACGTTGCCTGAGGTGCAGGCAATTCCTCAGAACCAATTCCCACTCCTTTGTGGAGTCTTAAAATTACCCAACCGACAAAGACAGCAGATGTCAGTACACCGATAAACTCACCTAACTGCTGTTTCCAGGGTGTTGCCCCTACCAGAAAACCGGTCTTCAGGTCTTGTGACGTGTCTCCTGCAATCGCGATCGAGATGCAGACAACAGCACCAACACTCAGCGCTATTACCATATGCGCCTCTGAGGTCCATCCCATGAGGGAGAATATCAGGCTTGTTAACAGGAGCGTAGTAATCGTCATACCGGAAACCGGATTTGAGGAAGATCCGATGAGACCGACAATCCTCGAAGATACGGTAACAAAGAAAAAGGAAAAGATGACCATAAGAACTGAAACCAGGAGATTAGGTACAGTTCCTATTTCTGTTGCCGTCCAGAAAGAGAGTACCAGCCAGAGGCATATTCCTAATATGGCAGAGCCGCCAATAACAACCGCCATGGGAAGATCTCTGTCGGTTCTCTCCTCTTTGTCTCTGCTTTTATTTGATACCTTGCTTAAGCCGGTTTTGAATGTGTCCAGTATGGTTGGTATTGCTCTGAATAATGTTATCAGTCCACCGAAAGCTACTGCTCCTGCACCTATATATCTGATATAATAGTGCCATATCTCTTCAATACTCATCTGAGAAATCAAGACTTTGGCTGGATATATCGGTTCGGTAGTGTTCTCGCCAACTGCCATAATTAAAGGTATTATTACCAGCCATGCAACAACTCCACCACTTAACATAATTGCTGAAATCCTGGGCCCGATAATGTATCCAACTCCGAGTAGGGCGGGTGTGGTTTCTCCAATTATCTTACCACCTTTGTAGAAGGGGATGTTCCATGAGGGCCTGAAATGCCAGAGTTTGAGACCATTCATCAGAAATTCATAAAAACTTCCTATACCCAATCCCATGAAAACGGTCTTCGCATCTCCTCCCCCTTTATCACCTGCAACCAGTACTTCTGCACAGGCGGTACCCTCAGGGTAAGGCAGAAGTCCATGCTGTCGGGATATGAGAAGGCTGCGTAAGGGAATCATAAACAATACACCCAATAATCCGCCTAGAAGAGAGAAGACAAATATTTTAGTCAGTTCAGGTTTCATTCCCCAGATGATGAGTGCTGGAAAGGTGAAGATAACTCCGGCTGCCAGAGATTCACCTGCTGACCCTACTGTCTGGACCATGTTATTTTCAAGAATGCTCCCTTTGCCAATAATGCGGAATATGGCAACTGCCATAACAGCAACCGGTATAGAGGCACTTACGGTTAAACCTACCTTAAGTCCTATCTTTTCTGCTGCAACCGGGGTTAGAGGCACTTACGGTTAAACCTACCTTAAGTCCTATATATGCGTTAGCAGCGGCAAAGATAATACCCAGGACCATTCCCGTAACTATTGCTTTTAGGGTAAATTCCGGTAGAAATTCACGTTTTCCAATATATGGTTTATAGTGATCACCCGGTATTTCCTGATATGCGTCTGAAGATAGTTTGTGTGTTTCTTTATCCATTTTTTTTAATAAATTCAGCCATAAAAACACTAAGGTACCAATATAGGATAAGGGACATAATAAAGCATTTATTTGCTTTTATTACAACGTTCTCTTTAATATCTTTCTGTTTTTCTTTGTGTTTTTGTGTCTTATATGGCAACTTTTCCCCTGTTTTTTTAAATCCCTTGAATCTTAAGCCTGACTTGATATAATTGCACAAATCTAACTCCTTTGGCAAATTGATCTTAGGGTTAAGATTTTCGTTAAATGTTAAAACAAATTAATAATTATTCACCGCAAAGAGTGCAAAGAAGATTAAGGGTAATATGGAAAAAGGTAACGATAAATATGTACAAGCCCCTGGGGGGTAAGGGAAAAAAAGCAAAGAAGATTAAGGGTAATATGGAAAAAGGTAACGATAAATATGTACAAGCCCCGTTAGGTATGAAAGATCTCTTTCCTGAGGAGAGGTTGTTATGGGTAGAGATGGAAAATGCAGCACGGGAAGAGTTTGAAATAGCGGGATATCATGAGATAAGAACGCCGGTTTTCGAAGATACACGCCTCTTTGTAAGGAGTATTGGGGAGGCGACAGATATAGTAGAGAAAGAGATGTATACTTTTGGTGATAGCGCAGGAACATCCATTACACTTCGTCCTGAAAATACAGCATCTGTAATGAGGGCATACTTACAATATGAATTGTATAAGACAAAGAAATTCCAGAAATTTTATTACATCGGGCCGATGTTCAGGAAAGAGCGTCCCCAGGCAGGGAGGTTGAGACAGTTTCATCAGATGGGCGTAGAGGCAATCGGGTCTTACGATCCCTTACTGGATGTTGAAACGATTAAGGTTGCCACAAGGGTTTACGACCGGCTTGGGCTGGACGGTTATGTGGTAAAGATAAATACTATCGGATGTGAGAAATGCAGACCAGGATATAGAGACATATTAAAGAAAGAACTTTCTAATTATAAAGATGAATTGTGTGAACTCTGTAAGGCGAGGCTTGAGAGAAATGTCTTCAGGGTGCTTGACTGCAAAAATAAAAAATGTAAAGAGATACGCAAGAATGTGTCGAATACCGAAGACCATACTTGTAAAGATTGCCTGGAACATTTTAAGATTGTCAAAGGTGCATTTGAGGATATTGGCCTCGATTATACTGTAGACCCGCATCTTGTCAGGGGCCTGGACTATTATACAAAAACAGTTTACGAGATAACACATTCGGCAATGGGCGCCAGGGATACTATATGTGCGGGAGGGCGTTATGACAACCTGATATCAGATATTGGAGGGCCTCCAACAGGTGCGGTAGGTTTTGCTGCCGGGATGGAAGCATCAATGATAGCCCTGTTGAAAGTGAGAGAAAAGAACAAGGAATCAAAACTCGACACTTCCTCTCTGGCTCCGGATATATTCATTGTGTCAATCGGTATTGAATCCAGAAATTACTGTTTCAAACTGCTCAATCAGCTGAGACAGGGAGGGATAAGGGTTGATATGGATTACGAATGCCGGCCAACCAAGGCGCAGATGAAGATTGCCAACAAGCTTAATTCACGGTTTACTATCATAATGGGTAGTGAAGAAAGAGAAAAAGGGGTTATTAAACTAAAGAATATGCAGACGGGAGATGAAAATTTCTCGGAAGATACAGATAAGATTATAGAGATAGTGAAAGGAAATAGATAAATGTCTGATTTACAGAGAACGCAAACATGCGGGCAACTTCGCAAGGCGGATGCCGGGGATGAGGTCACACTTTCAGGATGGGTAGACACCAGAAGAGATCATGGTGGTGTTATTTTTATCGATTTAAGAGATAGATACGGTAAGACGCAGATCGTATTCAATCCGGAACATAACGCAGAGACTCACGAAGCCGCTTCGGTGCTCAGGACTGAATACGTTATATCGGTGAAAGGAAAGGTTGAGGAGAGGCCGGAGGGAATGGCTAACCCGGATTTAGATACTGGTGAAATAGATGTGATGGTTGATAAACTTGAAATATTAAATTCAAGTGAAACGACACCATTTGAAATTACAGGTGACACGGAAGTATCAACTGAATTGAGGCTCAAGTATAGATACCTTGACCTCAGACGACCGCAAATGCAGAAATATTTAACATCCAGACATAAAGTGTATCAGATTACCAGGCGTTATTTTGACAGTAATGATTTTGTTGAAATAGAAACACCTTTTTTGACAAAGAGTACACCGGAAGGCGCCAGGGACTATCTTGTACCAAGCAGGATAAACAGGGGACAGTTCTATGCGTTGCCACAATCTCCGCAGCTTTTTAAACAGATATTGATGGTTTCCGGTTTCGACAGATACTTTCAGATAGTCAAATGTTTCAGGGATGAAGACCTGCGTGCGCAACGCCAGCCAGAATTTACACAGGTAGATCTGGAAATGTCTTTTGTCAGGGAGGATGATGTTATCAATATGATAGAGGGTTTGATGGTCGAGATTTTTAAGGAAGTGCTTGGTAAAGAGATATCCGCTCCTTTTCCAAGACTTTCATACCATGATGCCATGAATCTATACGGTTGTGACGCCCCGGACTTGAGATTTGAGATGACGATAAAGGAGATTACCGATATTGGTGCAAAATCTGACTTTAAGGTATTTAAGAGTGTTGCTGAATCAGGTGGTCAGATCAGGGGTATAAATGCTGTCGGATGTGCAAGCCTTTCCAGGAAGAATATAGACGAACTTACCTCATTTGTAAATCAGTTCGGAGCAAAAGGACTTGCCTGGTTTAAAGTTGATGAAAATGGGCTGACATCTCAGATTGCAAAGTTTTTTAATGCTGAATTGCAGAAGGAAATAATCGAACGTCTTAATGCTGCTCCCGGTGACCTGCTCCTGTTTGTTGCAGACAAGGAGAGTGTGGCGTCACAGACTCTTTCACAACTGCGACTCAATATTGCTAAGAGTAATGGCATGATCAATGAGGAAGAGTTTAATCTGTCATGGGTTGTAGACTTTCCGTTATTTGAATATAACGAGGAGATGGACAGAAACGATTCACTTCATCATCCCTTTACATCACCTCATCCTGATGATCTGAAACATCTTGAAGATCGTCCGCTCGACGTCAGGGCAAGGGCTTATGACCTGGTATTGAATGGTGTTGAACTGGGAGGCGGCAGTATAAGAATACACAGTCAGGAAGTACAAAAGAAGATATTCAATCTGCTTAACATTGATGATGCGACGGCGCAGGAGAGATTCGGTTTTTTGCTCGAAGCGCTTAAATATGGTGCGCCGCCACATGGTGGTATTGCATTGGGACTTGACCGGATGGTTACGTTACTCCTGGGGCTTGACGATATAAGAGAAGTCATCGCATTTCCGAAAACTCAGAAAGCAACATGCCTCATGGTGGATGCGCCCTCAGATGTAGATGAGAAGCAACTCAGGGATCTTGGCTTGTCACTTTTAAAACCGGATTAAGTTGTCCATTAAAATTAATTATAGTATGGACGTCATTATCGCTTATAAGCTGAACAATTATATTAAGTCAATCGGTGCCAAAAATTGAGCAAAACCATACTGACGGCAAAACCTTTTGATTTAATGACGGCGAAGCCAAAATGACTTTGGTAACGCCAGTTGCCTAAATGACAACGAAGTAAATGACATAATCTGTTTTTTTAAAATGTCCATATCCGATCTAGACAAATCAATACAATACATCAAAGGTGTTGGTCCCAAAAGAGCACAGACTCTTGGACGGCTCGGAATACATACCGTAAAAGACTTACTCTATTACTTTCCACGTACATATCAGGACCGGTCCCGTGTAGAAAAAATTTCAAACCTGAAAGATGGCGACACTGCAATGGTGAAGGGCATTGTCATCAATATCAAGTCATTCAGGACCAGAGGGTGGAAGAGTGTATTTGAGGCATCAGTTGGTGACGGGACCAGCATGCTCCAGATCAAGTGGTTCAACCGGCCCTATCAAAGTGAAGTATTTCAGGTAGACGACCATGTGCTTTTGTATGGAAGGGTCTCTCTGTATAAGCAGTCACTTCAGATGGTGAATCCTGAATATGAGATAGTTACAGAGGAAGATAGTCCGGGTAAGAGTGCTGGTATATTGCCGGTATATTCATTGACTGAGGAGATGAAGCAACTTAGCTTCCGAAAACTGGTTCAGATGGTTGTTGATGAATACTCTCATAAGGTTGAAGAGGTTTTTACGGATGATATTATTAAAAAGCGCAAGTTTGTGCCAATCACGTTTGCAATAAAGAATATTCACTTTCCCGATTCCATGGAGAATCTGGAAGAGTCTAAACGACGGCTCAAGTATGAGGAATTTTTTCTGTTTGAGACGGCAATGGCTCTTCGTAAACGCGGCATAAAGGAGGTGAGTGGTTATAAATTCCGTATTGGTCAAAATGTTGAAAAACACATCTACAAACTTTTCCCATTTGAACTTACTAAAAGTCAGCAGAAAGTAATCAGAGAAATCCACGAAGATATGTGCAGTGAGAAACCGATGAATAGATTGCTGCAGGGGGATGTTGGGTCAGGTAAGACGGCAGTTGCTGTTTACGCGTTGCTTGCGGCCGTTGCAAACGGTTTTCAGACTGCATTTATGGCACCGACAGAAATCCTTGCCGAACAGCACTATCGCACACTCAGTGTATTTCTGAAAAAAGCCGAGGTTGAAATGTTACTTCTCACAGGTGGCGCTAAGACAAAGATAAAGAAGGAAAATATTGAGCGCATAAAACAGGGAGATATTGATCTGATCATTGGTACACACGCATTGATTGATAAAGGAGTGGAGTTTAAGAAACTGGGACTTATTGTAATTGACGAGCAGCACAAATTTGGTGTGATGCAGCGTACACGCCTGAGACAAAAAGGGTACGACAAACACGAACCGGATGTGCTGGTCATGACGGCAACTCCCATACCCAGGAGTCTTTCCCTAACCGTATTTGGTGATCTTGATATCTCAACTATTGATGAACTTCCACCCGGCCGCACTCCGGTGGAGACATATCGAGTGCCTGCAAAGAAAGAGAATGATGCCTACAGGTTTATTCGTAAAGAGATAGAGAAGGGGAGGCAGGCATTTGTTGTATTCCCTCTGGTTGATGAATCTGAAAAGCTCGATCTAAAATCAGCAACAGTCGAAGCCGAGAGACTCAGGGATAAAGTATTTTCCGGTTTAAATGTTGGGTTATTGCATGGACAGCTGAAACCGGAGTTGAAAGATTTGATAATGTCCGATTTTGTTAAACATAAGTACGACATTCTTGTATCAACTATTGTGATAGAGGTTGGGATCGATGTGCCTAATGCTACCGTAATGGCGATAGAACACGCTGAACGATTTGGTCTTGCGCAACTTCACCAGCTCAGGGGCAGAATAGGACGCAGTGAACATCAGTCCTACTGTCTTCTCTTTGGTATACAAAAGAGTATCGAGTCAAGACAGAGAATCAATATCATGCTGGAAACAAACGACGGCTTCAAGATTGCTGAAGAAGATCTTAAACTTAGAGGACCGGGAGAGTTCTTCGGCACAAGACAACACGGCCTGCCTGAGTTCAAGATAGGTGATATAATTAATGACTACGATATAATAAAACTGGCACGTGCGGATGCCTTTGAGCTGGTCAAGGAAGGATATAAATCAAAGGACTCTGAGAAACAGATACTGCTAAAAAAGATAATAGAGAAATTTAAGGATAAGCTTGATTTGATAAATACGGGATGATATTATTACGCGAATACAGAGGAAAGCAAAATCTTTCTCTAAGGAATGCAGGAAGGGCAAAAAAAGAGTTAATAATGTGACCAAATGAGGGGTCTATTATGATATCTATTGATTATGATGTTATTGTTTTTGAAGAAAACGAGACTTATATAGCGTATTGCCCGGAGCTTGATGTCTCAAGTTGTGGACATTCTATCGAACATTCAAAAGAGATGTTGAGAACAGCAATAAGATTATTTATTGAAGAAACAGAGAAAATGGGTACCCTTAAGGATATTCTTGAAGAGTCTAGATTCAAAAAAGATGTAAATGGGCGATGGTTACCACCAAGGCTTGTAGCAACAGAATTGGTCAGGTTATCGTAAATGCCTAAAATAAATCCCATACCTGCTGGTAAATTACAAAAGTTGTTTAAAAAGGCAGGCTTTACGTGTGTAAGAGTCGAAGGTGACCACTTTACATATACGAAAAAAGGGATTGTAAGGCCAGTAGTTATTCCTAACTGGAAAGAAGTACCGGTATTTATTAAAAAACAATTTGAGAACTGCGGGTATATCTAGGGAAGAATACTTTGTATTGCTTGAAGAAGTGTAATAGTGGTGTTAGCTGCCGATAATTATCATTTCCAAATTCAAGGAAAATCCAGACGAAGTCAAAGATCACGTCAAAATTCCAGACTACAATTCCAAGGGAAATCCGTGACAGGCTTAAATTAAGCGTATCAGATTCAATTGAATGGAAGATTGAAGAAGATAAGATAGTAGTTGGGCCTGTCAATAAACCATTTCTAAAATATAAGGGATCTATCAAAATTAAATCCGGGAATATTAGAGAAGATATTCTACAATCCAGAAAAATGAGGGTGTTGAAGAAGAAATGAGAGATTATCTTATAGATACCATTTATAACACAGACAAACCCTTATACAGCCAACTGTCCAAAACAAATATTTTTCACAAACTGATAACATAAATTTAGAGGAACATATTCCCTTTTGGATGTTCTCTTTGGATTGATAAATGAAAATACTATTGATAAAATAACGCTCTCTGACATTATTTTGAATGAACATAAACAGCAACGGAAGAATGTGTTTTGTTCTGATGATGAAGATTAGAAGGCAGGTGTCATTTCTAATGGGCTGGAATATCTTAAAATAGTTGCAAATAGTTTTGACAAAATATAGCATAATTGAGTGAAATCAGCAATGTTAACCACCAGAAATAATACAGTTTAAGCTTTTCTTGTGCACATTGCGAATATGTGGTAGTTTCTTATGATTGGTTATGAAGTGGCGGTGGGAGATGAAAATGATAAAGATCCATGCAATACAAACGGGTAAAGTCAAGGTTAAACAATTTCAAATAACGGGCGCAAATAGTATAATTTCACGTCTGTGGCAGCTTTTTTTTGGAAAAAATTGGAGCGATTGGTATCCAATTTATTGTTGGTTAGTGGAACATCCTGACGGACCTTTTCTAATTGATGTCGGGGAAGTCGCAGAAGTACACAAGCCTGGATACTTACCTGACAATTTTGGTTTAAAAGTATCAGTAAAATATGAAGTAGAACGAGAAGATGAGGTTGATAAAAAAAGGTCCAGGCTGCCCTGGTTAAGTTGTTTTTTTGGCCCCTATCATTTTTCTTTCATACTTATTTCATCACTATTCCAGGCAGGAAATATTGAACCTTTAACGATTTGAGTCTTGTTGCCTTTATGTATTGTTGAATATGGCCTTTCAGAAATATCGGTATAAAGACAACCCCAGCCAACGATTCCGATTTGTGTGTTGAATCCACCAAATACAAACTCGCCATTTACCCCAAGTGAGGGAATCCCTTCGGGTGATATCCATCTATCATCTGCATCTAACAATGCTAAAACAGTATTCAGTGCCGGACCGTTTCCAATATTTTTGACACTCCACCCACTTCCGGTATTAAAACAAAAAACAAGAACAGGACGAAGACCGATAACTCTTGATTTTCTGGCAGATAAATATGAAACGGTGATAGCAATAATCGAGACAGCAATTGCGGTTCCGGAAAATAAAAATTTTATATCAATATGCAATTACTAACTCCCTTAAAATTTTTTATCAGCGTTCACCGTTGTCGTTCTGTGTACTTAGAAATCAAGACTGAACATAAAACTTCCTCGTCCTGGGCCCGTCAAACTCACAAAAGAAGATAGATTGCCACGTTCCTAATAATAGGCGACTGTCTTGGACGATGACACTTACGGATGACCCGAATAGGGATGCCTTGATATGTGCGTCGCTGTTGCCTTCCATATGAGAGTAATTGTCTTGTTGTGGTATCATCTGTTCAAGTTTTTTCAGAATGTCCCGGGGAACGTCGGGGTCTGCATTCTCATTAATAGTAATCCCAGTTGTGGTGTGTGGGACGAATACTGTAACCACGCCTTCCGAAACTCCTCCTATAAGGTCCTGGACTTGCGACGTGATGTCGATGAACTCATTACGTTTTGATGTTTTAACGGTAATTTGTTTGATCATGTAATGTAAAAAAATATTATTGATGGATTCTCACTCAACCCGTCAGTTCCGGCTTGCCGGGCGGGCAGAATTTTGGAATGACAAATTTATTGATAAGTGATAAAACGTTTATGTTTTTTTAGCCATGCCATTGTACACTTTGTCAGTTTGTTTCGCTATTCAGCATTTTTACTTTTCCGCTGAATACTCCTCCCTTATTAACGATTAATTTTCGACAGGTTATCTTGCCATATACCTCGCCTTTTTTTTTTATTTCAACAGTACCCATTGCATTGATGTCTCCATTAATTTTACCTTTTACAATAGCATTTCCAACGTGGATACTTGAAATTTCGATTATGCCTCTCTTTTTTAAATGAAGCGTGCCATAAGTCTCAAGGTTTACACCCAGAAGAGTCTTTACTTTATGATCGCTCAAGTCGTTACTGTTGTAACAGTGTTGGCATGTTGTCGCTTGTGCTTTTTCATCAGTGAAAATCTCTCTGTTACATTTAAAGCAGAGAATTTTTTTTTTGCCAATATGAGATATTCGTTTTTTTTCAGGTGGGAAAATAATCTCTTTGGCATTAATGTGTTTATTGCAATGATTGCACGGTATTGACACGCAATTGACTGATACTGTCAGGCTTCCATTGCAATAAGGACATGCTATATTCCTGGTTTCTGGCAACTCGTTTGATTTAGGACTCATAAATCATTTTCTAATTTAAACAAAACAACATTCTCTCTATATGCTATATGTTTTTGATTACTTTAATATTCTGGTTTTCCACATTTTGCTTCTCTGTCTTAGTGCCATCGGGATTTACATTACAATTACCGACAAAAACAACACCCTCCTCAATAATTAATGTTTTTGCTTGAAGGTCTCCAAGGAGTTGTGCGTTCTGTTTAAGCTCAACTTTTTCTGCCGCTTCAATGTTTCCGTCCAGACGTCCTTCAATTGTGGCATTTTTCACCTTAATGTTTGCTTTGACAATACCTGTCTTGCCGACTATGAGCTCTCCATTGTCGGCTATCAGTTCTCCTTCAAACTTTCCATCAACATTCATAACCTTTTCAAATTTTATCGTACCCTTGATTTCTACATCGGTTGTCAAATTAGTCATACTATTTTCACTCATTATAACCTCCTTTCAGGTTTATTTATTAACAAGAATAGAGGTTTTTTCTTAAATATCAATAGTTTTCTGCTAATCGAATAAGATTGAGAAATTCATGTCGATAGCCAAATGTGTCTTTTTCGATTGCGGTTTTTGCTAAATTGATTACGTCTTTGTAAGTAAACTCACCGGTATAGGTGCCTCCTCTCAGGAGTTGTCCGAATGCGGCTACCGATGCCGCAAATCTGACGTCAGCAGAAACATCATCAATCCGTGTATACTCATTATCTTTATTAATAGATGTAGTTGTCAGATCGCTTTTATCAGAATCAGGTAATTTATAACGGATTTTTAAGAATCCGTATTCATTATTATTAAATGATTTTTTCTCAGTTTTTCCACTATGATTACTGTCCTTGTATCGAAGGTCATCAATCAGCTTTTGCTTACTGTTAACCGGAGTGATTTCATATAAGGCTGTCACTGAGTGGCCAGATCCAATATCACCGGCGTCAACTTTATCATTGTTGAAATCTTCTCGTTTAAGAATTCGCGTTTCATACCCTATCAATCGATATTCAGCTATCAGATTCGGGTTAAATTCAATCTGGAGCTTAACATCTTTGGCAATAGTGAATATAGTGGAGCTGGATTCGTCCACTAAAACCTTTCTCGCTTCATTGAGGTTGTCAATATATGCTGCGTTACCATTTCCATTTTGCGCGAGTTTTTGCATCAGGGCATCATTGTAGTTTCCCTGCCCAAAACCAAGGACAGATAAAAAGATACCTTTTGCTCTCTTTCTCTCTATAAAGTTTTTCAATTCTTCAGGATTTTGAATGCCTACATTGAAATCACCATCAGTGGCTAAAATAACTCGATTTACTCCCTCTTTGTTAAAATTAGCTTCAGCCAATTCGTAAGCTTTTCGAACGCCTTCTCCACCGGCAGTTGACCCGCCGGCCTGTAATTTATCTAATGCCGCGAGTATTTTACTCTTCTCTTTTACTTTTGTAGGTTCCAGCACGGTTCCGGCCGCACCTGCGTAGACTACAATCGCTATAGTGTCTTCTTCGTTAAGCGTGTTAATAAGCATTCGGAAGGAATGCTTTAACAATGGTAATTTGTCATGAGAATTCATAGAACCTGATACATCCAGTAAAAAGACAAGGTTTGATACCGGTTTTTGTTCAGGCACTATATCATAACCTTTTATCCCAATATGCAATAACTTTGTTTCCGAATTCCATGGAGTCGGGTATACCACTATGGTTGGTTGAAACGGTCTGGATCTGTCAGTTGGTACGGAGTAATCATAATCAAAATAGTTGATCATCTCCTCTACTCGTACAGCATTTTTCTGTGGCAGTGCTCCATGGTTCAGTTGTCTGCGAATGAATGCGTATGAAGCGGTGTCAACATCCACAGAAAATGTAGAAACAGGTTCTTCCGTTACCATTTTAACCGGATTTGGTTTAATGGTTTCAAATCTGTCCCTTCCGGTTTCTCGATACTCGTTGATTCCGTGTTCTCCGGGTGGAGGGATTGTTGCTATGCAGTCCATTTCTTCTAATGCTAATGCTTCTCGTCTGGGAGTTATATTACCTTGCCTGAGACCGGCAGTAGTTTTCTTTTTTTCAGATACTATATTCCTGGAACGTTCTTTAGGTTTAGGCTGAGTAGTGACAGAAGGGGATGCCATGTCAACTTTTTCTTCATTTACCATAACCGAAGCGAAGATGCCTTCATCCTCAAATCTCATCTTACCATCCTGCTTCTCTGTTTTAGTTAAGACAGATTGGTTTGAGTCTACACTCCCGATCTTCTGCAGGTTGTTTGTTACAGTATCTTTTTGAGATCTTTTATTGTTTTGTTCTAAAGTATCACTGGGTTGTATGGGAGTTTTTTCAGGTTCGTATTGAACAACTTTAGTCTGGAAATCTGACTTATAGACAGAGAAATATGATAATCCAATGATGAGAAGGGCGATGCAAGCAGTTACAGCTCCGGTGATAACAAAAGATTTCTTCATGGCAAATTCTCCGAAAAAGGTTAAAACTGTTTTTAATTTGCCTGTTAGACGTCGTTCGCCTTCAATTCCTTTGAAATTTTTTTGGATTATCTGTTTTTGCCTATTGAATTCAGTCATAGCTGCGTTGACAGTCACCTTTTTCTTTGACTCATCCGGTCCGGGAATGTCTAATTGCTGCATAATTTTTTTTATCTCTTCATCATTCATATGACTTCTCCATGTTCTAAATGCCTCTTCAACTCCTTTTTTACCTGATGTATCCTCCATGAGATGGTTTTTTCCGCGCAATTCAGGACTACCGCGGCTTCCTTATGCGTCAAACCCTCTGTAAATACCAGAAGGGCGGTATCTCTTAGTTTTGTTGGCAGGAGCTCAAATAATTGATGGATTTTATCAGCATTTGAGGGTGATTCCTGAAGTGACTCAGATTTTATTCTTTGTGCCTCTTTGTACTTCATTTCCTTTATACGCTTTCTTTCCTGCTTTTTTTTATAATCTTTTGCAGTATTGATTACAATACGATATAGCCAGGTCTGAAATGTAGATTCTTCATTGAAGCTGAAAATTTTTTTGGCTAGTTTAACAAAAACCTCCTGAGTAATATCTTCAGCATCCTCTTTTGCTCTGCACCAGTTATACGATATTTTATATACAAGCAGATAATTCTGTTCTACCAGGTTTTCAAAAGCGGTTGAATCACCGTCTTTAGCAAGTTTTACTAATTCAGTATATTCAGGGTTTTCCATTGTCGGTATTTATTTTCAAATCTGAACAAATCAGAATTATTAAATATTGGGGAGTCAAGCGTTGCTGGAGTTCCTGCCTGTCCGTCAGTTTGTTAGGTGGGAATATCTCAATTCCTGATTTTTGGTTTTCTTACTAATAAATAATTATACTTATGTTTAGACGATTGAAAGTTTAAAATTCTTTGAGAAAAAACTTTTTTTGAAATTCTCTAACAATTTCCTGTTATGCCAATTTGACATTTGCGCTAATATAATGGAAATAGGCTACTGCCAAAATGGCATTTTGCAGGTTGTTGTTATAAAAACTATTTAAAAAACTTTAATTGTTACGTGTGTAACATGTTATACAGCAATGGCATAAGTAGTTTTTTTAAATTTTGGTACATATTTTGCTTTGTACATTGGCATCTAAAAAATCGAGCTTGCAATTTTAAAAGGAGGTATGTAATGGCAGCAAAGCAGTTGTTATTCAAAGAAGATGCAAGAATGGCAATCAAAAGGGGAGTTACTAAGTTGGCCAGTGCGGTGAAATGTACACTGGGGCCAAGAGGTAGAAATGCCGTTCTTGATAAGGGGTGGGGAAGTCCTACAATAACAAAAGACGGTGTATCCGTTGCTGAGGAAGTTGAGTTGAAGGACCCGTATGAGAATATGGGAGCAAAACTGGTAAAAGAGGTGGCGTCGAAAACAAGTGACATTGCGGGAGACGGAACTACAACTGCCACAGTACTGGCTGAAGCGATCTTTAACCAGGGAATGAAATGTGTTTCAGCAGGTATTGATCCTGTTGCTCTTAACCGCGGTATGAAAGCAGCGGTTGACAATGTTGTGGAAACACTTCAGAGCATGAGTAAGAAAATCAAGGACCAGAGTGAAATTGCTAACATCGGTACTATCGCATCCAATAACGATAGTGAAGTTGGCAAAATGATTGCCAATGCAATGGAAAAAGTTGGTAAGGACGGTGTTATTACTGTTGAAGAGGGTAAAGGTATCAGTTCGGACGTTGATATAGTTGAAGGTATGCAGTTTGATCGTGGTTATTTGTCGCCTCACTTTGCAACAGATAAAGAGAATATGAAGGTAGAGTTAAGAGATGCTTATGTATTAATTCACGAAGAGAAGATATCAAATATAAAGGGGATTGTCCCGTTACTTGAAAAGGTGGCAAAAACTAAAAAACCTCTTTTGATAATCGCGGAGGATGTAGAGGGTGAGGCTCTGGCTACTCTGGTTATAAATAATATTCGTGGTACTATTGTTTGTGCCGCAGTCAAGGCCCCCGGGTATGGAGACCGAAGAAAAGCAATGATGGATGATATTGCAGTCCTGTCGGGTGGTAATGCTGTTGTTAAGGATTTGGGTACACAGCTTGAAAATATTGAGTTAAAAGATCTTGGGACTGTAAAAAAGGTAAATATAGATTCTGAAAATACTACGCTTGTGCAGGGCGGAGGCAGCGCGAAAGATATAAGTGCGCGTATAAATCAGATAAGGAAAGAGATTGAAGAGACAACTTCTGACTATGACCGTGAAAAACTACAGGAAAGATTGGCTAAATTAGCAGGCGGTGTGGCACAAATAAACGTGGGCGCATCAACTGAAACAGAGATGAAAGAGAAAAAAGCGCGTGTAGAGGATGCGTTACATGCCACACGTGCTGCAATTGCTGAAGGAGTATTGCCCGGTGGTGGCGTTGCTCTGTTAAGGGCATCTCAGGCATTGGATGGTCTTGCATTGAAGGGTGATGAACATTTCGGTGTTGACATCATTAAAAATGCTCTCAGCGAACCAATAAAGCAGATATCCAGAAATGCGGGGCTGGAAGGCGCTGTTGTAGTGAGGAATATTTTAAAATCAAAGGATAACGCATTTGGATATGATGCGGAAAAAGAAGAATATGGTAATCTCATTGAAGCCGGTGTGATTGATCCCGCAAAAGTAACAAGGAGTGCGTTACAAAACGCTTTAAGCATTTCAAGTATTCTGCTTACAAGTGATTGTCTTATTTCAGAAGTCCCCGGTAAAGAAGAAGCTATGATGCCTCCAGGTGGCGGTATGCCAGGTGGTGGTATGGGCGGCATGGGCGGCATGGGTGGTATGCCTGGAATGGGCGGCATGGGTGGTATGCCTGGAATGATGTAGGATATAACCTGATAGAACCGTAAGCCGATTATGGAGTTTTCCTGACGGTGTAAATAATTCAGTTTTTACGTAATAATAAAAAATAAAAGGAGGTATTTGTTATGGCAGTTAGACCTTTAGATGATAGAGTTGTTATTGAACCGCTTGAAGCGGAAGAGAAAACGCAGGGTGGAATTGTTCTGCCGGACTCAGCAAAAGAAAAACCAACAAGAGGTAAGGTGGTATCTGTGGGAGAAGGTAAGCTCCTGGATAACGGAAAAAGAGCGGAACTGTTAGTGAAAAAAGGTGACCAGGTCCTTTACGGAAAGTACGCTGGAACAGAAATAACAGTTGGTGGAAAAGATTATCTTATTTTAAAAGAAAACGATATCTTGGCTAAAATTGATTAATCAAGTTCAGGAGGTATATTATGGCTGCAAAACAGCTGTTGTTTGATGAAGAGGCAAGGCGCAACATAAAAAACGGTATAAAGAAGCTGGCAGACGCTGTGAGAATAACTATGGGTCCTACTGGCAGAAATCTGATTTTGGAAAAGAGTTTTGGTTCACCTACCGTTACGAAAGACGGAGTTACAGTAGCTAAAGAAGTAGAGCTCAGTGAGCCATTTGAGAATATGGGTGCAAAAATGGTATGTGAGGTGGCTTCTAAAACCAGTGATAAAGCTGGTGACGGAACAACAACCGCAACTATTCTGGCTGAAGCGATATACAATGAGGGGATGAAGTATGTTACTTCCGGTGTAAATACAATGGCCCTCAAAAGAGGTATTGATAAAGCTGTAGGCGCTGTGGTAGATGAGTTAAATAACATGTGCAAGAAGGTCAAGGACAGGGCACAGATTGCACAGGTTGGTACTATCTCGGCTAATAATGACTCAACCGTTGGAAACCTGTTAGCGGATGCGATGGATAAGGTTGGCAAGGACGGTGTTATTACGGTTGAAGAAGCGAAAAGTATGGGGACAACTTTAGATATAGTTGAGGGTATGCAGTTTGATAAAGGGTTCATCTCACCTTATTTTGTTACAAAGGCCCAGACTATGGAAGTTATATTCGATGATCCGTACATATTAATTCATGAAAAAAAGATTTCCAATATGAAAGAACTGTTGCCTCTGCTGGAAAAGCTTGCGGGTGTTGGCAAACCGCTTGTAATTATTTCAGAAGAAGTTGAAGGTGAAGCGTTGGCTATGTTAGTGGTAAATAAACTGCGAGGTGTTTTGAACTGTGCGGCTGTTAAAGCCCCTGGTTTTGGAGATAGAAGGAAAGCAATGCTGGAGGATATAGCAATTTTGACAAACGGTCGTCTGATATCGGAAGATATTGGTGTTCAGTTAGAGACCCTGGAACTTAGTGATCTTGGTACCGCGAAGCGTGTTACTATTGACAAAGAAAATACTACAATAATAGAAGGTAGCGGGAAACAATCAGATGTACAGGGCAGGATTTCGCAGATTAGAAATCAAATCGAACAGACGACATCTGATTATGATAAAGAAAAGCTTCAGGAACGGTTGGCAAAGCTTACCGGAGGTGTTGCTGTGATAAATGTAGGTGGCGCGACAGAGGCTGAAGTAAATGAAAGGAAGGCGCGTGTAGAAGATGCGTTGAACGCAACAAGAGCTGCTGTAGAGGAGGGTATTATTCCCGGAGGTGGGGTAGCCCTGATAAGGACAATACCAAAAGTTGATGAGTTACGCAAAAAGCTTAGAGGTGATGAAAAAATGGGTGCAGATATTATAGCAAGAGCAATTGAGGCACCTCTGAGACAGATTGTGTCCAATACAGGTGGTGAGGGTTCGGTAATTGTTGAAGAAGTAAAAGAGAAGAGTACCAATACAGGGTTTGACGCAAACACTTCTGAATATGTGGATATGTTTGAAAGAGGAATTATTGATCCTACAAAAGTTGCACGTACTGCATTACAAAATGCGGCAAGTATAGCAGGACTCATGCTGACGACAGATGTGATGATTACTGAATTAAAAGAGGACGATGAGGAAGCAAACCCGGTTGAGGGAAGCGTGTCTTAACTTATTGACTGAAAACATTAGATTGTTGTTTCTAAAAAAGGCCGCATTTATGTGGCCTTTTTATTTTCATGTTTTACGGTATTATGAGGGGTAGAACCTGCTTGACATTTTATTTATCACTTGTATTATAGTAGTTGTAATTAGCGGCAGAACTGTATTAAGCAGTTGTGGTACAAGCACTTACGTGCTAATTGGTGAAGCGTGTTGAGTCTTCGGAGTTTGGACAGACGATAACGTATTTAGAGCTGAAAAATGCAAAAAGAAGATTATTATATCGTTCTTGGAGTTGAAAGAAGCGCGAGCCCGGATGATGTAAAACGTGCTTATAGAAAATTGGCATTGAAGTATCATCCTGATAAAAATCCTGATGACAAGCAGGCCGAGGCGAAATTTAAAATTGCAGCTGAAGCATATGAAGTAATTAGCGATCCTGCTAAACGCAAAAGATATGACCAATTTGGTCATGAAGGATTAAGAGGTGGAGATTCCAGGGGATTTGGCAATTTTGAAGATATATTCGATGCCTTTGGTGATATCTTTGGTGGTGGCGGTAGTGGTGGCAGCATTTTTGAGGATTTTTTTGGTGGTGGGAGAAGTCAGACAGAAAAGCGTGGTGCCAGTTTAAGATGTGATATATCTCTGGAATTTAAGGAGGTTGCCACAGGGATTGAGAAAACAATAGAGATTACCAAAAGAGACTTTTGTGAAGAGTGCCGTGGGACAGGCGCGCGTAAAGGCACATCTCCTGTTTCTTGTCCTTATTGTAAGGGCAAGGGAGAGATTCATCAAAGACAAGGCTTCTTTACTATAAGAACTACATGTCCTAAATGCCAGGGTAATGGTAAGATTATAGAGACACCATGTAAAAAATGTAATGGACATGGCGTTTATCCTAAAAAGTCAAATATTAAGGTCCAGGTACCTGCCGGTATTGAAGATGGCGTGCGATTGCGTGTTACAGGTCAGGGTGAATCAGGGGCTAATGGAGCACATCCGGGAGATTTGTATTGTGACATACATATTAAACCTCATCCTATCTTCAAGAGACAGGATTACGACATTATTTGTGAGTTTCCCATTACGTTTACTCAGGCGGCTTTAGGATGTGAAATTGAAGTTCCTACTATTCTTGGAAAACTGAGGAAGGTAAGAATACCTGCCGGGATGCAAAGTGATGATATCATTTCTGTAAAAGGGGAGGGCTTTCCTCATGTTCGTGGTTATGGTGTTGGGAATTTGCTGGTACATGTTGTTGTTGAAACACCAACTAAATTGACTCCAAGGCAGGAAGAATTATTAAGAGAATTTGCAGAATCAGAACATAAGAATGTGACTCCAAAGAGAAAGAGCTTTTTTCAGAAGGTAAAAAAACTCTTTTAAATAATACATTCTTATGAAATCATTGGAGGGTATTTGTTATTATGTCTAAAGGGCAAAATAATCATGATGAAGAAAATGTCAGAGCTGAACAGGGAGACGGTATGAACGGTGATAAAGATCAGGAAAATTCTAAGGAGGAAACTGATTCAGTCGTAAATGATGAAGAGAAAAGCGGTGAAGAGACTGTGCAGGCAAAGTCCCAGGACGATGTAAAAGTTCCTGAAGAATTGACAATGGAAGATATTATTGAGTTAAAGAAAAAAGCTGAAGAACGTGATACTTATCTCGATCAATTACTGAGGACCAAGGCGGAATTCATGAATTATCAAAAGAGGATGGTTAAGGAAAATGAATCAACCGCACAGTTTGCTGTGCGAAACCTTATACTTGATTTTTTACCGGAACTTGACAATTTTGACAGGGCCATGAAACTTGCGGATAGTTCTCAAGATTTTGATAAGTTTGTGGAAGGTATCAAGTTAATAGAAGAGCAGTTGTTTAAAGTTTTAGGGAAATACGGTGTGGAGCCTATTGAAACAGTAGGAAAACCGTTTGATCCAAATCTTCATGAAGCTGTTATGGAAGAAGAGAATAATGAAATGCCTCATCATACAATTATTGATGAATTTCAAAAAGGTTTCCTCTTAAAGGAACGTGTTATCAGGCCTTCAAAAGTAAAGGTTTCGAGAAGGGCCATGGAGGAAGAAGGAGAAAAAGAAGAAGATGAGAAGTCTGATGATTAATGTTGTATGTCTTAATATTTGTTAGAAAGAAGGAAAATTATGCCTACTTACGATTATGAATGTAACGCGTGTAACCATACATTCGAACTGTTTCAATCAATAACTGCAAAGCATATTAGAAAATGCCCGGAGTGTGGTGAGCTGAAGGTAAAACGTCTGATAGGGGCCGGTAGTACAATTATTTTTAAAGGTTCAGGATTCTATCAAACTGACTACCGTAGTGAAGAGTATAAGTCACGACAGAAAGCTGATAAATCATCTTGTACCGCTGAGAAGAAAGATAGTAAAACCAAGAAAAAAGAAACAAAAAAAGATGTCAAAGATTAAATGCCGTAGTTGTGGTAAAGAACTTCTCTACAATTCTATAAGCGACATACCAACATTTCCCTTTTGCAGTGATCGATGCAAGCTAATGGACCTGGGTTCATGGTTTAATGAGGATAGATGTATTGAAGAACCGGTTACTAACGAAACGCTTGAAGACCACAACGAATAGATATATACTGGCACCTGAAAGTTCAAAGTTAAAAGTGCCTAAATTAGAAAGGGGTGTGTTAATGCAATCGTTCATACAGGATACTCAGAATATTCTACGGGGGATTAAGATGTCACTTGATTTCAACAAGCTGATCTCTGCCTTTGTAGGGATTATATTCAGTATACTTTGGGTTTTAGTAATACTTGCCTTTGGTTCAGCATTTAAATTAATAAAAATTACCCCGTTTGAGATAATCAATGGTTATTTAATTTCGCCCAGGCTTGGTCTATGCAGCCTGGTAAATGTATTTGTGGAATCAATAAAGAGTGTTGAGTGGGGAGAGTATGTTGTTCTCATGGTATTGGTCCTGGGATTAATGCTGATCTGGTCAGTTTTTGCAGGCGCTGTTACACGCCTGGCGGCTTTGGAATTTGCCAGAGGTGAAAAGACAGGACTTAAGGACTCTCTAACTTTTGTGATGAAGAAGTTCTGGTCATATTTCTGGTCTCCACTTACGCCTATCCTGGGTGTGTTGTTCTTTATTGCGTGTAATGTGGCCGGTGGGTTGTTGGGTAAAATAGAATTTGCAGGTGAGATAGCCGTTGCCGTTGGGTTTCCATTAGCTATTCTTTCCGGATTCTTAATCGTCTTTTTAGGTATTGTTGGTTTAATAGGATTTGTCCTTATGTTTCCAGCAATAAGTTCTGAGGGCTCTGATGCTTTTGACGCAATCAGTAGAGCATATAGTTATGTATTATCTAGACCGTTACATTTTTTATCACTTTTTATAACTATAATAGTTTGTGGAACAATCTTAACTTTTGTCGTTGGATATGGCGCCTGTTTTGTTATGCGGATCAGCTATTTTACAGTTGGTTTAGGTATGGGAGGCAAACTTAATGAAATAAGAAATTTCATAACAGGCTTAAGTGAAGTCGGTGATATAGTCTCATCGCTTAATCCAATAACAATGCGGATTGCAGCTCTGTTGTTTATGTTGTATATAGTTTTGGTTAAGATGATCGTTGGCAGTATAATAATTGCGTTTACTGGCTCTGCCAGCACTATTGCATATTTAATCCTGAGAAAGGACGTCGATGGTACAGAAATTGATGATGTCTATATTGAAGAAAGCGATGAAGAGGTAGCAGTTGAGGACGAGATGCCTGAAGAACCTGTAGAACAGAAAACCCAGTTGACACCTGAATCAATAGTACCTCCGGTACAGGAAAAATCGGATGTACCGGAAAAGTGACCTGAAAACAACTGAATGTTGTTAAGACAAGTTAAATAGTTTTTGACAACCCCCTTTATCCCCCTTTTTTAAGGGGGAATTAAAATAAGCCCACTTTTATACCGCGAACGGCATCAATTATTATCCTGATTACTTAATGCCATTTAGTCAGTGTAAATTTGTAAAATTAGTGTTTGGATTTTAAAAAATAAAAAAATGTTCCTTCCCATCGTAACCATTGTAGGAAGACCTAATGTAGGTAAGTCTTCTCTGTTAAATTGTCTGGCAAATAAACGTGTTTCAATTGTTGATCCAACAAGCGGTGTTACCAGAGATAGAGTGTCCATAGATATCGAACATGAAGAGACTCTATTTGAGTTGATTGATACAGGCGGTATAGGGATAACAGACATTGAGGATATAGCCCACGAAGTTGACGTTCAAATAGAAATTGCAATTCAAAAGGCAAGCCTGATCCTCTTCGTTGTAGATGTTCGAGACGGCATCACACCGCTGGATCTGAAAGTTGCGGACAGACTGCGGAAGATTAAAAAACCACTCCTTCTCATAGCTAATAAATGTGACGCAGAGAAATTTGATCTTCAGGCAACAGAGTTTTTCAAACTGGGGTTGGGAGATCCTATCCCGGTTTCCGCGTTACAAAGATTCGGCAGATCAGACCTTTTAGATAAAATTGTATCCATGCTTCCTGAGGCTGACTCAAAGCCAGTTAATGTGGAGCCGTTAATGAAGATTGCGATAGTGGGGAAAAGAAATGCGGGAAAGTCTACATTGATAAATACACTTGCTCAAGAGGAGAGGGTTATTGTAAGTGAGATTCCCGGTACAACAAGAGATTCTGTTGATGTAAAATTCGAAATAGATGGAAAAGAATTTATTGCCATTGATACTGCAGGGATGAGAAAAAAGAAACATATTCAGGATTCTATTGAATTTTATGGTATGACAAGGGTGGAGAGATCTATTCGACGTGCGGATGTTGTGATCCTTTTGATTGACGCACCCAGAGATATCTCTCAGGTAGATAAGAAAATAAGTGACTACATCAAGACCCAATATAAACCCTGTTTACTGGTTGTAAGTAAATGGGATCTTGCGGAAGATGTGGAAGTAGAAGAATTTATTAAATATGTTCATGCACGTTTACCAGGTATGGGCTTCGCGCCTCTCTCATTCATAAGCTCATTCAGTGGAGATAACATCATTGAGACGATAGAACTGGCACAGGAAATGTTTCAGCAGGCAAATACACGAGTATCAACAGCAGAGCTTAACACGGTCCTTGAACGCGCATTTACACGCCACCGACCTACAAAAAGGAAAACCAAAGTATCAAAAGTCTATTATGCCACACAGGTGTCTGTCTGCCCTCCGACATTTGTATTGTTTGTCAATGACAAGAGGTTATTCAACTCAGATTACGAAAGATATCTTTCAAATCAGTTGCGGGCGAAACTCCCTTTCAGTGAAATCCCACTGAAATTTTATTTCAGACCGAAAAGTAAGTACAATACGGAAGCTGAAGAGACCAGATATTTCAGCAACAAAAAACCTCAAACCTATAGATGATTAATGATAGTAATAACCTTTTAACACTAAAGGACGATTCAAGTGTGGTAAGTGCGTTTGAGTATAACACGAACAACCTATTGACACAGACTACCACGTATAGAGAAGGCGAACCTGACGCATTATTAACAAAGACAGAGACTGAGTACGACGACCAGGGATGTGTAACCAAAACCATTCAAGCTGTAGATGTTGGAACGGCTGAAGAAGATACGATCATCTCTGAAACTACATATGATCCAAATGGCAATGTAATCAAGCAGACTACACCAGCTGGGATAGTAGAAATCAATTATGACGCGAATGGTAGAATGACCTCAAATAGTGATATTTTAGAAAATTGGACACACTATGGATATGACGATGTAGATAACAGACTGATCTCCTTAAACTATCCTGGTATAGGCAAGATTGAATACGAGTGCGATGCCCTTGGAAGAAGGACTGCTTTGACTACCACTACCGGGTCACTTGGGAGTGAAAGGACAAAACGTGTAAATTATAGTGTCAATGGCCATTTTGAAGTGACCCCCTTGCGGACAATAAAATGACCACTCATAGTGATAAAAACTACAATTTATTCTGCTTTTTTTAGTCTATAACTATCACCTCCCATCATTAAAATGTGTGAATGATGTATGACCCTGTCAACAATACGGACTGCAACATTTTCATTAGCAAAGAAGTCTTCCCAACTGGTAAACTCCTTTTTTGTAGTAATGATAATTGATCTATACTCGTACAAGGCATTAATCAACTGAAACAGGTTAAAGACGCTCTGTTTGTTTAGTGGCAAATAAACCAACTCGTCAATGGTTACGATGTCGTATTTCAAGATCGCATTAATCTTCTTTTTTAACTCTCCTTTACTTTCTCCAATTTCAACCGACTCAAGTAACTCCAGGGTTTAGGGTCAAACCTAATCTATTGATAAACTTGATCTGACGTGTTAGTTTGTTGGGTCGTCAGGGTCATTACCAATAGAATTTCCTGGTGCATGGTACCATTTCAACGGTTGTGGTAGAGCAGAGAATGATCTTGCTAATTGGCACTTTCAAACAATCCAATTAGAAAATGAGGTTTGGGCCCAAGTACTCCAAAATAATTACTGCCATCATGCACGTGAGCTTGTGTTTAATTCTCCCCTTAATTCTATGCTTTTTTGATATAGCAGTTCACGATCTAAATCTAGACCATTATTCCATTCAATAGAATCTAAATTTTTTTCTTCAGGTATAAATTCTTTCTACTTTGTTACGTCAGTTTGTAGTCTCCACCCTTTCTCCCTGTCAACCTTGACAGGAGTTCTCTTCTTAATCCCCAGGCAGTCACATCTGGCCCTGCTCCGGGTGACTCTATAATAGATTGTTTATCACCGCAAAAAATATCTGTCTCGACGATGACTTTATTTGCCGAACCCTTCAGGCTGCCAAGAGGGGAGTCTGGAGGGACTTCTCTCAGACCTACTTTAAAAACTGAATTTCCATTTTCATGCAATTCAAAACAGGCAATGTATCTTAAGGTTTTTCCGTTTCTTTTCGCAGAATCAAATTTGTTTTTCATATCCTGATCAGCTCCTTTTACTGATTCCATAAAATCGTCTACATCATCGATATTAAGGAATGATTCATCTATGAAACCCTCCAGCTCAATATCTGTCATTGAAACATTATGCCCAAATGTTCTTGCACAGATTATCAGTTTCCTGGCAACATCAATTCCATTCAGGTCATCTTTTGGGTGAGGTTCGGTATAACCCATTATTTTCGCATCATTCAGTATTTCTGAGAAACTTCTTCCGCCTTTTTCCAGTTCTGCACACAGGTATCCAAGGGTACCGGAAAAACATGCTTCTATTTTCTTTACTATCTCTGAGGTATCGTAATAGTCCAGTAGGTTGGAGACCGCATTCGCGCCCGCCATTACAGTGCACAGAAACCCATATCTTTCTCTAAATCTGGTAAGTGTTCCGAAAACGTCGGTTGAGTATATGGAGAGCGGATTTTTGTTTGCGGTAATTATAGTCTCTTCTGAATCATTGATTACTTTAAGATGAAAATCCCTCAAATCGTCCTTACCGGCAGTAATATCAACAAAAACAATTTCACCGGCCATTCCTTCATCTTGAATAAATTTTAATAAATCGCATAAATTGTCATACTGGTGATATTCATCTAAATCCCGCATAAATGTATTAAATGTCTCTTTTGAATCCCTCCATTTATAAATGTTTTCAGGATTCTTCTGGATATTAAGACCGTGGCGATTAAACCAGAAACCCTTGCTGTCTGTCAGGCCTATTATATTTGTGGGATTAAGGTGCTTTTTTGAGAAAACAGTATCATGTCGCATTACCTGGGACATAAATTCCCGGCCAACATTGCCACTTCCTCCTAAAACTACAACATTTTGATAAGTCATATTTTGATTACTCCATTTTTTATAAAAGTATGTTTTCTCTTTTTATGTCTCGGTACCGGATAGTGGATAGTCCATAAGACCGCTTAATGCCAATGTGCCTCCTGAATGAATCAGGAGTATATTACCATCAATTGGAACATCCTGAATAATCTGTTTTGCCGTAATAAAAAGTTTAGCTGAATAAACCGGGTCTGTGAGAATACCATCATTTCTGGCAATACTCTTTATTTCCCTGAAAATAGTCCTCTCGGTGCTTCCAAAAGACTTGGCAATAGCAGGATAATAGAGCTTATAGTCAGGCTGCGATTCAATTAAACCCTGAAGAAACTCCTCAGTATATTGAATAATCTGGCTTAGTCCGCATTCAAAAGTTTCAAACGAACCTGCCAGGACGACTATGTGAAATTGTGTTTTCTTATTAATTGCCGCAGCTCCCGCTAGAAGGGATTGCGCTACCATACCGGTACTGGAGTCAATAAAAATATGATCAAAAGTGGTACCGGATTCAGATTCATTTCGAAGAATATCTAATAAGATGCTTAATGAGCCCGGCAGGGCCAGACGATGGTGTCCGCCTTCCGGAATCACAAATACCTTTATACCCTGTTCATTTTCCTTCTCTACATATTTGTTTACATGGGATTCAATCTCAGTCCATTGTTCACGTGGAATCCAATGTATTTCATCATCGTCAACAAATAGAGAGAGCAGCTTTAAATTGCCCTGTTTTTTTGCCGGTGGTCCCAGCAAAAAAGGAGTTATCTTAATATTATTTTCTGTCAGCGTCTGAGCGGCAGAAAGAACATTGTTAGAATTTGCTCCGCCAATTACGACGACTTCTTCAATTCCTTTCAGCTTTAATGCGGGGATTATTGACGCGTGCTTACGCAACCTGGTCCCAGACACACCAAAACTGAGTTCATCGTCACGCTTAATCCATATATCCGAACGGTTAAACCATCGCAATCTATGGATGCGGCTCCGGAGGTTAAAAGATTCAGCCGATATTAATCGGCAGGCGCTTTCTACTTTTCGGTATAGTTCGTCTTCGTTAATCATCTTTTTCTCCTTTTACACATTAAACCTGATTTCTATAATATCATTAGGTTGGACTTTATAGTCACGATCAACCAATTTAGCTACCCCTTTTGATTTGCAGTCATTAAAATTATGACAATTCATATAGTCCTCAAAACTTACAACATCGCCTTTTATAAATCCGCGTGCAAGGTCTGAATGTATTTTTTCGGCACAGGCAATAATCTCTGAATTTTTTTGTACGAGCCAGGCATGCGACTCCTTTGGACCTGAAGTATAAAAGAACATCTGATTTGCTTTTTCGAGTGCCAGGAAAATAATAGTATTGATATCCTCACTCCCTTCAATCTGTACTACAGGTTTAAAGCTTACCGGAGCTATGGCTGTCAATAACTCAATCTCCTGATCATTGAAATCGACATCACAAAGTGGTTTTTCCAGCTCCAACAGTTCCATACATTTTGTCATTAAGTTTTTTTCTTCACCATCTTCCAGCTTTGACATTCGGGTCTCAAGCTTATCCATATCAAGAATCAATAGATCAATAATATTACTTTTCGGAACAACGATTGCTTCAGAATGTACAAATTCGTCTTTTATAAATTCAGCAAAAAACGGAGAAACTTTTTTTGCATTGTCTTTTGCTTCCAATGCAATAAGCTTTTCATCCTTATATTTAGTTTTTCCTTCCGGTAAATCAATTCCCGTAAATCCTATTTTCACCTACTATCTCCTTCAATGAAAGAATGCCGTAGTTAAGTTAATTGTACTCTAGTACCATATAAACTGCGGGGCTTGTTTGCTCATATGCTACATCTTCTCATTTCTTATTGAAAAAAACAATAATTCCTTTTTAAATTTCACGTATTATCAAATATTTAGAGAAATTGTCAATTTTTTATTGTTATATTAAGGAGGATGGCTGTGTTGTATTCAAGGCAAACTATAATAAAAGTTTACCCATTGAATGAGTGCCTCTATTTTTGGTGTTGATGTATCTGTTGTGTTAGAAAGTGTAGTTTGTAATGAATCCAGAAGTGTACTCACATTGTTCATTTCTTCTTTATTCTTTGAGATCTGATACTTATCTCTGGATAACATATCTGCAAGTTTTTTGGGTGTTTTATCGTGTGTATTTAGTGTTTGGAGAAACAGGCAGTAGCTATTCATCACACTCTTGTTCCAGTTGTCCATAAGGCTTTCTGCTTGTTTTTCCGTTTCTACGAAAATGTCTTCGTCAGTAGCACCGGGAGGCTTTATATATATTCCATCACAGTTGTGTTGAGACAATTTTACAGCATCTGTAAATACACCTTTTCTGGTATACATGATGGCAGTGACGGATGGATAGTCTTGCCTGACCCGCAGGAGGTTATTGATTCCAAACTGGCATCCCTGGTCAAGGCTGGCACACTGTTCAGAGAAGAGATTCCTCCATTCATTCAATATTGAAAACAGGCGTTTAAGATACTCATTTGCATGCAGTTTTTTATCGTGATCAAACTTCTCAAGGCCATCATAGGCAACGCCCACGCCTGGTATTTTCTTTATTCGTTCTTCCAGCAACTCTTTCCTGGGAATACAGCCACTATTTTGTAAATTTTCAGGGCCATAAAGATCGAGAATAAATAGAGATGGATACAGTTCCAGTTCCTTCAGTTGTCTGTGGCACTCATCGTATGTGGAGGCATATATAAACTGTATTCCCCGGAAACGAACTTCAATAACATCCTTGAAAAGATTAAGTTCGAATGGTGAATCATCTATGAAGCAATAAACTGGTTTTCTCATAATTATTGATTTATTTTTTCATACTCCACAAAAAGAACTGATTCTTCTTTTTTCATTCTTTCGCTAAGGGCTGATAAAATAATTTGAAATGATTCTACGTACTTTGAGTCTATTACACCATTAGAATATCTTTCAAAGAATTTCATCGTAGATTCTGTAATACTCTCCATTTCACTTGAAAATGATTTTAATACACTTTCAAGATGCTTATTATTTTCAGCTTCCTTTCTCAGGACAGGATAGAGATTTTCATCTTCATTGTGAAGATGTACAAGTAAATCCGCTTTTGTAGAAAATAGTCTATTCTGTCCCTCTTCCGTAATAATACTAAGGTTATCAGCTTCGTTGAGTTCGGCAAAAATATCCGAATGCTCTTTAGTAAGCTGATCAATCAGTATTGACATGTTTACTCCTTTCAATAATGGTTTGATGGGTATAAGATGTCTGAAATATAGTATCAAATTTATAAGAAAATTGTAAGATGATATTTTTATGAAGACATTTTTAATTTTTGCTTTTATGTAACGAGGTTTGTTAGAATAGCTGACATGAATAAAACAAAAGTTCTTACTGAGATCTACGAAAGTCTGTTGAAATCATTTGGCAAACAATATTGGTGGCCTGGGGACACTGATTTTGAGGTTGTTATCGGAGCTATACTTACTCAAAATACAAACTGGACCAATGTTGAAAAGGCTATTAAGAACCTGAAGGCAGCGAAAATATTCACGCCAAAGAAATTGTACGAAATTAACATAGACAGACTTGCTGAACTGATAAAACCTTCAGGTTATTTCAATGTAAAAGCAAAAAGACTTAAATACTTTATAGAGTGGCTTTTCAGTAATTATAATGGTCGTTTGTCGAAGCTTTTTAAACTGGATTATCCCCTGTTACGCGAGCAATTACTTTCCGTTAATGGGATCGGGAGAGAGACTGCAGACTCCATAATTTTGTATGCAGCCGAGAAGCCTGCTTTTGTTGTTGATGCGTATACGAAACGTGTCCTTATCAGGCATGGTTTGATAACGGAAGATTATGAATATGATGCAATAAAGGCTGTTTTTGAAAATAATCTTCCGAAAGAGGTCTCTCTTTACAATGAGTATCATGCTCTTATCGTAATGGTGGGTAAACACTATTGTAAACCTAAAATGCAGTGTGAAGAGTGTCCTCTGGTAAATGTTCATCGTAAAGGCGCCTATAACCCAAAGGCAGATAAAATTAGAAAGAATAGAAAATGAAATGCTGAAGGTTTGACTTATATGGATATAATTATAGATGGGTATAATGTAATCTTTAAGATTTCTGAATTGGGATACACTACTGAAAAGTGTGATATTGAGGTCCTGCGAAACAGATTACTCACATTGCTTGAACAGTATAAAGAAAAAAGGAAACACAAATTAATAGTTGTTTTTGATGGTCAGGGTAACGGTAACTCCTCCGGAATGAGAGCAGCCGGTATAGACGTCGTTTTTTCAAGGCAGGGCCTTGATGCAGATGAAGAGATTAAGAGGATGGTGAGTGCCAGTGTAAATCCCAGGCACATTACGGTAATTACTTCAGACAGGGATATAGAACAGTATGTAAAGAAATATGGATCTAAGGTAGTTGGACCATTAGCATTTTATCGAGATATTAAAAAGAAGGTTGCGCATTTGCAGGTAGCAGGGCAGGAAGAAAGAAGGTTTAAAAAGAATGAAGATGATGAGCCAATCAGTAAATACCTGGGGCCTTCCAGGAGTGAGGCACAATACTGGCTTAGAATATTCTCTGAAGAAACGGGGAAGAGGACTGATGATTGAAAAACTATTCCTGGATTTTATTACTAAATTGGAACTTGAAAAGGGTTTCTCCGAGCATACGCTGAGAGCGTATCACAAAGACTTGCTACAATTTAACAATTTCCTGAAGTCTGAAAAACGTACTGGTTTAGAGAGCATAAATCACCTTCTATTAAGAAAATTTCTTGCTGTATTGAGAGCAAAGAATTATTCAAAAACTACCATTGCTCGTAAGCTGGCATCAATAAGATCTTTTTTCAAATTTCTCATTCAGGAAGGTGTGCTTGTTTCAAATCCTTTTGAGATGTTGCGGACACCCAAGCAGGACAAGAAACTACCTCATTTTTTAAGTATAAACGATGTGAACCTCTTATTGAAGACACCTGACTGTTCTACTGTGATGGGATTAAGAGATATGGCGATCCTGGAAACTCTTTACAGCACGGGAATCAGAGTAAGTGAACTGGTGAGTTTGGATGAAAAAGATATTGATTTCTTCGGTGGGATGGTAAAGGTACAGGGGAAAGGTAAGAAGGAGAGACTGGTACCGATCGGGAGTCACGCAATAAATGCCATAAATAAATATGTAGAATCCAGATCAATAGGGATAAAATATGGAGAAAAAGAAGTAAGCACGAGTGGGCCTCTTTTTTTAAACAAATTTGGAGGTCGCCTGACGGCGAGAAGTGTCGCGCGGTCTCTTGATAAATATTTGAAGATGTCCGGGCTTAATATGCTTACATCACCACACACCTTCCGGCACAGTTTTGCAACTCACCTTTTGGATGAAGGGGCCGATCTGCGATCAGTCCAGGAGATGCTTGGGCACACCAATCTTTCAACTACTCAGATATATACACATATTACGACAGAACGATTAAAAAACGTTTACGATAAAGCCCATCCACGAAAATAATTTTCCTGTCATTTGTAAGATATCAATATGTCAGAATATAGAGCAGACGCATAAACTTACAAAGATGTTGATAGTAAAAGAGTTATAAAAAGAGTTAGAGGCAATATTTTGTAAAAGGAGAGACAAGAATAATGTGCCAACGAGCCAGTAAGCCGTATTTTAAAGGGTTTTGTGAAATAATTTACAAAATCCAATAGTAGAATTACAAAATACGGTGCCCAACTTGTATAATAGAAGTCACACAATAACACAAACTACTATACAAGAAAGGACACGCTAGAATGCTACCAATATCACAAATTCAAATCAACCAAAAATCGCTACTAATTCACACTGTTCACGAAGATGACAAAGTACTGCTTAATACACCAGATGCGGAATGGTTTCGGGCTTTATATTATTTTCCCTGGGAGAAACACCGTAATTTCGGTGCTGAGTACTACGATGCACTTTATGAATTTAATAAACGAGAAGAGAGAAAGAGGCTGAAAAATCAACCCCAAAAGCAAGTAGTATTATCTCAGAGCAAAGAAGATGCAAGACAGGAGCTTTTGTTTAATAGAGCAACAATGCAAGTTGACAAGGAGAAGAGAGGTGATGTGCTTTATGAAGTAGCGGCTGAATCAAAGCAGCGGATGGTAAGTCCCCTGAGTATATCTCCCGGGGTAGTGCCATTTCGATTGGGAGGTAAGAGGCCAAAATGTTTTTTTGCGTTGTTAAAAAGTTTTTTGGGTACAGCTCTAATGGGATTTCCGTGCGAGCCGGAAAAAGTGTCCATGTTATTAAAGAGTAATCCGAGTTTTGTGCGAGTATGTGGATTTGCACCGAAGGGGGAAAGGGATGAGTATTGTAGCAGGCATATACCAAGTGAGCGTAAACTGCAGCAATTTGACCAGATCATGAGTGAGTGGGGGCTATGGGATAAGATGAAGATTGCGCTGGTAACTGAGAACATAGAGACAGGTGCGATTAAAATAGAAAAGGAAGTAGTAGGAGATACAACTCACTATTATGCATATTCAGGGTTTGAGACAGTAAAGTATAAGGACGAAGATGGTAAGGAGGAGCAGAAGAAGTCGCAATCAAAGCTGACTAAGAGGTGTCGCTGTCAGGACAGAGACAAGTGTGAACATGACTGGGTATTGGCAGATGAAGGAGCGGGGACAATCGTGAAATCCATAACAAAGATGTATTGGGGGCACAAAGCAAGTATTGTAGGTTTTCCACGTCAAGGCGTGCCTCTGGATGCAAGAGCAGTGTTGGATGGACCGACACATGATGGAGAGACATATTTTCCACATGTAGAAAAGGTATTTGATACATATCCGGTGATTGAAGAATCGGTTAAAAGAGCGTTGTATGATAGCGCGTGTGATAGCAGAGATTTGAAAGATAAGTTTATGGACAAACTCGGCTTAGAATTAAAGGCATCTTTAAATCCAAGGCGCAAGAATGGAATAACAGATGGTTTGCCGCGTGGCATGGAGAAGATAACGCCGTATGGTGTGGTAATATGCAATGGTGGCCATGAGATGGATTACAAAGGAATGCGTTATGAAAAAGAAAAATTCATTTACCATGCGCCAACGGATACAGATGGTGAACCGGTGTGTTCAACATGCTTGCATCAGGTAGAGTGTTGTCCCAATTCGTTAACTGGCAGGATGATTAATATATCATTTGGGTTATTACCCCACATAGACACGGAAGATCCTCCAATGGCAAAGAGATTCAAGGCAATAATGACACGTCGTCCTTCAGTTGAGCGGATGATAAAGCGCTTGAAGTGTGATATTGGTGATGATCGTTTAAGCAAGAGAGGGAATCTTGCGTTTCAGGCATACCTGGACAAGACGATGATTGCTTTTCATCTGTTGTTACAGAATTAAATTGGTGATTTTTAAAGTAAAAAACAAAAAACCGTAGGAGAGGTGTTTTCAAATTTGCAAATTATCTCCATTGTTGGTGCTGTGCAGTTTTATACTGTCTTCTTTTAACGTAATTTTTGAGTACGATTGAAAAAAATTTTTGCATCAAGCGCTTTTCGTGCGAGTTTATGCTTACGCTCTATAATAAAAACAATAATTCAAGAAACAATAATTCAGAACTCAATTATGGTAGAAGACAATTCATGTTCAGCGACATACCTGGTATTACGTTCGCTGGATATACTGTTAAAACCGGAATGGCAGCAGCGGTGATGGGGCTTATTCTTAATGGTACAGGATTGAACACATCTGGTTCTGAAATCGTACACTATCCGGGGTACTATGGACAGCAGAAGAGATTAAAAATAAATGGTGAATGGCAGGTAAGATTAGAGCTGGAAAAATCACGATTAGCTGAAGGAAAGGTACGTCCTGATAACATATATATAGATGCAAAAAAAGAGTATAAACTGATAGGCAGCTTAAAAAGATACGACTGGGAGCCTACAAATGAGATATTCTTCAAAACATATAAAAAAGTGATTAACAGGTTGTGTGAAGCTCACAGATGTTATGAAATACTAACTGAATTTAACAAGAAAAACAGTCATATAACATATGAGATCTGGTATCATCCATATTATGTTGATTTAACATATTTTATGTGTGGTAAGGCTGTTCATCAAATTCATGTTGCCCGTACCTTTAAAGAGACAAGCGAGAAGTCATTAATTGGCACTATGTATCATGAATTGATTGCACATGGAAGCCAGGTGATGGAATTAACGAATAACGGCAAAAGATCGGGTGTAGGAAGAACCAGGATAATGAAACAGTGGGAGAGGGAATTGGAAGGTCATTTAGTTAAATGGTATGCTGAAAATGAGATGTATGGTATTAAAGAGATAAAAAATGTTCATAGGGAGATGAAAAAATGGCTCAGTGTTTTTCCTGAGTGGAATTACTTCAGGATCAAGGAAATTGAGAGGCTGGAGGTTAAAGATGTGATCATGCACTTACTTACTCATTATCAGAAAAAGTACAGAAATGAAGATTGGGTAAAAACTACATACTTACATAAACTTGTTAGTTGAAATTCACTTCATTTTAATTATTACTATCTTAATGCTTAATAATTCAGTTCCTTCTTTAAGTTTGCTTTCGGTGCGTAATATATTGGCAACACGTCTTTTCCATCTCCAATAACTGTTGTTGAAGTTGTTCCACCAAAAATACTTCCAATAATAGCGCCCGGGATAGCACCAATTCCAAAAAAGAGAGCACCAATTCCGGCGCCAATTCCAGCACCTGTTACAACCCTGCTTCCAATTTTACCGGTAGTTTTGAGATTTTTTACTGTAATTATCTGGTCCAGGTCTCTAAAAAATATTGTTACCGTTGGAAGACCATCAACGGGATCAATCTTAATTTTTTCATGGTCCATAGCTACTATTTCAGCTACTATTTCATTGCCATTAATAAAAATAAGTTTATAGAGCCTCTTTTTACCCAGTTCTACATTTATTGTCCTGCTCTTTGTACAATCAATTGTTCGTTGAAAGTAGTTTCCACTTTCGGGAATAACTTCGATTTGATCTCCATTTTTACATAACAGATAAATTTGTTTATATCCATATTCATCAGTTGTGCCCAATCCAGATCGACTATCTTGAAAGTCTACTTTAAATAGTTCGCTTTGAATTCCATTTCCTTTATCATCCGACACATAAATATCTCTAATCTGGTGAGAAATATTCATCTGTCCAGGGACAGGTTTAATTTGTAATAAAAAGAGGACAAAAAACAAAAAACGATTTTTACAGGCATTTGGGACTCTCATCCGATTTATTAATAGTAGAAAACTGTTATTTATCTGACCACGAGGTTTACAAGCTTCTTTGGAATTACAATAGTTTTAATTATCCTCTTTCCATTCAAATTTTCATGTATCTTTTTGTTTTCCATTACGAGTAATTTTAAGTCATCCTCATTTATTTCTGACGGTACAACCAGTTTGCTTCTTACTTTACCATTTATCTGGATCACCATTTCCACCTCATCGGCTGCAATTGCGCTCTCATCATACGTCGGCCAGGGTTCGGAGAATATACTTGGATTTTTTTCGAGTATCTCCCATAGTTCTTCGCATATATGGGGTACGAATGGAGCCAGAATCTTAACCGTTGTCTCAAGAGAAAGTCTCAGGACATTCAAAGCATTGATATTAACCTCATCATTAAAATCCTTGCCTCTTAACTCAGCGCTGAAATCTACTACTATATTCAGCATTTCCATTATTGAGGCGATTGCTGTGTTAAAACTCCAGGATTTTTCTATATCCTCAGTAACTTTTTTTATTGTTATATTTATCTGTCTGTAAAGTTCTTTTGTCTCTTTTGAAAATAAGTTGCGTTTGATCTCTGATGTAGGAATAGTATTAAAGTGTTCTTCAAATGACGTAATAGTGTTCCATAGCCTGTTCAGGAAACGGTATGAACCGATCACGCCCCTGTCATTCCATTCAGCGTCTCGCTGTGGCGGGGCAATAAATAGGGTATAGAGGCGCTGCGTATCCGTTCCATATTTATCGGTGAACAGATCAGGATTAACAACGTTCCCTTTTGACTTAGACATCTTGGCCCCGTCTTTTATGATCATACCTTGTGTGAAAAGGTTTTTAAAGGGCTCATTGAAGTTTATAAGTTTGAGATCAAAAAATACCTTTGTTATAAACCGTGAATAGAGGAGGTGTAAGATCGCATGTTCAATGCCTCCAATATATTGGTCAACCGGCAGCCATTTATTAGCAGTTGTCGTGTCAAACGCCTGGTTATTGTCTTTAGATGAAATATACCGGAGAAAATACCAGCTCGAATCAACGAAGGTGTCCATCGTATCCGTCTCCCGTCTTGCACCGCCTCCGCATTTTGGGCAGGTCACCTTTACAAATTCGTCTACATCATCAAGCGGGCTACGTCCATGCGGCTTAAATTCTACATGGTCCGGTAGAAGTACCGGGAGGTTTTCCTCTGCTACGGGTACTGTTCCACAGCTATCACAATAAATAATAGGTATAGGGGCGCCCCAGTATCTTTGTCTTGATATTAACCAGTCTCTCAGTCTGAAATTTATATTTTTCTCTCCAATATCTTTTTCTTCAAAGAAATCTAAAATCTTTGGGATAGCTTCTCTGTTCGGTATGCCGTTAAACTGATCGGAGTTAACCTGTACTCCATCTTCAACATATGCTTCCTGCATCTCATCCGGATTTAGAATAGTATCATCGCCTGCAGGTTGAATGACGAGTTTTATGGGCAGATTGTATTTCTTTGCAAATTCAAAATCCCTCTGATCATGAGCAGGTACGGCCATAACAGCTCCGGTACCGTACCCCATCAGTGCGTAATTTGAAATCCATAAAGGCACTCTTTCATTGTTTACAGGGTTGATGACATATCTGCCTGTAAAGATACCCTCCTTTTCAGTGCTTTCAGAAGTTCTTTCAATGGTGCTTTGCCCTCTTACTCTCTCAATGAATGCTGATACAGGTTTTTCGTACTCAGTACCATCAATCAATTCGCTTATAATGGGGTGCTCAGGGGCTAATGACATAAATGTGACGCCAAATATAGTATCAGGCCTTGTGGTGAAGCATGGGACAGCCTTGTCAGACCCGTCTAATGCAAAGTTGATCTTTGCGCCTTCGCTCCTGCCAATCCAGTTTGCCTGCATGGTCCTTACTCGTTCCGGCCATCCGTCGAGTGTATCAAGATCATCAAGCAACCTTTGTGCATAGTCACTGATTTTAAAAAACCACTGTTCAAGATCCCTCTGTTTGACCTTTGTATCACATCTTTCGCAAAGGTCGTCAACTACCTGTTCGTTTGCCAGGACTGTCGCGCAGGAAGGGCACCAGTTTACAGCAGCTTTCTTTTTATATGCCAGATTTTGTTCAAATAGTTTAAGGAAAATCCATTGTGTCCATTTGTAATAGTCAGGTTCACAGGATGCGACTTCTCTATCCCAATCGTAGCCTACACCCCATTTTTCGAGCTGTATTTTCATTTTTTTGATATTGTTCTTTGTATGTATGGAGGGATGGATGCTGTTCGCAATTGCCGCATTCTCAGCCGGCAGGCCAAAGGCGTCCCATCCAATAGGAGAGAGTACTCTGTACCCTTTCATAATTTTGTAGCGGGAGACAACATCTCCTATAATATAGTTTCTGCCGTGTCCTACGTGAAGTGTACCGGAGGGATATGGAAACATGACGAGGCAGTAAAACTTATTTTTGTCGCATTCCTCATCTACACGAAAAAGACCACTCCCTTCCCAGAAATCCTGCCATTTTTTCTCTATTTCGCTAAATTTGTATTCTCTATTGTTCATGATTAGGTATATATTAAATTTAATGTTAATAGCACTTCGACTACCGGCCAGAATGACGTCTGGCTGGCGCTCAGCGTGACGTCATCTTAGGCGGAGTCAAGGTTATTGTTTTAGTCGGATCTTCATACCCGACATAAAATCACTGATCCCGGGTGACAAAAGGAGTACTTACTATCTTTGCAGGAAAATCTTTGTCCCTGATCCTTATACTTATCTGGCTTTTGTGCTCAGCAATATGTTTAAGCACATAACCACGACCTATGCCTATTTGCAGGCTAGGGCTGAAAGTCCCACTTGTTACCTTGCCTATAACATTGCCATTGAGGACGATCTCATTATCTGTTCTGGGGATGCCCTTATCAAGCATCTTGAACGCAATAAGTTTTCTCTTTGAACCATATTTTTTTGATCTTAATAAAGGTTCTTTTCCAATAAATTCAGGTTTATCAAATTTTACGGTCCAGCCGATACCTGCTTCAAAAGGTGTTGTAAAATCATCAATCTCATGGCCAAAGAGCAGGTAACCGGCTTCCAGTCTTAAGGTATCTCTCGCTCCAAGGCCAGCAGGTTTCAGTCCCATCTTTTTTCCTTTTTCTAGTAATAGATCCCATAATTTTATGCAATGTGAATTGTCGACAAATATCTCAAATCCATCTTCTCCGGTGTAACCGGTCCTGGATATAGTTGGTTTCATTTCGTGTTCATTTATCTCTATAAATTGGAAACGAGAGAGAGAGGCGCATTTATCCCCAAAAATGAGTCGCATTATCTCTTCAGATCTAGGTCCTTGAAGGGCCAGAAGGGAGATTTGGTCGCTTTTGTTATATATATTTATATCTTCAGTTTTATGTTTATTAATCCACTTTAAGTCTCTTTTGGTAGTGGAGCAATTTACTACGAACATATATTTTTCAGAGGTATATTTATAAACTATAATATCATCGATAGTTCCGCCTTCCTCGTCGCAAATAGGGGAGTACACTGCCGTACAATCCTGGAGGTGTTTTACGTCATTGGTTATTATCTTCTGAACAAAATCCGTCGCCCCTTTGCCGTCTATTACAAATTCTCCCATATGTGAGATATCAAAAAGACCGGCATTGCTTCTTACACACTTATGTTCGCTTATGATGCTATCATATTGTAATGGCATCTTAAAGTTGTAGTAATCTACGATCTTGGCACCGAGATCTACATGTACGTCATATAATTGTGTCTTTTTGAGGAGATTTTCCAACTAAATATCCACTTTCTGTAATAATAATTACACAATAATTAACTTGTAAAGTTTAAGACGTAATAATATATTAAACTTGAGCTCAAATATCAAAGGGAATAATTATTAAAAAATATGAAATTGACACAAGATGAAAAATTTAAAAGAGTCCTTGTTGCAGGCGGTGCTTTAGTTATTATCTGCATAGTGTGCCTGTTTGTATCCATAAGATTTGCTGATAGATACAGAAATAAGGTTGTGCAGACGATATTATTAGAGCAAAGAGTGGAAGACCTTAACCAAGAGATCAAAAAACTTGATATCAAAACTAAAGAGTTGGAGGCTGTTAGATATGGTTTGAGTGTGGAGAAAGGGCAAATAATTAAAGATTATGCAACCATTAAAGAAAAATACACATCACTCGCAACAACAATAAAAATACTTGAAAAAGATGTCAGTGAGATACAGAAGGTTATCAAATTAGTAGAGAATCGCACACAGGATCCAATAATAGGAGATGTGGATATCAGTAGAGAAGAGACGCAATTAAGAGAGTTGAGAGACCGTAATGATGAATTAGTGAGTAAACTTGCAGCAGAGTCCAGAGAAAAGATGATACTCAAGATTGCGTTAGAATCTCAGGCTAACAGGCTTGGCATTTCAGAAAACTATGATCCGGAACTCAAAACGATATTGAAAAACCTCGTAACCAGTCTTCAATAAAATATTACTTCCATATTTTCCTGGCTTTTTTTATAGGACTTACCAATTAATGAGCAGAGTGAAAACTGTATTTTTGGACCGAGACGGTACAATAAATTATGAGAGGAACTATGTTCATAAGATTGAAGATTTTGAATTAATACCAGGTACTCTTGAAGCCCTCAGATTACTAACAGACTGTAATATAAAAATTTATATAATTACAAATCAGGCAGGTATTGCAAGGGGTTATTATAAAGAGAAGCAATTCCTTGATCTGACACGGTATATGCTTAGTTGTTTTGATAAAAACAGGTGTAAAATAGAGAAGGTCCTTTACTGTCCCCATCATCCTGACGGAACAATACCCGAATATACCCGGAAATGCCAATGTAGAAAACCCGGTACTAAATTAATCGAAGATGTTATGGATAAAGAGAAACTTAATGCAAATGAAATAGCCCTTGTAGGGGACAGAGATAGTGATGTTGAAGCCGGGTTTAAGTTGGGTTTGACTACATATTTAGTACTGACCGGATATGGTAGAGAGTACCAGAATGATACCAGGGCTGATTACATTAAGCCGGATATGTTGAGTGCGGTAAAACATCTTATACAAAATTTCTAAAAAGTTTTAAGGACATTGTGGACAATAAAAAACTGGCGGTTATTCACATTGTTAAGAAAGAACTCTCTTTGACTGATGAGGAGTATCGTAATATACTTGAACGGATTGCATGTGTTCGTTCATCCAAAGATTTAACTGACAGCCAGTTTCATAAGCTGATGCGATATTTTGTGCGTACATTGCATTATCGTGTCACAGGGAAAGGGATAACATTACGGCAAAAGTATTATATTAAACAGATAAAAAAGAACCTTGGCTGGGACGAGTCCCATTTCCGGAACTACATAAATAAATATTTCCACAATTGCGATCTCGACACCTATTCCAAACACGATGCCAGCAATCTCATAGTGGCGTTAAACAAAATCCTTCGAAGTCAACGTTCAACTTAAAGATAGCCTGGACAAAACTAAGGTATTAGATAATAGTAAGGCGAAGATCTAAAAAGACTAAACAGTAAGGCTACTATATAATTTCAATCAGGAAGGGGAAAAAATTGACCTGTTTTTGATGGGCGATTATTAACGTGCCTTAAAACAGATCCCACTCATAGTATATTCCAGATAGTGTAATAAAATAAGACAACCTTACCTTGTAAGTGTTATAAAAAGAAAACCATATCTATTTCTTTGTAATTAATCAATTCGATCAGCAACGTGATTTAGGACTTTAAGTGTATGTTTACCATACCTTAGAACAATAATTGCTATATAATAAGTTTGGGAATGACAATGGAATGTATTTTGCTATTCATTTTGAATGTATTAATTAACATATTACGTCATGGTCTTTTTATACTGACTCTATTTAAATAATGAAGAGCGAATAAATAGATTCATAAAAATGTTCGGGAGAGATCGCTCTGCTTCCGTGCTTATGCATTATAGAAAAGGGTATATTAAATGCTAATATCTGGAAAGAGTAAATTTTTCGAATCTTCTTTTACTTCTGAAGAAGAGTTGAAAAAGATGGTTTTAGAAAATACAGATTACTTCTTTGGGCCAGGTTCTTTCTTCCTGTCAAGGGAGTTGGTTTTAAATAAAGATGGTCTTGGTGGGATTACGGATGGGCTTGCAGTTGATATCGCAAACCGACAATGGTTTATTATGAATGCTACACTTGCCAGGCACAACGTTTGGAACCATATAGTCCCACAAGTTATAAAACAACTGGTAACTGCTGAACGGTCGACTACAAAACAGTTGATAATAGAGCTTATTATACAGCGACTCAGGGAGGACAAGAATATTATGAAGAAGTTTAATGATGACGGATTTGGCAAAGAGAATGAGGGGGTCTTCTTGAATGACATTCGTAATGTTCTGGGAGAGATTTTCTGTAAGTCTCCTGTTATCGGTATGCCGATAGATTCCGTATCCAACGATTTAAAGGATTGGTCTGAGACTCTAAAGGCAAAAGTAAAATTGTATGAAGTTAAGAAGTATACGGAATGTGATAATTCAGAAAACATAATTTATCACATTCCAGAAGAAGAAAATCAAACCGGATTGAAATCTGCAGAAAGCAAAGATAAACATTCTAAAAATACTGAAACAGGTAAGACAGGTAAAGATAATTTGAAAGCACGTGAAATTTACCTCACAAAGAGCTAAGAATGTACGGTATTTCATGTTTTAAAAAATAATATATTAGAATTATTGGCTAGGCTCTAAAAGCCTGGCGATAGCTGAGAAAGAACAACAGGTATGGAATATTGAAAACCTTATCATGTCAAGGTTAATATTTTTTTACACCGTTTATAAGGCAAACCACTGGAAAAAAGCAATAGGAGGAAAAATGTCAGCACTAATTGAAGAATTAAAAAAAGAGCATACGGAAATTATTGACACGCTCAAGGAGTGTAGAGAGCTTGGGTTTTTTACAAAAAAAGGACAAACCAAACTAATATCAATAAAAGCAAATCTGCTTGAGCATTTCAAAGAGGAGGAGGAAAAGTTTTATCCTGCTCTCCGAAAAGCAGCAGTGCAAAATACAAAACTCAAAAAGGAATTAGATGTATTTGCAAAAGACTGGGGAAATGTATCCGGCATTGCTTTTGAAATTTTCGATAGCTATGAAAAAGGATTTTCCGGTGATAGGTTTTTGTTGGATTTTGGGATTCTTTTTTCAGTACTTCGCAACAGAATGAGGTACGAAGAAAACATTCTCTATGGCGAGTATGATAAATTAGCCGGTATGTAATTGTTTGTTTATACAATTTTTGAATAGATAGTGATAGTCTCTTCATATTAAACCTGAGAAGATTATAACTATATTATTTTTGATGTCCAGGGATTCATATCTTCTCTTCATATTCCTGCCATTCATCGGAAGGTACATTTATGTCTTCATAATGTACCTGAATTTTTCGTTCACCTTATAAATATTTCATGATATCATTCCCCAACGGTTTTTAGTTAATGCAGCAATAATTTCAAGGTACTAAGAAAAACTCCATTTACGTTTTTATCCTCAAGTCATTACGTGTTATTATGTATATGAACTGAATAATATACATATATTCTCTATGCCATCTAAATTAAATTTTTTAAAGAAAAAATTATTTCAGGAAAGCAAACGTATGACTGAATATCATTATCGCTACCCTGGGTGTTTATCAATTGTATCTATACTTCTGTTGTTGGACGAAGCCGCTATCGCGGAGAACAAAATCGGAAATTTATTATATAATGTAACCTCACACCCTCAACGGGAGGGTGAATCTATTAACAAATAGGAGGTTACAGGTCTATGAAAACATTATCTCAATCCGATTTCAACAAAAATTACCAAACGCATCTAAAGCACCTACGCTTGAAAGGACTCCGGCCAAAAACAATCGAGGCTTATTCACGTGCCATCCGACGGATCGGTGATTATTTTGACAATCAGATACACGATCTATCTGAACAGCAACTACTTGACTATTTTTCCAATCTCCTCAATACCCATTCATGGAGCGCAGTCAAATTAGACCTCTACGGACTAAAGTTTTTCTACACTCATGTGCTTCATAAGCGTTGGGAGCAAGTAAATCTTATTAAACCACCCAAAACGCAACGTTTGCCCGATATTGTCACCATTAATGAAGCCCACCAACTTTTCCAGGTGACGAGAAAACTCAGTTACCGGGCCTTCTACTTTGTTCTTTACAGTCTTGGTCTCCGCCTGGGTGAAGGACTACGTCTTGAGGTTAGCGATGTCGATTCTCAGCGAATGCGGGTGCATATCCGCGATAGCAAAGGCAATAAAGACCGTTTCGTACCCCTGCCAAAGGTAACCCTGAATCTCTTACGCCGTTTTTGGCTTGTTCATCGCAATCCTGTCTTTCTATTTCCAGGCCGTCATGGTGGCTTGAAATCAGCCCACCTGGCAAAAACACCTCTGAATAGAAATGGCGTTCAGGCCACTCTGCGTAAGGTAGCCCGGGAGTGTGGAATTAAAAAAAAATTACACCACACAGTCTGCGACACAGCTACGCAACCCATCTGATTGAGGCGGGTGTTGATCTGCTTGAAGTACAAAAAATCCTCGGCCACCACAGTATTTTAACCACTGCCAAATATACCCACCTGACCTCTCATACAAATCGTAATGCCTTGCAATTAATTAATGATTTGATGAATGGTTTTTCCATAGAATGGGGGAATGTTATATGATATCTCTCTCCTCTATAATTGAGACCTTCATTGCTGACTTTATCACTCTTTATCATGGTTCGATCCTGCCAAGTCAATTCAAAGCCCTGGCAGCCATGAAGGATTGTCGCACTACGCAAAGCCGCGTCATGCTGGTCCAATGTAATGACTGTGAAAAACAGGTTTTTGTACCGCACTCCTGCGGTAACCGCAATTGTCCTCATTGTCAGAGTCATGAGTGTCAGCAGTGGTTGGAGCGTCAACTGAAAAAAGAAGTGCCTGCTGACTATTTTATGCTCACCTTTACTATACCCAAAGAGCTTCGATCATTAGCATGGCAGCATCAACGCTTGCTTTACTCGATAATGATACAGTGTTGTTGGGAAACCGTAAAAACCTTTGTCCAAAATGACAGCGTATTACAAGGAAACGCTGGAGCCATCACTGTTTTGCACACCCACTCTCGCTCTCTCGATTACCACCCGCATATCCATCTGGTAATGCCAGCCGGGGCCATCAATCAGAAGAAAAAGCTTTGGAGCTTCAAAAAAAGCGAAGGAAAGACGCGGTACCTTTTCAATCACAAAGCGCTGGCTAAAGTGTTTCGAGCAAAAATGCTCGATGCCGTGAACAAAGCGGCTCTTACGCTTCCAGTTAATTATCCCAAAACATGGGTCGTCGATTGCAAATTTGTCGGCAACGGTGAAAAGGCACTGGTCTATCTTGGTCGTTATCTCTACAAAGGGGTCATTCAAGAGAAAGATATTATTACGTGCAAAGATGGTCAGGTGACCTTTCGTTACCAGGATAGTAAGAGCAAAAAAATGCTCACAAGAACACTTCCCGGCCCGCAGTTTCTCAGGTTGATTCTCCAGCATGTTCTACCCAAAGGTTTCAGGCGAACACGGAACTTTGGTTTCCTCCACCCTAATAGCAAACGCTTGATTGCATTGCTTCAGTACCTTACCGGTATCAACCCGAATAAGTCGTCAGCCTGGTTCAGAGAGCGTCCAAAGCTTACGTGCAAATGCTGTGGAGGAATAATGAAGATCATAAAAACGATGATACCTCCATCACACAAATCCAGGTCTTTCCCCTACAAGTTAACAAAAGAGGAGGCTGTTCTGGTTATGTAATCGAATCCGCTATGCATCTAAGATTTGCAAAAACGGCATTATCGGGTCGAGATGGCCCCCGTTTGCCCAAATTTGAGGTAAAATGGCCGAAAAACCATGTTCTGTAGCTCCTAAAGCATGACGACAGCAATTGAAAAATCCACTTCTTTGGCTTCATAGCTTCTGCGGTAAAAAAGAGAAGCAATCTTCATAAGATATTTTCTTATACAATGTTTAGCACCCAAACAACGGGCTTGTCCAACAAACGGTTCAGATTGTGGTTCGTCCCTCACACAATCTAACCTTATTCGTTATATTTATCATCTGGTTGTTCTTCCTCACATTCTAAGAGAACTCACAGAAATAGTAAAATAGTTGGAGTAACGGTTAACGACCAAAATGCTTCTGTTGAGATACGAGAAATACTTGATGAAAAAGGAGATGTAATAGAGAGAAGTTTCAATCATCCATATTACTTTACGGAGGTGGGGCTTTTCAATATCCTTTCATCTGTCTTTTACAAAGAAAGTGGGTATATTACCGGCAAAAAAGAAAGAATGGTGTTTCGGGAGGATGAGCTGCAGAATATCATACCTCCTATTATAAGTGCTTTTTCAATGGCTGACGAATCACAAGATATTTTAGTTTTTTCGCGTCCTCATGATGAGATTAAGGTCAATACTCGAAGTTATTTTAGTTTGTTTATGACAAACAACGAACTTAACATTGTATTCAGTGCAATCAAAAGCAAAAAGAGCTGGCTTACTGACGGAAGAGCAATCCAGATGGACACCTATTCCAGAGAGAGCAATAAATCTATATTTAAAGATCCGTTTGTAGTAAAGAGAGGCTGTCGCTGGAGACTTGTTGCCATCGAAGGACAACGATTTACACCGGGACGTCCAAATTGGCTTATTATTGACTTAAGTAGTAATTTGTTTGGTATGGCTGGTGGTGATGAAATTAATGATAATTCAATTGAAGCAGGCAGTAGTGGTGGAATTGTTGAAAGAAAAGTGAGAATAACAGAACACGCCATAGAAGAAAAGAGTAAAGATAAAGACATACATGATAAACTAATAAAATTGAAAGCCCTGAATGATAAAGGGTTCAATTTCAGAAGAAGATTATAAGAACAGAAAAAAAGAGATTATGGGTAGATTTTACAATTGAAACCTACATCTTCCGGTTAGATTTTTTGTGTAGTTATTTTTTTGCCACATTTCTGTTTTACCCAAGTATATATTCTTCTTTAAACATAGCCTTGTGCGTACGCTATTGATTATTGACATGTACGACAGCTCTGGTATAATCTGTGATATGGCAATTTTTTTATTAAATTACAAATGGACAACGTCTAAATATAACAATGGTAAAAGGAGGTGTGAAAATGAAAACAGTAACTCCCACAGAGCTTAGGACTAATATATATAAAATTTTTGATGAGATTGCTCGGAGTGGAGTTCCTGTGGAAATTAACAGAAAAGGAAAAAAATTAAAGATAGTGCCTGTCGAAAAACAGGATAAAATCAGTAAATTGAAAAGAAGGCCTGATTTCATAAAAGGTAATCCTGGTGATCTGGTAAATATACATTGGGACAAGGAGGTGAATCTTGATCTACCTTGACACACACATAGTTGTCTGGCTTTACAGTGGAGATATTGGGCGATTGAGCAACTTATCAATAGCCTTGATCAATGAACATGACCTTTTTGTTTCTCCTATAGTTATTCTTGAATTGCAATATCTATATGAGATTAAACGCATTACAAAAAAAGCTAGCGATGTTATTGCTGATCTTTCAAACCGAATAGGACTGGAGGTATGTAATAAAGACTTTATAAATATTATTACAAAGGCTACAAACTTAAAATGGACGCGAGATCCCTTTGATAGGATCATTGTAAGCAATGCAGCATTAGGTGGAGATGTATTAGTGACTAAGGATCAGGCGATGTTAAATAATTACAATAACTCAAAATGGTAATATCAGCTTCTGTCTATTATTCTGTACATAACGAATAAGGAAAACTGCAAATGCTCAAATGCGGGAAACATTAAATTCATTAGATTTATGAAGAGTCTATATTTCGCTCGATATTTCTTTAGCCATATGCAGAAATCACTTGTATCAGACGTAATCAGAGGTTGAATTTGAAATATTTTAAACAATATTAAGGAATTTAATAGTAAATTTATACCTAAATTGAGCGGTTTTAATATTACGACAAAAAAAAATGAAATATATTCAATTTTTTCTAGCCAAAATTGTTTCGGTTTGGCAATAAACCTTCGCTTACTAAAAAAATTCTTTTAGAAATGCATTTTTAGTACAATTTTCCGGAACATGGACATACCTCTCCCACAGATAACCTTGTTTTCAACTTCTTGTCACGCTTATATGATTATTGGTATGGGTTTTTGACTTCGTTGCCATAATATATCAAAGTGCAAATTGTCCATTACTGCCTGTGTTACTTTAAGGATTAACTGCCTGCCAGTGCCTATTATCTTTGCTGCAAAGTCTAATGCCTTTCTCCTTACAGTTGTTGCATAGCTGCCGATTGGCATTACTCCGTCTAATACATCTTCCTTATATGTTTCAAACAAAAAATATGATATGAGCATGCAATAATATACTACACTATTTGGTACAAATCTCTTAAACGGTAATTCTTCAAATCCAAAATCCTTTAACCCTCTATGCGGTAATTCATCTGCTCCTCTCATATGATGGCTCTCTATAATTGTTTCTGTATGCAACAATCTTCTCTCTTCCTCCTGAGTACTACAGTTGGCTAACACCTTTGGATTAACTCCTATATTCGTGAGAATTACATTATCTGGCCGCGCAAAGTCCAATAACCTTTGTTCTCCATCATGACTCAATCTGGTGTATATTGCACGATAAAACCTCTCCCACGAATCACATCTATAACCAAACTCCAAATACTTCCACTCTTGATTCCTATTGCTGTAGACATCCCATTGGTCCTCTAACTGGACACCTACATACTCCTTTACTCCCTTATACATCTTGCCAGTACAGATAAATCCTACTCCAAGATTGTCACATGCTTGTAATATTTTCTCATCAAAAAATCCACTATCAAGCCTGACTATTATCGTGACTGTCTCACTATATTCCTCACGGATTACCCGCACAAGGTCTCTCATCATATTCACCACGGTATTACCATAGTTGCTGTGTTTCTTTCCACCTCGGAAGACCGCATCCACTATCTTACCATTCCAAATTGCTTGTAAAGGTTGGAAACCTTTTACTTTCTTATAGGTGGGCTGTACTCCATAGCGCTTCTGTGCTTCATCGTTGTCCATAACCATTGTATCTAATGTTAAGTCTATGACCTCAGGGTTTTCTCGCCTTAACCTCCAAATAAACATCTTTCGTAATATCTTCCGAAATGGGCCTCCACATACCCATGAAAACGATTTATAAAACCGTTTTATCTGATGTGACGACACCATCTCTGTCTGAGAATTCTCTATTACTGATGCATAGCCCTCATCTGCTCTTAATTGATCAAATGAATTTAGGTGGCGACTCGTCCCATCATAAAACCAACAAAATATCTGTTTGAATATATTCCACACCGGAAGACCTTTGCCACTTTTTCTGATATCTCCAAAAAACTCTTCTAATAACGGGTATATTTCTACACTACTTAAATATTTAACAAATAAAGACATGCCTCCTCTGCCGGTTAATGTGTCATTTGTTACTCCGATTTTGTTAATCTTGCACTTGCTTTTAAATACATTTTTCTTCATAATACTCTCCTCACTTAATGGGTGATGGATTTTGTTTTCTTGAAAATGTATTATAACAAATTACTATTGCCTTTTAAGTGGGTTTTAAGTCTTTTTAGCAAATACAAATCGCTCAACTTAGGTTATATATAATGTCCTTAATAAAATTTTTTTATCAAAAAAATCTATGAATAACAAACGATACAGAATCCAATTTCCGAAAAGTGAATGCCAAAATGCTGACCAGGATGAAGCTTTTTTTTATTTATTAGAGTCTAAGGATCAAAAAAAGATTAAATTTCATGATTACGACGTGATTTATAACATCCCGGGATTATATGAACAGATATTTTATGATCGTCTCAAATGCTGCTCTCCAAAAAAAGTGACTGAAATTCTTAACACAAGTGTGGCGCAAACAAATGAAAACTTCACAGAACTCAGGGTACTAGACGTAGGAGCAGGAAATGGACTAATGGGTGCAGAACTTAAAAAACATGGTGTTTCCAGGCTTGTAGGTGTTGATATTATCCCAGAAGCAAAACGGGCGACAGAACGAGACAGGCCACATATATACGATGCTTATGACACTATAGATTTGTGTAATTTAGATGAAAGTGAGGCAGAGGATTTATCTTCATGGTCGTTAAACTGTTTGACAACAGTCGCTGCTTTAGGGTTTGGTGACATTCCACCCAAAGCATTTATGGTAGCATTTAATATCATCCAATCAGAAGGCTGGGTAGCATTTAATATAAAAGAAACATTTCTTGATAATAGTGACGACAGCGGGTTCTCAAGAATGATTAGAGATTTAATTTTCTCTAAGTATATGGATTTATATCATTTAGAGAGATACCGTCACCGTGTTTCAATAGAAGGAGAACCATTATTTTACTTTGCTGTTGCAGGTAAAAAAAATTATGATGTCCCCAAAGATTTTTATGATAAATATTTTGATTAGCTTAATTTGAGGAAAGAAGTACTTCTGTTAGTCATACAAGTTGTGGCGAATGGGTTACAAAACCGTAAATGGCTGCGCGATTTCTTTCTGAAGTGTACCTGTACATACCTCCACCTGCCAATCAAAATAGAATTACAACTCATTATATTATGAAACGATAATGACATACCGGGCATATAATCAGACAAGAACGATTAGTTAAAAACATACCTTTTTATGATTGAAATACATAGTGTTTCTAAAACTTATGGTCGAACAGCAGCACTTCATTCCATTAATTTGACCATTCCTGCAGGTCAGACAACGGCATTCATCGGCCAGAGTGGCAGTGGAAAATCAACTATACTTCGGCTCATTATAGGCCTTATACAAGCAGACAGTGGAGCTGTTTTTTTTAAAGGAACCAAAGTTACTCCTGAGACTGTGATTTCTTTAAGGCGAAAAATGGGTTACGTTATCCAGGAGGGAGGTCTTTTTCCGCACCTTACCGCTCATGAAAACATAGTACTGATGGCACGCTACCTGTGTTGGAGTGATGAACAGATTAATGGACGGCTGAATGAGCTAACCAGGCTGACGCATTTTCCGTATGAAGGGCTTGAGCGTTTTCCGGTACAGCTTTCGGGCGGTCAGCAACAGAGGGTGAGTCTGATGCGTGCTCTTATGTTAGACCCTGACGTGCTCCTGTTAGACGAGCCTTTAGGTGCACTTGATCCGATGATAAGGGCCGATCTCCAGGAGGATTTGAAAATGATATTTCAAGCACTTGGCAAAACAGTTGTTCTGGTAACTCATGATATAGCGGAAGCCGGTTTCTTTGGGGATACTATTACGTTACTGAGGGATGGAAGAGTTTTACAGAAAGGTACACTCGAAGATCTGATACAATCACCAGCCGATGCATTTGTTACAAGCTTTATTAATGCTCAACGGAGTCCTTTAGATGTTAAGAGGAAGGATTCCAGTTGAAAACATACTTTATTATCCTACCCCTTTTTGTATGCAATATTCTCAGCATAACCATCCTTCCTCTTTCTGTACAGAGTTCCACAGCAGAGATCAAAATTGGCTCTAAAAAGTTTACTGAATCTGTAATTCTCGGTGAGATAGTAACTCATCTAATAAAGAGCACTGGCAAACAACCTGTTTATATGCGTGAACTTGGAGGTACCCGTGTACTATGGAATGCCTTAAAAAAAGGCGAGATTGATATTTATCCTGAATATACAGGCACAATCAGTGAGGAAATCCTGGCAGGTGAGGGAGTATATAGCGAAGAGGAGATTCGTCAGGCCCTGACAAAGCATCATATTAAAATGACAAAGGCGTTGGGTTTTAATAATACCTATGCAATCGGGATGAACAAGGAAGTCGCGGAAGAGCTCAAGATTCAAAAGATATCAGACCTGCGCCACTATCCTGATTTAAAATTCGGGTTTGGTAATGAATTCATGGACCGAGGAGACGGCTGGCCGGCCCTACGCAAAATTTACAATTTACCACAGAAGAATGTAAGAGGTCTGGATCATGATCTTGCCTATCGAGGTCTTGAAAAAGGTAGTATTCAGGCAATTGATATCTATTCAACCGACGCCAGGATAAAGTATTATGGGCTGCGGTTACTGGAAGACGACCTGAATCATTTTCCTATGTACAATGCTGTTATTTTGTATCGATCTGATTTAGAAAAACGTGCTCCGTATGTGGTAGCTGTTCTGAAAGAACTTCAAAGCAAAATAAATGAATCAGAAATGATCAAAATGAATTCCCGTGCCAACCTTGAAATGGTATCGGAAAGTAAGATAGCTTCCGACTTCCTTTTGGAAAAGTTATCTCTGCAAACTGAATTTTTTGAAGAATCTGCAATTCGCCGATTGATGCGCCATACAGGAGAACACCTTTTTCTGGTAGCAATCTCATTATCAGCCGCTATTATAATTTCAATACCTCTAGGTATCCTTTCCGCAAAACTACCGAAATTGGGACAGATTGTTCTGGGCATTGTTGGGGTAATCCAGACAATTCCTTCACTGGCCATTCTTGTTTTTATGATTCCATTACTGGGTATTGGTGGGCCTCCTGCTATTATGGCGCTCTTTCTCTACAGTGTCTTGCCGATTGTA